>NZ_JBXAGC010000020.1:0-82554 GCF_058793725.1 Acidovorax sp. GW835-FHT14B10
ATATACGGGTGCAATCTCTACCGTCTTGACTTCAGTGAGTGAGGGCTTGGCTTATTCGGGGCGTCCATATAAGGCTCTTAGGGCCTGCCCAGAGGCTGAGAGTTTTTTGCCCATGCCCGGAAGGCGCGTCAAAACGCCGCTGATCCTGGGCTGCAGAAGCACAGCCATAGCGCCGGCTCTGGCGCGCATTTGCAACGACGAGCAGGGGGGTTTTGGCGTGCAAGGCGGACATGGGCAAAAGACTCTCAGTCTCTCAGCCCCTGCACCGCCTGGAACATCGACTGCCGCGCCTGGCTGATGACCTGGCCTTTCCAGGTATCCGAATCGGTGTAGAACGCGGCCAGCGTCTGGGCCTTGATCTGCGCGGCCTGTGCGGCGGAGGCCTCGGGGTGGAGATGGAGCCAGTGCTCGGCGCGCAGGGCCTGCAGCACGTCCTCCAGGGGCTGCGTGCCGTATTCCATGGTCATGCCGGTGAATTCGGCCTGGGGGCATTCGTCCCCGATGGCGGTCCACATCAGCCCCGTGAGGAAGGCCGAGCTGGAGGAACCGTCATGCAGCGAGGTGACGGGCGTGGCGCCGCCGCCCGCCCACCACTGCCGCGCCCGCTGCACGGCGGCGGCATCGTCGGGGCCGCAGTGGATGCGCTCACCCAGGCCGCTGGGCCCGAGGCCCGTGTGCAGATCGATCCAGCCCACGCGCGAGGCCCGGCTGCCATGCTGGCGCAGCACCGCGCGCAGCGTGCGGTTGCTCCAGGTCGGCGCGGTGCCGCCATAAAACAGGCCGCCGGCAAACTCATGCTGCCCACGCGTGATGGCGGCCTGCCAGGCGGCCGCGCCATGCCCGGCAATCCAGGCCTGCACGTCCCTCACGTTGTCCGCCTGTGGCGGCCACGCATCGGGCAGCAGCAGCGGCGCCACTTCGCGGTAGGCCGTATTGACCGGCAGGGGCTGGCTGAAGTCGTGGAAATTGCGGTTCAGGTCCACGTTTTCGTGCGTGGCGCGGCGGATATGCGAGAACCCATGGGGATTGAGCGCATGGATGTAGAGCACGGCCACGCCCTGCGCATGCGCCTTGTCGCGCCACTCCTGGTCGTGCAGCGCAAACACCTGCACGCCACTGCCGCAATGGCCCTCCACGCCGTGGCAGCCGCTGCTGACAATGAGCAGCTTGTCGGCGTCCGGCGGACCATCGCGCACCACATCCATCGCCAGGTCTTCGCCCTCGCGCCCCGGCAGCGGATGGCGGTGCGATTCGATGGGCAGGCTGGCCGTGGCGGCAGCCTCCAGGAACTGCGTGCGTGCACGCGCGTAGGTGGGCGCAAACGCCTGGGCGATACCGATCATGGGATGTCCTGAACAGGTGACAACAGGAAGGGGGACGGCGAGGCCGCCGGGGGAACTTGTGCGCACTGTCCGTGGCAGAACCCGGCACCGCGGCGGCCTCGGCCCGTCAGCTGCGGGCCGCTGCCAGCCACTCCTCGGCCAGTCGCACCCAGTAGGTGGCGCCCAGCGGGATCAGGTCGTCATTGAAATCGTAGCTCGGGTTGTGCAGCGTGCAGGGCCCGCCGCCATGGCCCATCTCGCGGTGCGCACCATCGCCGTTGGCGATGAAGCAATACGCACCGGGCTTGGCCTGCAGCATGTAGGCAAAGTCCTCGGCGCCCATGGTGGGCTCCTGGGCGACCACACGTTCTTCACCCACGATGCCCACCATGACCTTGCGGGCGAATTCGGCCTCGGCAGGCGAGTTCACGGTGGCCGGGTAGTTGCGCACAAACTCGAACGCACAGGTGGCCTCGTGCGCGGCGCAGGTGTGCTCGGCCACCTGCTGCATGCGTGCCTCGATCAGGTCCAGCACCTCGTGCCGGAAGGTGCGCACCGTGCCCTGCAGTTCGCAGTGGTCGGGCACCACATTGGTGGCCTCGCCTGCATGGATCATGGTGACCGAGATCACGCCGGCATCCACGGGTTTCTTGTTGCGGCTGATGATGGTCTGGAAGCCCTGCACCATCTGGCAGGCAATGGGCACGGGGTCGATGCCGGTGTGCGGCAACGCCGCATGGCCACCCTTGCCACGGATGGTGATCTTGAACTCGTTGCTGGACGCCATCACCGGCCCGGAACTTACGGCCATGGTGCCGGCAGGCATGCCGGGCCAGTTGTGCATGCCGAACACGGCCTGCATCGGGAACTGCGCGAACAGGCCGTCTTCGATCATCACGCGCGCACCGCCACCGCCCTCCTCGGCCGGCTGAAAGATCAGGTACACGGTGCCGTCAAAGTTGCGGTGCGTGGCAAAGTGCTGCGCCGCCGCCAGCAGCATGGCCGTGTGGCCATCGTGGCCACAGGCGTGCATCTTGCCGGGGTGCTGGCTGGCGTGTGCGAAGGTGTTGAACTCCTGCATGGGCAAGGCGTCCATGTCGGCGCGCAGGCCGATGGCCTGGCCGCTGGCGCCGCCATCGCGCCCCTTCACGATGCCGACCACACCGGTCTTGCCCAGCCCGCGGTGGATGGGAATGCCCCATTCGGTGAGCTTTTGCGCCACCACGTCGGCGGTGCGCACCTCTTCAAAACACAGCTCGGGATGGGCGTGGATGTCCCGGCGCACGGCGGCAATGCTGGCGGCCTGGGTGACGATGGAATCGATAACGTTCATGATGTGTACCCTTACGATCAAGACAGTCTAGCCCCGCTCCACGGTCTTCGCCACAGGGGGTTTATCTGCACCGCCACATGACGCCATCCACCCACGCCCTCGAACTTGCGCAGACCCTGGTGCGCATGAACACCGTCAGCCACCACTCCAACCTGGCGCTGATCCACTTCATCCGCGACCATCTGGCCCGGCTGGGCGTCACAAGCCGCCTCACCTTCAATGCCGACAAGACCAAGGCCAACCTGTTTGCCACCCTGGGCGAAGGCAAGCCTGCCGGGGTGATCCTGTCGGGCCACACCGACACCGTGCCCTGGGACGGCCAGGACTGGAGCGTGGACCCGCTGGGCGCCGTGGTGCAAGACGGCCCCGAGGGCGCCAGCCTCTACGGCCGCGGCAGTGCCGACATGAAGGCCTTCATCGGCATTGCCCTCTCGCAGGCCGAACATTTTCTGAACAGCAATGCACCGTTTGCCATCCATCTGGCGTTCAGCTACGAGGAAGAGATCGGCTGCTTTGGCGTCAAAGAGCTGATTGCCGACCTGCGCGACGCCGGCATCCGCCCGCTGGCCTGCATCGTGGGCGAACCCACCCGCATGGTCCCCGCCATCGCCCACAAGGGCGTGTACCGCTACCGGTGCTGCGTGCGCGGCAAGGAGGCGCATTCATCGCTCACGCCGCATTCGGTCAACGCCATCGAGATGGCAGCGCGCGTGGTGGGCCGCGTGCGCGACATGGCCGAGGGGTTCGAGCGCCATGGGCCGCGCTTCGAAGGCTTTGACGTGCCCTTCTCCACGGCCAGCGTGGGCCAGTTTCACGGCGGCATTGCCGACAACGTGGTCCCGCGCGATGCCGAGTTCCGCTACGAGTTTCGCGACCTGCCCACCGCCAATGCCGCGCAGATGCAGGCCGAGGTGGTGGCCTATGCCCAGTCGCTGGAGCCGGCCATGAAGAAAGTGGCGCCCACGGCAGGCATCGCGTTCGAGACCATCTGCGAGATCCCCAGCTTTCTGGGCAGCAAGGACGACCCGGTGACACGCCTGGCGCAGGAACTGACCGGCGAGAAAGGCACAACGCTCGTGGCCTTTGGCACCGAGGCCGGGCTGTTCAAGAATGCCGGCATCTCTACCGTGGTGTGCGGGCCCGGCAGCATCCAGCAGGCGCACCAGCCGGATGAATACGTGAGCCTCGCGCAACTGGCGCGCTGCGAGGCGTTCATGCAAGGCCTCGCGCGCGCCCGCACGCTGGCCTAGAGACACCGCAACCCGCAAGCGCACGCGGCGCGACGGGCCGCGACGTTGCGTCAGGTCCGCACGCGCCCGTCGCCGGTCAGCATCGACATCTCCACAAAATGCGAGGCCGTGTGGTCCGATGCGCTGAAGGACACCGGAAACCCGGAAATCACCTGCGGGCCCAGGGCTTCGAGGCCTGCAATGAAGCTGTCATGGCTGAGCTTGCCGCCGGCCAGCCCCTGGCGCAGGCCTTCGGTGAAAATGCGGGCCGCCAGATACCCTTCCAGGCTGGAGTAGTTGGCCTGCACCTTGTTGCCGCCCTTCTTGATGGTGTCCAGAAACTCGCGCGTGATCGGACGCGAGGGCTGGTAGGGCGAAGGCACGACCTGCGACACCACCACGCCCGCGCCATCCTTGCCCAGCTCATCGGCCAGCGCCTGCGTGCCCACAAACGACACGTTGTAAAAGGTGCCGCCAAAGCCCGCCTTGCGCGCTGCGCGCACAAAAGCCGCGCTGGCCCCATAGGCCGAAATCTGCACCACCGCGTCGGGCATGGCGGGCACCAGCTTGGCCACCGCCGCCCTCACATCGGAGGAATTGCGCTCCACCGTGGCCGTGGCCACCGGGGCCAGCTTGAGATCGGCCAGGGCCCGGGTCACGCCATCGAGCCCGGCCTTGCCGTAGGCGTCGTTCTGGTAGAACACCGCGATCTTCTTGAGCCCCAGGTTGGTGAGCTGGCGCACGATGAGCGCGGTTTCGTCGTAGTACGACGCGCGCACATGGAAAATCAGGCGGTTGAACGGCTGGCGCAGGGCCTCGGCGCCCGTGAAGGGACCAAAAAACGGCACCTTGGCCTGGGTGAAAATCGGCAGCGCCGCCAGGCTGGTGGGCGTGCCGATATAGCCAAACAGCGCGAACACATCGTCGGCAATGAGCTTTCGGGTGTTTTCGGCGCAGCGGTCGGGCTCGTAGCCGTCGTCCATGGTACGAATTTCCACCATGCGCCGGCCCACGCCGCCCTGGGCATTGAGCCGGTCGAAAAAAAGCTTGGCGCCCCGGTTGAACTGGATGCCCAGCTGTGCCGCGGGGCCCGTGAAGGCGGCCGATTGCCCCAGCACGATGTGCCCTTCACCCTGCGCCCGCGCCAGATTGAAACCGCCCAGCGCTGCGGCGCCCAGGCCCACCGAAAATTGTCTGCGCCCGATGACGGATTGGTTCATGGTGAAATCTCTTTTCTTGTGAATCGAGGGCGATCCCCCCTGCGCTACCGGCACGCAGTCTCCCTGGATCTGGCGCAAGATATGCACGCTTCGATCACCCCCTTCTGCCAGTTTAACGACCACCCACCGTATGCCCCCGCCTTCTACCGCAAATACCCCACAGCCTGCGCCGATACAGGCGCAGGTGCGCGGGGCCTGCCCCCACGACTGCCCCGACACCTGCGCCCTGATCACCACCGTGGAAAACGGCGTGGCCACCCGCGTGCAGGGCAACCCCGATCACCCGCACACCGACGGTGTGCTGTGTGCCAAGGTGTCGCGCTACACCGAGCGCAGCTACCACCCCGAACGCATCCTCACCCCGCTCAAGCGCACCGGCCCCAAGGGCAGCGGGCAGTTTGCCCCGGTGGGCTGGGACGAGGCACTGGCCGACATCGCGCAGCGCCTGCAAAGCATTGCGGCACGCGCCCCCGAAGCCATCCTGCCCTACAGCTACGCCGGCACCATGGGCCTGGTGCAGGGTGAGAGCATGGACCGGCGCTTCTTTCACCGCCTGGGGGCTTCGCAGCTCGACCGCACTATCTGCGCCTCGGCCGGTGCCGAAGCGCTGGTGCAGACCCTGGGTGGCAAGCTGGGCATGAAGGTGGAGTTCTTCGCGGAATCCAGGCTCATTCTCATCTGGGGCAGCAACTCGATTGGCAGCAACCTGCATTTCTGGCGCTACGCCCAGCAGGCCAAGCGCAATGGCGCCCGGCTGGTGTGCATCGACCCGCGCAAGACCGAGACCGCCGACAAATGCCACGAGCACATCCAGCTCCGCCCCGGCACCGATGCCGCGCTGGCCCTGGCGCTGATGCACGAGCTGATCGCCCACGACTGGCTGGACCCCGACTACATCGCCCGCCACACCCTGGGCTGGGAGGCGCTGCGCGAACGCGCCCTGCAATGGCCGCCCGAGCGCGCCGCCGAGGTCTGCGGCGTGCCGGTGGAGCAGATCCGCCAGCTGGCCAAGGACTACGGCACCACCCAGCCCGCCGCCATCCGCCTGAACTACGGCATGCAGCGCGTGCGCGGCGGCGGCAACGCGGTGCGCGCCGTGGCCTGCCTGCCCGCGCTGACGGGCGCCTGGCGCCACCGGGCCGGCGGCATGCTGCTGTCGAGCGCGGGCCAGTTTCCGGTGCAACGCGCCATGTTGCAGCGCCCCGACCTGATGCCGGAGCGCACACCGCGCACGCTCAACATGGTGCGCATCGGTGACGACCTGCTGCGCGCCACCGCACCCGACTTTGGCCCCCGCATCGAGGCCCTGGTGGTCTACAACAGCAACCCCGTGGCCGTGGCGCCCGATTCCGGCAAGGTGGTGCGCGGCTTCGCCCGCGAAGACCTGTTCACCGTGGTGCTGGAGCACTTTCGCACCGACACGGCCGACTACGCGGACTACATCCTGCCCGCCACCACGCAGCTGGAGCACCGGGACGTGCACCTCGCCTACGGGCACACCGACGTGCTGCTCAACCGCCCGGCCATCGCGCCCCAGGGTCAGGCGCGCAGCAATGCGCAGATCTTCCGGGACCTGGCCGCGCGCATGGGCTTCACCGAGCCCTGCTTTGCCGACAGCGACGAGGCCCTGTGCCGCCAGGCCTTTGGCGACGCCGTGGACTACGCGCTGCTCGAAACCCAGGGCTTTGCCACGCTGGCGCTGCCCGATGCACCGTTTGCCGAGGGTGGCTTTCCCACGCCCAGCGGAAAGTGCGAATTCTTCAGCGCCCGCCTGGCCGCGCAGGGCCTGGACGGCCTGCCCGACCACCTGCCCAACCACGAGCTGCAGGGCACATCTGCCCGCTACCCGCTGGCCATGATCTCGCCGCCCGCGCGCAATTTTTTGAATTCCACCTTCGTCAACGTGCAGAGCCTGCGCGCCATCGAAGGCCGCCCCGTGCTGGAGATGCACCCCGATGACGCTGCCGCACGCGGCATTGCCGATGGCGCCGTGGTGCGCGTGTTCAACGACCGCGGCAGCTACCGCTGCCACGCCACCGTCTCGCGCCGCGCGCGGCCCGGCGTGGTCAACGGTCTGGGCGTGTGGTGGCGCAAGCTGGGGCTGGATGGGACGAATGTGAACGAGGTCACCAGCCAGGCCCTGACCGACCTGGGGCGGGCGCCGACGTTCTACGACTGCCTGGTGGAAGTGGAGGTCCACGCCGTGCCGGCCTGACGGCGCGTTGCCTTGTTCGCCTTGAAAATACGCCTGTATTTATAGCTTCCAACGCCTGCCCATCAAGCGTTATCGGCCATTTCACCCTGTATCGGCAGAATTTCCCACGCGAGGGCGGTGCCCGTCCGGGCCGCACTCGAAGGGGCTTTGGACAAAGGCCTTGCGGTCATCCACGCAGGTCCCGAAGACATATTCCGGGTACACGTAGTCCTCGCCGAAGCGCATCAGGTCCAGCGGCAGGGTGCGCGATACCGGCGTGCGCCCCTGCACCGCCTCGGCCATGTACTCTGTCCACACGGGCAGGGCCAGGGTTCCCCCGGTGTGCCGGCCCAGGCTGCGCGGCTGGTCGTAGCCCATCCACACGACAGAGGCCACGCCCGATGAATAGCCGGCGAACCACACATCCCGCGCATCGTTGGAGGTACCGGTCTTGCCGGCCACATCGGGGCGGCCCAGCGCCTTCGCACGCCGGCCGGTGCCGTGCTGCACCACGTCGCGCAGCATGCTGTCCAGCACGAAGGCATTGCGCTCGGACACCACGGTCGCACGGGGCGATGGCGCGTTCGCTGCGTACAGCACCGCGCCGCCGCGCTCGCTCACCTGGTGGATCAGCCGGGGCTGCACCAGGGTGCCGCCGTTGGCAAACACGGCATAGGCCTGCGTCAGCTGCAGCGGCGTGATGGCGCCCGCCCCCAGGGCCAGCGGCAACCGGGGTGGATTGCGTTCGGGCAAGAATCCAAAGCGGGTGGCGAACTCCTGCACGTACTGAACCCCGGCCGCGTCCATCAGGTTGACGGCCACCAGGTTCTTGGAGCGCACCAGGCCGCGCCGTGCGGTGATGAAGCCCTCGTAGTTGCCGCCGTAGTTGCGCGGGCTCCAGGCGGGGCGGCCGCGGGCGGCAGGGGTCACCACACGCTGCGTATCGTCGATCAAGGTGCCCGGGGCATAGCCTTTCTCCAGCGCCGCCGAAAAGATGAACGGCTTGAAGGTCGAGCCCGGCTGGCGAAAGGCCTGCACGGCGTGGTCGAACTGGTTGAAGGCGTAGTCGAAGCCCCCCGTGAGCGCCAGAATGTCGCCGGTTTCCGTGTCCATGGAGACCAGCGCGCCCTCCATGCCCGGCAACTGGCCCAGATCCCACCTTTCACGGGCATCGGCCACGACGCGAATCACCGCGCCCGGCGCAATGCGCCGCCGCGCGGGCGCATCGGGCTTCAGGGCGGCACGCGCGCTGGCGTTGAGCCGGCTGCGCGGTATCCGCACCGGCGTGCCATCGCGCAGCCATGCGGCAATGCCCTCGGCCTCGGACGCCGCATGCACCAGGGCGGCACGCAGTTCCCCGCTGTCGCGGTAGGGCGCCAGCGCGGCGCGCAGGGCGCGGGGGTCAGCGGCCGGCATATCACCCGGAACTGCGCCCTGGATGCGCCCCTCGGGGCCGGCATAGCCACGGGCATCCTGCGCACCCAGAATGCCCGCGCGCAGCGCACGCGTGGCCGCGCGCTGCGCGGGAACGCTGAGGGTGGTGACGACATCCAGGCCCAGCGCATACGCGTCTTCGCCATACTGCTCCAGCACCATCTTGCGGGCCTGTTCCACGGCAAAGGCGGCGGCCGGCTCGATGGAACGGTATTGCGTTCGCAGCGTCAGTGCCTGTGCCCGCGCCTCCTGGTAGGCGGGCGCATCCAGGTAGCCCAGTGCGTGCATGCGCTGCAGGATGTACTGCTGGCGGATGATGGCGCGCTCGCGGTTCACAACGGGGTTGTACGCCGACGGCGCCTTGGGCAGTCCGGCCAGCACGGCGGCTTCGGCCACCGTCAGCTCGTCCAGTGTCTTGTCGAAGTACACCGATGCCGCAGCCGCAAAGCCGTAGGCACGCTCGCCCAGATAGATCTGGTTCATGTACAGCTCCAGGATCTTGTCCTTGCTGTAGGTGGCTTCGAGCTTGTAGGCCAGCAAGATTTCCATGAGCTTGCGGCTGTAGGTTTTGACGCGGCTCAGAAAGAACACCCGCGCCACCTGCATCGTGATGGTGCTGGCACCCTGGACATGCTCCCCCGATACCACATTGCGCAGCGCAGCGCGCGCCAGTCCGGTGAAGTCCACCGCGCCATGCTCATAAAAGCGGGCATCTTCGATGGCCAGCAGCGCCTGGCGCACCTGCAGCGGGATCTGTCCTATCGGCACGAATTCCCGGCGCTCCTCGCCATATTCCGCCAGCAGCGTGCCGTCCCTGGCATAGATGCGCATCGGCAGCATGGGATCGTAGTCGGCCAGGTGGTCCACCTCTGGCAGCTGCTGCCACACCATGTGCAGCACATAGGCCCCGCCCGCGCTGCCTGCCACGGTCAGCCCCAGGAAAAAACCCGCGAGAAACTTCAGGATCGGGTGCTTTTTGGGCGAAGGGGCAGGTGCGGCAACAGGCGACGATGGGTGCATCAGGGGGAACTCTGGCTAGGGCAGGACCCGTGCCATGACGGGCCTGCGGCGCCGCTCCCCCTGTCCTTTTACCTGAGAGTTTCGGCTGCCTGGGCAGCCTGCCCCTTCGGTGGGCCCCCGCCTGCGTTGCGCAGGGCGGCGGCCTCTCTCCAGTCGGCGATGGTCTCCTGCGGTCCGGTTTGCCTGAGCGATGATGGGAGTTTGCGCCTTCGGCGGAGGCGGATCGCGCCCCTCTCTCCCGCAGGATAGGCGCTCACTGTAAATCACCCGCCAAAACCAGCCCCGTTCAAAAGGTCAATATCCAGCCCCCCCGTCCGGTTACAGCGCGGCTGCAAGGATGCGGCGGCTCACGGCGGGCGTGATCTCGCGCTGCTCGCCCAGCTGCACCATGCCATGCGCTTCGAGCTGGGCCACCACGGTGTCCACCACCTCCGCGCCCAGGCCATAGCCCGACAGGCGCGTGGCGATGCCCATGCTTTCAAAGAAGGCGCGCGTGCGCTCGATGGCGGCGGTGATGCGCTCGTCATCCGTGCCGCTGGCGATGCCCCACACGCGCTCGCCATACTGCAGCAGCTTGGCGCGCTTCGGGCCACGGCGCTCATTCAGCAGCGCGGGCAGCACAATCGCCAGCGTGCGGGCATGGTCGATGCCGTGCAGCGCGGTGAGTTCGTGCCCGATCATGTGCGTGGCCCAGTCCTGCGGCACGCCGGCGCCGATCAGGCCATTGAGCGCCATGGTGGCGGCCCACATGAGGTTGGCGCGGTCGTCGTACACAGGCTCGGGTGCGGTCAGCAAGCGCGGGCCGATCTCGATCAGCGTCTGCAAAATGCCCTCGGCAAAGCGGTCCTGCACGGGTGCGTTGACCGGATAGGTCAGGTACTGCTCCACCGTGTGCACGAAAGCGTCGACCACGCCGTTGGCCAGTTGCTGCGGCGGCAGCGTGTAGGTCTTGGTGGGGTCGAGCACCGAGAACCTGGGGTAGCTGTGCACGCTGCTGAAGGACAGCTTGGCCCCCTTGCCCCGGTGCGTGATCACGCCGCCGTTGTTCATCTCCGAGCCCGTGGCGGGCAGCGTGAGCACGGCGCCAAACGGCACGGCCCGCGTGATGTTGCGGCCGCGCTTTTCGAGGATGGCCCAGGCATCGCCCTCAAAGTGCACGGCAGCGGCGATGAACTTGGTGGCATCGATCACCGAACCACCCCCCACGGCCAGCAGAAAGTCGAACCCGCCGGCGCGGGTCTGCTCGACGGCCTGCATCGAAGTTTCGAAGCTCGGGTTGGGTTCGATGCCGCGGAAGGTGGCGTGCTGCCGTTCGCCCAGCGCGGCGCGCACTTCGGCCAGCGTGCCGGTCTTTTCGGCACTGGCGCCGCCCACCAGGATCAGCACCTTGGCCGCTGCGGGCACCAGCTTCGCCAGGTCGGCGATGCGGCCCTGGCCGAAAACGATGTGGGTGGGGTTGTGGAAGTCGAAATTCAGCATGGCAATGGGGGGGGTTGGCGCACCACCGTGCCCCTTGCCGCACCGGATGGCCCGGCAGGCGGCAGGAACGCAGGGCAGTGATGGGAAAAAACCGCCAGGCCAGCAAGCCCGGTGGACGGACTGCCCATTGTCCGCGCGAAGCCGCCTGCACCCCTGTCGCCCCGGACAAAACCCTTGCGCCCACCGGTCTGCCCTGCCGCATGGGCCAAAAGTCAGGTTCTGAAAAATGACGCCACCACTCATCCCCCCTCAGGCGATGCAATCGCCTGGTCGATGGCACCGAAGATGCTGGCGCCGTCCTTGCCCTTGACCTCGATGCGGATAGTGTCGCCAAACTTCATGAACTCGGTGGAAGGCTTGCCGTCCTGGATGGTCTCGATGCAGCGCTTTTCGGCGATGCAGCTGTAGCCCTTGGGCCATTCGGTGCGGCCGTCTTGCTCCACGCCCTGGTTGCTGACGGTGCCGCTGCCCACGATGGAGCCCGCCCGCACATTGCGCGTCTTGGCGATGTGCGCGATGAGTTGGCCGAAGTGGAAGGTCATCTCGGGGCCGGCGTCGCACATGCCGACCTTGCGGCCATTCCAGGTGGACTGCACGGTCAGGTGCAGGCGACCGTGGTCCCAGGCATCGCCCAGTTCGTCCAGCGTCACGGCCACGGGACCGAAGGCGGTGGCGGGCTTCGCTTGGAAGAAGCCAAAACCCTTGGCCAGCTCGGCCGGAATCAGGTTGCGCAGGCTCACGTCGTTGGCAATCATCACCAGGCGAATGCCGTCCAGCGCCTGGTTGGCGTTGGTGCCCATCTTCACGTCGCCGGTGATGACGGCGATCTCGGCCTCGAAATCGATGCCCATGGCCTCGCTGGGCACCACCACGTCGTCGCAGGGTCCAATGAAATCATCGCTGCCGCCCTGGTACATCAGCGGATCGGTGTAGAAGCTCTCTGGAACCTCGGAGTTGCGGGCTTTTCGAACCAGTTCAACGTGGTTGATGTAGGCCGAACCGTCAGCCCACTGGTAGGCACGCGGCAGCGGGGCCATGCACCGGGCGGGGTCAAAGGGGAAGGCGTGGCGCGCGCGGCCGTTGTTGAGCTGGTCGTACAGGTCCTGCAGCTGGGGCGACAGGAAGCCCCAGTCGTCCAGCACCTGCTGCAGCTTGCTGGCAATGCCGGTCGCATAATGGGCCGTGCCCAGGTCGCGGGAGACGACGACCAGTTGGCCGTCGCGCGAGCCGTCTTTGTAGGTGGCAAGTTTCATGGGGAACAGAACCTTCGTCTCAACAGAAATGGCGGAAATGGCGCAAACCCCACAAGATTACGCGGGGTTCCATGGATTCAACTGAACAAAATTCGCAAATTTTTGGTGGGAATGAATAAAGAAGAACGTGCCGGCACCCCGTCCGTGGAGGTCGGCTTTCTGCTGCAGGAAGCGCGGAGCCAGGCCACCCGGCTGCCGCACCACCTGGGCGCGGTCCGCGCCTGACGCCTGCAGGAACCCCGCCATGCCACGCCGGCCACTCCTTGTATTGACCGCCCTGGTGCTGGCGCTGCACTGGCTGGTGCTGCAGGGCATGCCCATGGCCTGGGACAGCAGCCCGTCCCTCCCCCCCGCCGCACAGGTTTTCAGCACACGCAGCATTGCCCCCACGCCGCCGGCCGCGGCGCCCACCGCACCGCCTGCACCTCCCGCGCCTGCCCGCCCCGCGGCGGTGCGCAAGAAACCCGCCGCCCCCCCGGCGACGCAGCACGCAGCGAAGGCAGCCACCGAGCTCCCCCCCACGCCTTCGGCGCCGCCCGACAACCCCGGCGAAGTCCCACCGCCCGACGCGGTGGTAGACACCGCGGGCACGCCGACATCCGAAATGCCCGATGCCGATGCCGTGGCCACCGCCCCTGCGCCCGACGCCAGCACGCCGGCCATTCCATCGCCCACGGTCCCCGACAATCCCCTGGGCGCCGGCGTGGACATCAGCCCTCCCGGCAGCGCCACAGGCCCGGCGGCCGACGCCACCAGCTTCGCCGTGCGCCTGCCCGCGCCGGTGCGCCTGGCCTTTGATGTCAGCGGGCAGGCCAAAAAATTCAACTACAGCGCCAGCGCCGAGCTGTTCTGGCAGCACGACGGCAGCCGCTACGAAGCCCGCCAGGAGATCAGCGCCTTTCTGCTGGGCACCCGCTCCCAGGGCAGTGTGGGTCAGATCACCGCGCAGGGGCTGCAGCCCGAGCGCTTTGCCGACCGCTCGCGCAGCGAACAGGCTGCCCATTTTGACCATGCCCAGGGCCGCATCACCTTCAGCGCCAACACCCCGCAGGCGGCCGTGGGGCCCGGCGCGCAAGACCGCCTGAGCGTGTTCATCCAGCTCGGTGCCATGCTGGCAGCCGACCCGGGGCGGTTCGTGCCGGGCACCCAGGTCACCCTGACCACCGCCAGTGCCCGCAGCGCCGACCGGTGGACCTTCTCGATCGAGGGGCAGGAAACGCTGGACCTGCCCGCCGGCCCCCTGCTGGCCTGGAAGCTGCAGCGCCTGCCGCGCCGCGATTACGACCAGAAGGCCGAACTGTGGCTGGCCCCCGACCTGGGCTACATGCCCGTGCGCATCCGCCTGACCCAGGCCAATGGCGACTTTGCCGACCTGCGCCTGCGCAACAGCGGCCCGCCCTGATCGCCCAGGTGTTCCCAGGTGTTGCTTGCCGGTGCCCCGGTGGCAATTCATCCCCACAAACCCGACGCAGGCCGTTTTTCGTGAAATACTGCAAAGCATCAGGTACCGGGAGCCTTGGGACTTGAACTCTGACCGCCCGCTGTCATCTGATTCCTATATCGACTGGGGGAACGCCATGCACATGCTCTACGACTCTGACTCCTTTGTGGTGGTCCACATGCTGCCCGACGCCGTGGAGCAAAAAGAGGGCCCACTGAACGACACTGCACCGCCAAAGCCCCAACTGGCCCGCCACGGCTTTGAAATTGTGGACAAGCGATCGGGCAAGGAGGTGTATCTGGACGGATCCTGGGCCGAAATGTTCCAGCAGCAAATCCTGGCCTGGCAACGCGACACCCCGACCCAGGAGGAGGTGGAAGACGCCCTGGACCGCTACGCCGGTCTGGCGCAGAACCCGGTCGTCGTGCACTGACAGGGGCACCCCCTGAGGGGTTCGTCCCCTCCGCGTTCGCTTCGCGGGCAGGGGGATGGCGCTCTCGCTGCGGAGCGGCCCTTGATTGGCGTCCCCGGCCTTGGGGCGCGCCAGTTTTACTGGCCGGTCATCGTTTTCGCCCCTCTGGCGGGTAGATCCGCCGGTACAGGGGCTCCACCAGCATCAGCACCGCGATCAGGCGGCACACCTGAAACGCCGTCACCACCGGCACACCGAGCTGCAGCACCTTGGCGGTGATGGCCATTTCGGTGATGCCGCCGGGCGAGGTGCCCAGCAGCAGGGTCACCCAGGGCAGTCCGGTGGCCCAGGCCAGCGCCCCGGCGAACAGCGCGCACACCCCCATCAGCACCAGCGTGCCCAGCACCACCGATACCAGCCAGCGCGGGGCGGTGCGCAGAAAATCGGCCCGAAAGCGCACGCCCAGGCTCACGCCGATCACCAACTGCGCTGCGTTGACCAGCCACTGGGGCACGGCCGACAGTGTCAGGCCCGCCATGGCCAACCCCATCGACACCACCAGCGCACCCATGAACCAGGGGTTGGCGCGGCCCAGCCGCTCCATGGCCAGCGCACCGGCCCCGGTAAGTAACGCCAGCAGCGCCAGGCCGGGCCAGCTCACCAGGCGCACGGTGGGCGGCAGGATGTCGAGGCCCTGCAGACCGCTCCACTGCAGCGCAAACGGAATCGTCACGGTGACGATCAGCAGGCGCAGGCTGTGGCTGGCGGCCACGAGGTCGGTGCGGGCGTTTTCGCGCTCGGCCAGCAGCGTCATCTCGGAGGCCGCGCCGATGGCCCCCGAAAAATAGCTGGTGGCCCGCAGCATCGACGCCGGCACGCCATGCATGCGCGGCGCATGCAGCCGGTACAGCCAGGCGCCAAACAGCCAGCCCAGCAGCAGCGCCCACACGATGCCGAGCACAATGGCCCACCACAGGCTGGCCACCAGTGCCACCACTTGCGGCGTGAAATAAAGACCCAGCGCAGCGCCGATGGCCCATTGCCCGGTGTTGCGCAGCGGCGCCCAGCTTTCGGTGGGCGCACCGCCCATGGACAGCAGCGAGATGACCAGGAGCGGGCCGATCATCCAGGGCAGCGGGGTGTGCAGCGCCACGCAGGCGGCGGCTGCGGCCCAGGCCAGGGCCAGGGTCGTTGCTACACGGGCGATAAAAAGCAGGTGCCTACGCATACCAGCCTGCCAGTATCCTGCGGCCACAGCCTTGCCAGCGTCTCGCCTGCCCATGCCTTGGGGCATGGCGGGCGTCGCCCTTTGCGAGGACATGGATGGTCAAATCAGGCCCACGCGATGATCCATCAAGCGCAAGCAGCTATTATTTTTAAAGTATCAATGCCCGGGCGCTGGCACTCTGCGCCGGGCCGCCATCTCGTTGCCCATGGCCTCCAGGGCCGGTGCGGCCAGCAGGGCCTGCGCCGCGGGGTAGGCCAGGGTTTCTTCATCCGCAATATGGCGGTCGTAGCGGCCGATGAAGTGGTCGAACGCCACGCCATCGGCCTCGCTGAATCCGGCCTGCCGGCCATCGACCAGGGCCTGCAGCGCAAGGCGTGCGGCAGCCCAGTCGGCGGCCATGCAGCAGTGGTCGTGCTGCAGGCGCCGCACCAGCGCCGCCACGTCGGGGCTGCCTTGCGCCAGCAGCAGGGGAAACACGTGCAGCTCTTCGTCTTCATGGTGCAGCGGCGCCGCGATGTCGAAGTAGCGCAGCACGTCGCGCGCGGCCTGCTGGGCGGGTATATCCGCCCCATGTTCGGGCACATGGGCGCGCAGCCGCTGCAGCAGCGCCAGCGTGCGCTGCACGCGCTCGTGGCAGGCCTCCAGCATGGCAAAGGGCTGCTCGAACCCCACGGAGGGCGCATTGAAACCGGGCAAGGCCGACGAGGATGTCGCCATGGCCACGGCTACCCGAAGCGCACCGGCTGCCCCTGCCGGTCAAACGGAATGTAGGCGCCATGCGCGCCGCCCTTGATGGCATCGACCATGCGCTGCAGGGGCGCCTCGGCATCGGCGCTGCTGGGGGCCTGGTTCAAGGTGCCCGACAGCGCCGCTGCGAACACCATCGCCCAGTCGTGGCCGGGGGCCGTGAACTGGCGCGCCTCGTCCACCAGCGCGGCAAACGAGGGCAGCTCTTGCGGTGTCTTGTCCACACACATCAATGGCACCAGGGCGCCGCCCTGCCCGGCTTCAAAGCGCGCGCGCTGGGCGGGGGTGGCGTCGTCGGGCAATTCAACCGCCGCAAACACAAACAACAGGCGCTGGGGTTCGGGCTGCAGGCGCGCGGCCTGCAGCAGATCGTCGAAGCTGGAAATGTCCATGGAAAATCTCGCAATGAAAGAAGTTGACCGGCGTCAGAACCCGGGCACCACGCCCCGGTTCGGGTCCAGTGTGCTGACGTAGGCGCTCGCCAGGGGCCGCGCACGCGCCGCTTTGCGCGACAGCACGGTGCCGATGCTGATGAAGCACAGGGCCTGCTCCGAAGCCGCCAGCTGAAACAGCGCGCGCAGACTGGTCGCCTTCAGGGCCTTGCCGCTGGTCAGTGCCGAGCCATAGCCCTGTGCGGTAGCCGTCAGCAGCATATTCTGTACAGCGCAGCCGGCGGACACCAGCCGCTCGGCCGCATCGATTTCGGGGTCGCCACGCTCGCCATCCACCACCACCAGCATCAATACCGGGGCCCGGTAGGCCTTTTCGCGCGCCTGCGCGCACTGCTCGGACGTGGCGCAGGGGTCGCGCTCCAGCAGCGCCTGCGCAAACACCTCGGCCAATGGGGCACGCGCTGCCTCGGGCACCAGCACAAAGCGCCAGGGCAGCAGCTGGCCATGGTCGGGCGCATGGGCCGCCGCATTCAGGATGGCGGCCAGCTCGGCAGGCCCGGGGCCTGGCGCGCCCAGGCGCTTGGGCAGGATGGTCTGGCGGGACTGGATCAGCGCTGCAGCCATGGCCACCACCGCGGCCTCGTCCGATGCGGCAGCGGGCGCAGCCAGGGGCAAAGGAATATCGGTCATATCCTGACTCTGGATTCAGCCCGGGCGTCCATCGGCACGCAGACAACCGTACCAGCGGCCCAGCCGCAGCCCCCAGACGCCCATGGTTGCGGCCCACAGGCCGGCGGCCAAGGGCAGCAGCCAGGGCCATGGCAGGCCGGCAACACCCGGCACGGCCGCCGTGATGCGCAGCACCGCCGCCGCCTGCAAACACCAGAAGAGCGACCAGGCAATGCGGTCGGCCACCAGGGCGCGGCCACTGTGCCCGCAGGATACGCGCGTGACCATGGCCAGCATCAGCGAAGCGAGGCAGCCCATGGTGAGCGCATGCAAGGCCCCCAGGCCCAGCACCCCGATACCCCGCGTGCCCACCAGCCACTGCGACAGCCCACCCAGCAAAAACGCAATGCCCAGCCACAGAAAACCGATGTGCAACATGGCCAGCAGCTTGTTCTTCAGGCTTTGCACCAGTCCCCATACCCAGGCCAGCCAGACCAGCACGCCGCCCACGGCCAGCTGCAGCGTGCCATGCACCAGCAGCCATGTCGTGCCCGCCGCGCCGGACGGCACGCCCGCCAGTTCCAGCCATGCCGCCAGCACCTGCAGTGCCGCCGCCGCCAGCATCAGCCACAGCACCCAGAACGGGCGCCAGACCTCCACCATGGGCATGGCACTGGAGGTGAAAAACGGAATCATGCGGTGCGCCACCGTGACGTAGACCACCACCACAAAACCCCAGAGCCCCGTGAAAATCCAGGCCCGCGCTGCGGCGTGGGCCTCAAGGACCAGGCTCAGCCACAGCCCTGCCAGGCTGGCGCAGCCCACCACGCAGGCCGTGCCGATGACACGGGCATGGAGCTGGTCCGGCGCCTGGCTGCGCCGTATGCGCCCCCAGAACTGCACGGTCATCCAGACCAGACCGGCGCAGGCCAGCGCCAGCCCCACCCAGGCCACACCGGCATGCAGGTGCGCGCCCGCCAGCCACAGCAGCCAGCCCGCCGCCTGCGACACCAGCGGCACGCGCAGGTCCTGCGCCAGCGGGGGCTCCACCCCCAGCCATTTAGGACCGGCGGTGAAGAGAAAGCCCGAAAAGAACAGCGGGATGAAGCCGAACGCCATCCCGGCCGAATGCACCAGCGTGGGCGACACCGCATAGTGCAGACCCAGCCAGGCCGTGGACCGGTCGAGCTGCACCAATGCCCACCACAGGCCCGACGCCACCAGCACCACCATCGCCAGAAAAAACCCCAGACGATGGGGTGCCAGCATCAGGTAACGGACACGCCAGCGCTTGTCCATCTGCGCCAGCGCCTCGGGCGAGGGCTTGCGCGACACCGCCCGCACCGGAATGACGGGCCGAGAGGTCACCCACAGGTTCCCAGGTGGCCGCACTGCGTGCAGTAGTCGCAGCCGTCCTTGCGGATCACGGCATGCGCCCCGCATTCAGTGCATTTCTTGCCAGCCATGGCGGGTGGCATGCCGCTGACCGGCGGTGCAGGCTCTTCCAGCGGCAGCTGCTGCTGCACCGGATCGGTCACGCGCCGCGCCAGGATGTTCTGGATGGCGTAGGCCATGGCCGCCACCTCGGAGTCATGCCACATGGGCACGCGGGTGCCATCGTCCTTCTGGTGCGTACCCAGGCGCACGGGGCCACGGTCCCAGGCCACCTTGCGCATGTCGGACAGTGCCCGCTCCAGAAAGCCCCCCCGGGCCGCCAGGGACAGCAGGCGCATGCTGGCAGTGATCCACTGCTGCGATTCGCCACTCTGGCCCACCGGCATGAAGAACTCGATGGCGCGGTCCACCGTGCTGTTGCCCACGCCCGTGGGCACGGGCAGGAAAGACACGATGAGGTAGAGCGTCTTGTGGCCTTCCTGCGTCCAGTACTCCACCTTCTCGGCCACGGCCGAGAGGCCGCCCTTGGGCCGGCTCTCGATCACCGTGCGCATGGGGTCGAAGGGCGGTGCCACCGGGACGGGCGCTGCCGCCGGCTCAGGTGCCGCATGGGTTTCGAGCACCGAGCCGAGGATGGCGTTGGGCCGGTAGGTGGCCAGCCCCTTGAGACGGGCGCGCCAGGCCTGCAGGTACAGATCCTTGAAGTCGTCGTAGGGGTAATCGGCCGGGATGTTCACGGTCTTGGAGATGGCCGTGTCCACAAAGGGTTGCACCGCCTCCATCATGGCGATGTGCCCCTCGGCCGGCATGGCCAGCGCCGAGATGAAATAGTCGGGCAAGGCATCCACGTCACCGCCCAGATCGCGGTACAGCCGCCAGGCGTGGTCTTCCACCGAGTACTCGCTGGTGCTGCCGTCGGCCTCGCGCTTCTTGCGCTTGTACATCCAGGAGAACGGTGGCTCGATGCCGTTGGAGGCGTTGTCGGCAAAAGCCAGGCTCACGGTGCCCGTGGGGGCAATGGAGAGCAGGTGGCTGTTGCGGATGCCATGCGTGCGAATGGCGTCCTTGATCGGCTCGGGCAGGCGGCTGGCGAAGGTGCCGGCGGCGAGATAGGGCTCGGCCTCGAACTTGGGGAAGGCGCCCTTTTCGCGGGCCAGCTCCACCGACGCCAGGTACGCCGCATCGCGCATCGATTGCGCAATGCGCGCCGCCATGGCGCGGCCTTCCTGCATGTCGTAGCGCAGGCACAGCATGGCCAGCGTGTTGCCCATGCCGGTGAAACCCACACCGATGCGGCGCTTGGCCATGGCCTCGTCGCGCTGCTGCGGCAGGGGCCAGAAGGTCACGTCCAGCACGTTGTCGAGCGCGCGCACCTGGAGGGCCACTACTTTTTCGAAGGCCTCGAAGTCAAACGACGGCAGACCGTCAAAGCCGAAGGGATGGCGCACGAACCGGGTCAGGATGACGGGGCCGAGGTCGCAGCAACCATAGGAAGGCAGCGGCTGCTCGCCACAGGGGTTGGTGGCGGCAATGTCTTCGCAGTAATTGAGGTTGTTGTCCTCGTTGATGTGGTCGAGGAACAGGATGCCCGGCTCGGCAAAATCGTAGGCCGATTTCATGATGGTGTCCCACAGCGCACGGGCCTGCACGGTGGCATAGACCCACATGCCGTCGGCGCGCTGGTGGGCGCCCTGGGCCATGGCGACGGTACCAGGGCGCGCGCGGTGCACCAGCTCCCAGGACTGGCCCTGCTGCACGGCCTCGATGAAGGCATCCGAAACGCCCACCGACACATTGAAATTGTTCCAGCGCCCGGGCGTGCGCTTGGCGGTGATGAACTCCTGCACATCGGGGTGATCGATGCGCAGCACCCCCATCTGCGCGCCGCGCCGCGCGCCCGCGCTTTCCACGGTGGAACACGACTGGTCGAACACGTTCATGTAACTGCAGGGGCCCGAGGCCACCGATGCCGTGGCCTTGACCTGCGCACCCTTGGGCCGGATGCGCGAGAAGTCGTAGCCCACACCGCCGCCGCGGCGCATGGTCTCGGCGGCTTCGCGCAGGGCTTCATAGATGCCAGGAAACCCCTCATCGTCCACGCCCTGGATGCAATCGCCCACGGGTTGCACGAAACAGTTGATCAGCGTGGCCTGGATGTCGGTGCCGGCCGCACTCATGATGCGACCCGCGCCAATGGCGCCCGCATGCAGGTTGTCCCAAAAGAGGGCTTCGTACTTTTCGCGCAACTCGGGCGCTTCTACCGAGGCCAGGGCACGGGCCACACGGCGGTAGAGGTCTTCGGCGCTGGTTTCACCGGGCTTGAGGTATTTTTCGCGCAGCACATCCAGGCTGATGGGCTGCAAGGAAAAGGTGGCATTCATGGGGGGATTGGGTTCGCGCTTCATGGTTTGGAATGATTGGTATTCGCCGCCTGCAGGCCTTGCGCTCCATCAAGAAGGGAATCAAAGCTCGTCCAAAAGAACCTGCCCGTCATGCTCCACATAGGGGTGGTACGGTCCCGTACCACTGTTGTCCGCCAGCGACGCGGGCACGAAGCCCCCGGTCTTGACATCGAACACATGCACTTCCCCCTCCTCGATCACATAGTGCCAGCCGTGCAGGCTGATCTGGCCGGCCTGCACTCGGCTACGGACCATAGGATATTCCATCAGCCGCTCCAACTGCAGCACCACGGCGCGCTGTTCGGTGCGGCGCAGGACCTCGGGGCCTGGCTGCATGGGCAACAAAGCCTCGCGCCCCAGGTCCAGCCAGCGGTTCAGGTTGGGAGCCTCGGGCGAAACCTCACCATACATGGCCTTGATAGCCCCACAGTGACTGTGGCCACACACCACGATACGGTGCACGTGCAGGTTGAGCACGGCGAACTCGATCGCCGCCGTGGTTCCATGGTGGCCGTGCGATCCGTCATAAGGTGGAATGAACGCCCCCACGTTGCGCACCAGAAACAGCTCCCCCGGGCCCGCCCCGGTCAGCAGGTAGGGCACCAGGCGCGAGTCGGAGCAGCCGATGAACAGGGTCGTGGGGTGCTGCCCCTCGTCCACCAGCGTCTGGAACTGTTCCCGGTACTGGGGGAAAGCGTCGTCGTGAAAACGGCGCAGGCGATCAAGCAGCTCGTCGGGCATGGGCGATCGGGTGAAACGCGATGCGGTTACTGCACCAGCGGCGAATCGGCCGCATCCAGCGCCACACCTTCCACCAGCGCAGCGCCTGCCAGCAACTGCAGGTATTGGCGCAGTGCATTCACCCAGGCCTGCTGGCGCAGGGTGAGCGCGATGGCCTGGCGGACTTCCTCGAACGAGGGCTGCTGCCCCGGGTCGCGGGCCACCACCTCCACCACATGCAGTCCAAAGCGGCTGTGCACCAGGCGGGCCAGCACGCCGATTTCGGCACTGCCAAACACCTCGCGGGCGAACTCGGGGGCGCAATCGGCACGCGTGAGCCAGCCCAGGTCGCCCCCTTGCTGGCCGCTGGGGCAGTTGGACCATTGGGCGGCGGCCTCGGCAAACTTGGCACCGCCGTCGTCTGCACAGCGCAGTTCGATCAGCAAGGCCTCGGCCCGCAGGCGCAGTTGCTTCACGTCCACGCCCGGCGTCACGGCAAACAGCACATGGCGCAGTTGGACGCGCTCGCCCTGGGCGTGCGCCGCAGGGTGGGCCTCGTGGTAGCGGCGGCAGGCTTCTTCCGACGGGTCGGGGATGTTCAGCTCGCGCTCCAGCAGTTGCTCGATGGCGTTGGAGGCCTGGACGCTGATGGCGCCTTCGACCCCCGACACATCGCTCGTGGACAGCAACCCGGCCCGCTGCGCGGCCTGGCGCAGCAGCTCGGTGCAGGCGCGCTGGCGCAGGGATTCTTCGTCCAGCAGCTCGTGCGGCGCATTGAGGGCCACGCCATTGACGCGTGCCACCTCGGCCACCACCGCACCCACCTCGGGCGCCTGCGCGGCCTGCAGGGGTGCATCGGTCATCGTCGCAGCCAGGGCCTCGTAAGCCGCTGCCTGCGTGGGGGTCAGCGTGCTGGCTGTTGCCGCTGCACTGTTGTCGGTGGAGCTGCAGCCGCAGCTCCCGGTTCCACATCCGCTCATGGTGTGCTCCTTGGGTCGGTGGATTTCAGGCGCGGCGGTCTTGCGACTGCATGTGGCCGGCGGGCAGATTCAGGCGGCGCGCACGCACCACCTGATAAGGACGCAGCACATAGGCCAGCGTGCCGAAGCCGCTCCACACGTGCACCAGACGGGTGAACGGGAAGATCAGGAAGATGCTCATGCCCAGCGCCATGTGCGCCTTGAAGATCCAGCCTGCGTCTGCCAGCAGCTCCACCCCGCCCGAGCGGAAGGTGACGATGCGCTGCGCCCATTCCGCCAGCAACATCATCATGGAACCATCCAGGTGCTTGGCCGACAACGGAATCGTGGCCAAGCCCAGGGCCAGTTGCAGCCACAGCAGCAGCAGCAGCACGATGTCGCTCGTCTTCGACGTGGCGCGAATGCGCGGGTCCGACAAGCGACGGTGCAGCAGGATGGAAACCCCCACAAAGCCCAAGAGCCCGGCGATACCGCCCGACACCATGGCCATCAACTGCTTGTTGCCCGCGCTGATGAATGCCTCGTACAAGAAGTGCGGGGTGAGCATGCCCACGGTGTGCCCGAAGAACAGGAACAGCACACCGATGTGGAACAGGTTGCTGCCCCAGCGCAGGCTGCCAGTGCGCAGCAGCTGCGACGAATCGCTCTTCCAGGTGTACTGGTCGCGGTCGAACCGCGCCCAGCTGCCAATGAAGAAAACGGCCAGGCAGATGTAGGGATAGATGCCAAACAACAGGGTATCGAGCCAGGTGGTCATGCTGAGACTCCTTCGGGTGCCCGCTCGGCGCGGGGGGTACGAACAAAATGCAGGGGTTGCGGCTGGTCAGGTTTGGCCTGGCCCTGGGTGCTGCAACCCCCAAACGCTTCGGGTTCAGCCCAGACCTCGTCCATGGGTGGCTCGGGGGTGAGCGCCACCGACTGCACGCGCTGGCCCGAGACTTCGAGCACGGCCGCGATCACGCTGGCGTAGGGGCTGTTGCGCGCCACGAGCGCGCTGAACAGCGCGTTGAGGATGTGGGCCATTTCGCCCAGGAACTCCCTGGCCACTTCGGGCGGCTGGGTGGAGGCGAACTCCAGCACCACCGGCAGGTGGTCGGGCAGCTCGTCGGCCTCGAACTGCAGGCCGGCCTTTTCGTAGGTCTGCATCAGGTCGATGAGCGCCGGGCCCCGGTCGCGCGAGTCGCCATGCACATGCTCGAACAGGTGCAGCGAGGTCTGGCGGCCCCGGTCGAAGTTGTCCACGTAGCGGGCTTCGGCTTCCAGCGGGTCCAGCGCCGCGAGGTGCTGGCACACGGCTTCGAGTTCGGCCATGCGCTCGGTGGTCAGGGCCTGCTCCACCTGCAGCGCATCGATGAGCTGCGGCATCACGCTGCGCAGCTGCGCGTCGGGATAGCTCAGCAGGTAGCCCAGGGCGCGCAGGGTCAGGCGCACAGAGGTCGGGTTCTTCTTGAACATGGTGATTCCTTCCTGTGTGCAATCAGACCGTGGCCTTGATCGGGATCGTGCGGGGTTTCTTGCCGCCGAACATGCTGACCTCGGTGGCGCCGTCCGAGCAGCCGTTGCCAAACGAGAAGCCGCAGCCGCCCCGGATGTCGAACGCGTTCTCGGCGTACTCGCGGTGGGCCGACGGGATCACGAAGCGGTCCTCGTAGTTGGCAATCGCCATCACCTGGTACATCTCCTCGACCTCGGCCATCGACAGGCCTGCCTGCTTGAGCACGGCCAGGTTCTGGCGCTGCTCCACATGCTTGTCGCGCTGGTAGGTGCGCATGGCCAGCATGCGCTCCAGCGCCCGCACCACGGGGCCGGTGTCGCCCGCGGTGAGCAGGTTCGCCAGGTACTGCACGGGGATGCGCAGTTGCGAGACATCCGGAATCTCGCCGTTCGCCCCCACATGGCCTGCGTTGGCTGCAGCCGTGATGGGGGAGAGCGGCGGCACATACCAGACCATGGGCAGCGTGCGGTATTCGGGGTGCAGCGGCAGGGCCACCTTCCAGTCCACGGCCATCTTGTAGACGGGGCTGTTGCGCGCGGCGTCCATCCAGCTGTCGGGGATGCCGTCGATGCGCGCCTGCTTGATGACGTCCGGATCGTTCGGGTCCAGGAAGATATCGAGCTGCGCCTGGTACAGGTCGCGGTCGCGCTCCACGCTGGCGGCTTCCTGGATGCGGTCTGCGTCATACAGCAGCACGCCGAGATAGCGGATGCGGCCCACGCAGGTTTCCGAGCACACGGTCGGCTGGCCGGCTTCGATGCGGGGGTAGCAGAAGATGCACTTCTCGGCCTTGCCCGATTGCCAGTTGTAGTAAATCTTCTTGTAGGGGCAGCCGCTGACGCACATGCGCCAGCCGCGGCACTTGTCCTGGTCGATCAGCACAATGCCGTCTTCCTCGCGCTTGTAGATCGAGCCGCTCGGGCACGACGCCACGCACGCCGGGTTCAGGCAGTGCTCGCACAGGCGCGGCAGGTACATCATGAAGGTGTTCTCGAACTGGCCGTAGATGTCCTTCTGGACATCGTCGAAGTTCTTGTCCTTGCTGCGCTTGCTGAACTCGCCGCCCAGGATTTCCTCCCAGTTCGGGCCCCACTCGATCTTCTCCATGCGCTTGCCGGTGATCAGGCTGCGCGGGCGAGCCGTGGGTGCGGCCTTGCTTTCGGGCGCGGCCTGCAGGTGGTCGTAGTCGAACGTGAAGGGCTCGTAGTAGTCGTCGATCTGCGGCAGGTTGGGGTTGGCGAAGATGCGCATGAGCAGCTTCCATTTGCCGCCCTGGCGGGGCGCAATGGAGCCGTCGGGGCTGCGAACCCAGCCACCGTTCCAGCGATCCTGGTTTTCCCACTCCTTGGGGTAGCCAATGCCAGGCTTGGTTTCGACGTTGTTGAACCAGGCGTATTCCACCCCGGGGCGGCTGGTCCAGACGTTCTTGCAGGTGACGGAACAGGTGTGGCAACCGATGCACTTGTCCAGGTTCAGCACCATGCCGATTTGTGCGCGAATTTTCATCGTGTTTCTCCTTGTCTTCGGCTTCAGGCGTGCGCGCCGGTGTCGGACACTTCGTCGTCCAGCCAGTCCACGCGGTCCATCTTGCGCACCAGCACGAACTCGTCGCGGTTGGTGCCGATGGTTCCGTAGTAGTTGAAGCCGTAGCTGTACTGGGCGTAGCCGCCGATCATGTGGGTGGGCTTGAGCACAATGCGCGTGACCGAGTTGTGGATACCGCCACGGGTTCCGGTGATCTCGGAGCCGGGCGTGTTGATGATCTTCTCTTGCGAGTGGTACATCATCACCATGCCGGGGTTCACACGCTGGCTCACCACCGCGCGGGCCGCAATGGCGCCGTTGGCGTTGAAGAGTTCGACCCAGTCGTTGTCCACGATGCCGGCGCTCTTGGCGTCATCCTCGCTCAGCCACACCACCGATCCCCCCCGGTTCAGCGTGAGCATTATCAGGTTGTCGCTGTACGTGCTGTGGATGCCCCACTTCTGGTGCGGCGTGATGAAGTTCAGCTGGATTTCCTTGTTGCCGTTGGGCTTCTTGCCCTCGACTTCGTGCAGCGTCTTCAAATGCACCGGTGGGCGGTAGCTCACAAAACCTTCACCGAAGTCGCGCATCCACGGGTGGTCCTGGTAGAACTGCTGGCGGCCCGTGAGGGTGCGCCATGGGATGTACTCGTGCACGTTGGTGTAGCCGGCGTTGTAGCTTACCTTCTCGCTCTCCAGCCCCGACCAGGTGGGCGAGCTGATGATCTTGCGCGGCTGCGCCTGGATGTCACGGAAGCGAATCTTCTCGTCCTCGCGGTGCAGCGCCAGGTGCACGTGGTCGCGGCCGGTCTGCTTGCCCAGGGCCTCCCAGGCCTTGCAGGCCACATGGCCGTTGGTTTCGGGGGCCAGCATCATCACCACTTCGGTGGCGTCGATGTCGCTCACGATGCGGGGCATGCCCTGCGTCACGCCCTCTTCCTTCACCCGGCCGTTCAGGTCGCCGAGCTGGCCGACTTCGGTCTGCGTGTTCCAGCCAATGCCCTTGCCGCCGTTGCCCGCCTTGTCCATCAAGGGGCCCAGGGCCGTGAAGCGCTTGTAGAGGTTGGGGTAGTCGCGCTCGACCACCGTGACCTGCGGCGCAGTCTTGCCGGGGATGAGTTCGCACTCGCCCTTCTTCCAGTCGCGCACGCCATAGGGCTGGGCCATTTCGCCGGCCGTGTCGTGCATGATGGGGGTGAGCACCACGTCCTTTTCGACGCCCAGGTGGCCCACGCTGACCTCGCTCACGGCCTTGGCAAAACCCTTGTAGATCTCCCAGTCGCTCTTGGCCTGCCAGGCCGGGTCCACCGCGGTGGACAGCGGATGGATGAAGGGGTGCATGTCGCTGGTGTTGAGGTCGTTCTTCTCGTACCAGGTGGCCGTGGGCAGCACGATGTCGGAGTACAGGCAGGTCGTGCTCATGCGGAAGTCGAGCGTGACCAGCAGGTCGAGCTTGCCTTCGGGCGCATTGGCGTGCCACTGCACTTCTTCGGGCTTGGCTTCGTCCTTGCCCAGGTCCTTGCCCTGCACGCCGTGGGTGGTGCCCAGCAGGTGCTTGAGGAAGTATTCATGCCCCTTGCCCGAAGAGCCCAGGATGTTGGAGCGCCACACGAACATGTTGCGCGGCCAGTTGTCGGGATGGTCAGGGTCTTCGCAGCTCATGGTGAGGTTGCCGTCCTTGAGCGACTGCACCACATAGTCCTTGGCGTCCATGCCTTTGGCTGCGGCGTCCTTGGCGACCTGCATCGGATTGGTCTGGAGCTGGGGCGCAGAAGGCAGCCAGCCCATGCGCTCGGCGCGCACGTTGTAGTCGATCTGGGCGCCGTGGTAGGCGCTGGCGTCGGCCAGGGGCGAGAGGATTTCCTCCATGCCCAGCTTCTCGTAGCGCCACTGGTCGGTATGGGCGTAGAAGAAGCTCGTGCTGTTCATCTGGCGGGGCGGGCGGATCCAGTCGAGTGCAAAGGCCAGCGCCGTCCAGCCGGTCTGGGGCCGCAGCTTTTCCTGGCCCACATAGTGCGCCCAGCCGCCTCCGCTCTGGCCGATGCAGCCGCACAGCATCAGCATGTTGATGATGCCGCGGTAGTTCATGTCGCAGTGGTACCAGTGGTTCATGGCCGCGCCGATGATCACCATGGATTTGCCATGGGTCTTGTCGGCGTTGTCGGCGAACTGGCGCGCCACGGTGATGATCTGGTCGCGCGGCACGCCCGTGATCTTTTCCTGCCATGCGGGGGTGTAGGGGCGGTCCGCGTCGTAGCTGCCGCCGGGCTCTTCACCGGGCAGACCCCGGTCGATGCCGTAGTTGCCGGCCAGCAGGTCGAAGACGGTGGCCACCATCACCCGGCCCTGGGCTTCGTGCCCCGCCAGTTCCAGGTGGGACACAGGCACCCGGCGCACCATCACGTCGCCGCCCTGTTCGTTGGCCGTGAAATTGGGCGTCTGCACGCCGCCAAAGTACGGGAAGGCCACATCGGCCACGTCATAGGCCTGCGCTCCGTCCTCGATCACCGAGAGCTTGAGCTTGACCGTATTGCCGGTGCGCGCTTCCTTGTTCTCCAGGTTCCACAGGCCCTGGTCCGCACGGCCATCGGCGCCCCAGCGGAAACCAATGGAGCCGTTGGGCAGCGTGACCTGGCCCAGTTCGTCGTAGCCCACGGTCTTCCAGTCGGGGTTGTTCGACTGGTCGAGCTGGCCGGGGAAGTCGCTGGCGCGCACATAGCGGTCGGGCACCATCACGGTGCGGCCATCGGGCAGCGTCTTTTCCTTCAACACGACCAGCAGCGGCAGGTCGGTGTAGCGGCGCGCGTAGTCGTCAAAATAGGTGCTGCGGCCCTTGCCGCCGTCCTTGAAGTAGAACTCCTTGAGGATCACATGGCCCATGGCCATGGCCACGGCGGCATCGGTGCCCTGCTTGGGGTGCATCCACAGGTCGCCCAGCTTGGCCACCTCGGAGTAGTCAGGGGTGATGGCCACGACCTTGGTGCCCTTGTAGCGCACCTCGGTCAGGAAGTGGGCATCCGGCGTGCGCGTCTGGGGCACGTTGGAACCCCAGGCAATGATGTACGAGCTGTTGTACCAGTCGGCCGACTCGGGCACGTCGGTCTGCTCGCCCCACACCTGCGGGCTGGAGGGTGGCAGGTCGCAGTACCAGTCGTAGAAGCTCATGCACACGCCGCCGATCAGGCTCAGGTAGCGCGAACCGGCTGCATACGAAATCATCGACATCGCGGGGATGGGCGAGAAACCGATGATGCGGTCGGGGCCGTGCTTCTTGATGGTGTACACGTTGGCGGCGGCAATCATCTGGTTGACTTCGTCCCAGGTGCTGCGCACGAAGCCGCCCAGACCACGCTGCTTTTGCCATTCGCTGCGCGCGGCATTGTTCTCGACGATGCTGGCCCAGGCGTCCACGGGGCTCTTGGCCAGCGCGATGGCGGCACGCCAGTGCTTGAGCAGGCGGCCGCGCACCATGGGGTACTTCACGCGGTTGGCGCTGTACAGGTACCAGCTGTAGCTGGCGCCGCGTGCGCAGCCACGGGGCTCGTGGTTGGGCAGGTCGGGGCGGGTGCGGGGGTAGTCGGTCTGCTGGGTTTCCCAGGTCACGATGCCGCCCTTGACGTAGATCTTCCACGAGCAGGAGCCCGTGCAGTTCACGCCGTGGGTGCTGCGCACGATCTTGTCGTGCGCCCAGCGGTCGCGGTAGGCGTCTTCCCAGGTGCGGTCTTCACCGTTGGTCTCGCCGTGGCCTTGGGCAAAGGTCTCGCGCGGTTGCGAGAAGTACGAAAGTCGATCGAGAAAATGGCTCATCGGGGGCTCCTTGTTCTGTTCAGGGGGTCTTCAGCAAGGCATGGTGGCGTTCTTGCGGGCGTAGTGCCACCAGGTAATCACAATGCAAACGAGGTAGAAAGCAAAGAACGTCCACAGCGCGGCATGGGGGCTGCCCGTCAAGGCAATCGAGCTGCCATAGCTCTTGGGAATGAAGAACCCGCCGTAGGCGGCCATGGCGGCGGTGAAACCCAGCGTGGCGGCGCCCAGGGTGTTGCCTTCCTTGTTGGCGCTGGCCACGGCGGCGGCGTCGTTCTTGTCCACACCACGCATGGCTTCGGTCAGGAAGATCACGGGGATCATGCGGAAGGTGGAGCCGTTGCCGATGCCGGTGGTGAGAAACAGCACCAGGAAGCACACGAAGAAGCCGGCAAACTGGCCTTCGTTGCCTGCCGAGGGAAGGAACACCGTCACACCCACCACGGCCAGCGCCATGACGATGAAGTTCCACAGTGTGACGCGGGCTCCACCGAGCTTGTCGGCCATCCAGCCGCCAAACGGGCGGATCACGGCGCCCACCAGCGGGCCCAGCCAGGCATAGGCCAGCGGGTTGATGCCGGGGAACTGGCTCTTGATGAGCAACGGAAAGCCTGCGGCATAGCCAATGAACGAGCCGAAGGTGCCCAGGTACAGCACACACATCAGCCAGTTGTGCTTGCGCTTGAAGATGGCGGCCTGCGCGGCGAACGAAGCACGCGCATCGGCAATGTCGTTCATGCCGAACCAGGCGGCCAGCGCGGTGATGGCGATCCATGGCACCCAGATGAAGGCGGCGTTCTGCGTCCAGACCTGCACGGTCTGGCCGTTCTTCACGATGGTCTGGCCTTCGCCGCCAAAGATGCCGAAGATGCCGGCCGTCACGACCAGCGGGCTCAGGAACTGCACCACCGAAACGCCCAGATTCCCCAGGCCGGCATTCACACCCAGCGCCGAGCCCTTGCGCTCCTTCGGGAAGAAGAAGCTGATGTTGGCCATGCTGGAGCTGAAGTTGCCACCACCCAGGCCGCACAGCAGCGCCAGGATGAGCATGGTGGGGTAGGCCGTGGTGTTGTCCTGCACGGCAAAGCCGATGCCGATGGCGGGGATCAGCAGCGAGGCGGTGGAGATCGCCGTCCAGCGGCGCCCCCCCACCAGCGGCACCATGAACGAGTAGAAGATGCGCAGCGTGGCGCCCGAAAGCGCGGGCGCTGCCGCCAGCCAGAACAGCTGGTTGGTCGAATACTTGAAGCCCAGGCCCGGCAGGCTCACGGCCACCACGCTCCAGACCTGCCAGATGGCAAAGGCCAGGAACAGCGCGGGCACCGAGATCCAGAGATTGAGCTTGGCGACGGCCTCGCCTTCGCGCTCCCAGAAGGACTTGTCCTCCGGCGTCCAGAGAGTGAGCAGGCGCCCCTGGCGCCCGCTGGTGGTGGTGGCAGACATGGTGAGATTCCTTGAGATAAATCAGCGGACAGCCGCAGGTGCGGTGGCGCCCTGCGAGCCCATGACGGGGGTGCGGCGCACTTCGGTGAAATACATCCAGATCAGCGAGACCCAGACCACGCCATACATCAGCATGAACGCACTGGAGCGGACGCCGGTGAAGTCCATCAGAGCGCCGAACATGATGGGCAGGACGAAGCCGCCCAGCCCCCCCGCCAGACCCACAATGCCGCTGATGGCACCGATGTTTTTCGGATAGTCGTCGCTGATGTACTTGAAGACGCTGGCCTTGCCGAAGGCGAACGCCACGCCCAGCACCCCCATCAGTGCCGTGAACGCATAGACATTCAGGCCGAGGTGGAACGTGGTGGGCCCATTGACCGTGAGGATGGTGAAATCGGTCTGCGGATAGCTCAGCAGGAACAGGCAGATCCAGCTCACCCACATCACCCACCAGGTGACGCTGTGGGCACCGTACTTGTCACTGAGCACACCGCCAATGGCGCGCAGCACGCCGCCCGGCAGCGAGAAGCAGGCCGCCAGCAGCGCTGCCACGCGGATGTCCAGGCCGTATTCACCCACGTAGTACTGCACCATCCACAGCGACAGCGCCACATAGCCGCCAAACACGATGCTGTAGTACTGGCAGTACTTGATGACCTTGGGGTCCTTCAGCGCCCTGAGCTGGTCGGTGAACTTGACGTTGCTGGGCACCAGGTGGGCCGGGTCGCTGTAGCTGAACAGCCAGAACAGCACCAGCGTGCCGAGCATGATGGCGGCGTACACCTGCGGCACCATGGTCCAGCCAAAGGCCACCAACAGCACCGGGGCCACGAACTTGTTCACGGCCGCGCCCGAATTGCCCGCCCCATACACCCCCATCGCCGTGCCCTGCCGATTCCTGGGAAACCAGCGCGCCACATAGGGCGTGCCCACCGAGAACGAGCCACCCGCCAGGCCCACAAACAGGCCGATCGTGAGGAAATGCCAGTACTCGGTGGCATAGCTCATGAGCCAGATGGCCGGCACCGTCAGTGCCATGAGCACGGCCATGACAATCCGCCCGCCAAACCGGTCGGTCCAGATGCCCAGCGGCACGCGCACCAGCGAGCCGGTGAGCACCGGCATGGCCGTGAGCAGGCCGAACTGCGTGGCGCTCAGGTTCAGCATTTTCTTGATGGGAATGCCGATCACCCCGAACATCATCCACACCATGAAGCAGACGGTGAAGGCAAGCGTGCTGACCAGAAGCACGGACCAAGCCTGCCGGGTGCGTTGCGGACTGTCGCCCGCCGAAAGCGCTGCGTTTGCCATGGGTTGTTCCCTCTGTTTCCTGTATGGCACGCATGGTCCCGCGAAGGCAGGGTTTTGCCTATCCCTCTTCAGGACGGGTCAGCACGGCAAAAGGATGATGGGATCGCCGTCCCATCGTTCGAAAGGACTAGTCCCCTGAAACAGGAATGTCGGGGCTTGCGCGCTACCGCTGGCGGTCAGAGGCGTACACGGCGGCCTGCACGCGCGAGCTCAGTCCCAGTTTGCGCAGGATGTGCTGCACATGGATCTTGACGGTGGTTTCGGCAATATCCAGCGCCCGGGCGATTTCCTTGTTGCTGGCGCCCCGTGCAATCTCGCGCAGCACATCTTCCTCGCGTGGTGACAGGGGCGTGCTCTGCGGCGCCACCGCTGGTGTCTTGTCGGACGGCGACGCTGCAAGGGCGCCGTTCACCTCTGGTGCGCCCTGCGACTGGAAAGCAGCCACCAGCTTGCCCATCAACTCCGGGCTGACCACGGGCTCGCCGGCGGCCGCGCGGTGAATGGCCTGCGCCAGCAGATCGCCGTCGATGGTCTTGAGCAGATACCCCTGTGCACCATTGCGCAGCGCGGTGGCCAGATCCTGTGAATCTTCGCTCACGGTGAGCATGAGCACGCGGGAGGCCGGAGACACTTCTCGCAGCCCCTGGATGGCGTCCACCCCGGTCACCCCGGGCAAATGGTTGTCGAGCAGGATCACGTCCGGGCGCAGTGCGGGGGCCAGGCGCATCGCCTGCGCAGCATCGCCCGCCTCGCCCACCACCTGCAGGCGAGGGTCCTGCCCCAGCAAGGCCACCAAGCCCCGGCGAAACAGGTTGTGGTCGTCCACGACGAGCAAGGTCACGGGCGGCAGATTTGGCATAGGCATCAATGAACGAAACGGGCAACAGGCAGCATGGACGGCTCGCGCGGCTCCTGCGCTGCGGACAGGGTGGGAAGCTCGATGCACACGCGCGTGCCCGCACCGGAAGACGAATCGACCTGCACCGCCGCGCCAATGCGCTGCGCGCGCTCGCGCATGATGCCCAGACCGACATGTATGGAGTCGGGCGGCACCGCCCGAACATCAAACCCCACCCCGTTGTCCTGCACTTCGAAGCGCCAGCGGGGATGCCGTTGCACGCGCAACTCCACCCGGGTCGCGCCCGCGTGCTTGCGCACGTTCGACAGGGCTTCCTGCACCATGTGCAGGACCTGGATCTGCACATCGGACGGCAGGGGCAGGCCGTGGCCCGCCATGGTGAGCGCAGTGGCGATGCCGGTCTGGTGCTCGAACTTGGAAAGGGTCGAGCGCAGTGCCGTCTCGATGTCTTCTTCGCTGGTACGTGTGCGAAAGTGCACCAGCAATTCGCGCACATCGGCATAGCACTCGCGCACGCCCACATCGAGCTCGCCCATGCTGCGGTCCCGCGCCACGGTATCGCCCTTGGCCACGGCATCGCGCAGCAGCTGCGTCTGGATCTTGAGGAAAGCCAGCGACTGGGCAATCGAGTCATGCAGCTCGCGCGCCAGCAGGCTGCGCTCCTGCGCCACGGCGGCCTCGCGCTCCAGGGCAGTGGCGCGCAAGCCCTCCATGGCGCTGGCCAGATGGCGCGTCATGGCTTCCAGAAGATCACGCACTTCATCCGTCAGCGCCACCGACGGGCGGAAAAACAGATTGACCTCGCCGAGCACCCGCTGCTGCATCTGTACCGGTATGGCCACCAAGGTCTGGTAGCCGGCATCGCGGCAATGCGGAAACCCCAGCGGAGTGGATGCAATGATCGGTATGACGCGGGTATGTGCCTGGTGCTGCGGCTGGCCGCACATGCAGGTGCCCGTGTGCAGGCAATGCTCCTGTTCGGTCATGGCGTGCGGCATGCCGTCGCCGGCCAGCAGCACATAGCGCTCGTTGGCCTCGTCGGACCAGCGCACTGCGGCCGCATCGGCGCCCGCCACCCGGCGGATCTGCTGCACAAAGCCTTGCGCCAGCGCTTCCAGGGCGGTCGCCGTGGAAGCCAGCGCGCTCACCTCATAAAGCGCCGCCAGGCGCTGGTTCTGCACGGCGATGCTGGCGGTCTTCTCGCGCACCTTTTGCTCCAGGTCCTCGTGCGAGACCTGCAAGGCATGGGCCATCCGGTTGAAGCCCGCCGAAAGCTGGCCAAATTCGTCCTCTTCCTCCAGGGGTAGCCGCACGCCCCACTCACCCTGGCGCAAGCGCGCCAGCGCCTGCTGCAATTGCGCCAGCGGGTTGATCACCAACAGGTAGCTCACCGCCATGAAGGTCACCGCTGCGGCAATCGCCACGGCCATCATGAAGAGTTGAAAGACATGCAACGCGGCCGTCCAGCCCGCGATCTGGATTTCTATGGCCTCGACGAAACCGTCCACCTGCTGCACAAAGCGGTCGGCCTGGGCCAGGGACCGGGCACGGTCCGGCGGCAAGCCCAGGGACCACTCGGTGCGCAAACCCACCCAGGTGGTGCGGATGCTTTCATAGCGTGTCCGCGTGTCCTCCCCCCAAGGCACGAACAGGGGGCGCGAGGGATCGCCCGTGCGCAGCAACTCCAGGCTGGCGTCGAACTGCCGCGCTTGCCTTTGCACCTCTTCGGGGAACGCCGTCTGCTGCACCAGCACCATGCGCAGCATGTGCATGCGCAGGCGCCCGGCCTCGTTGACAGCCGCCGCGCCCCCTTCGAGTTTCCAGGTCACCCACAGCGTCAAGCCGATGGAAGCCAGGGCCACCAGCAGAAAGCCCCCGCCCATGGCCAGCAGTTTGAAGGTCAGCGGGGACTTGGTGCGCATGGGCGCAGTGTAGGAAGAATGGGCAGACTCTGTCTTGACTTAAATCAAGCTGGAGATGCGTAGCATGGCGCCATGCCGTCCACGTTTTCCCACTTTTTGCGGCCTCTGGGAGCCGCTTTCACCGCCCTGGCCCTTGCCGGTTGCGCCAGTTCCCCTGCCGTGGTGCCTGGCGCCTTGTGGCCGGCGCCGCTGGAAGGCGCCGCGCCCACCGACATACTGCTGCTCGGCGAGCAGCATGACGCCCCCGACCACCAGCGGCTGCAACGCGACACGGTGCTGTGGCTGGCAGCGCGCGGCCGGCTGGCGGCCCTGGTGCTGGAAATGGCCGAGCGCGGCCACAGCACCGCAGCACTGCCGCAGGATGCCACCGAGGAGAAGGTACAGGCGGCCCTGCAGTGGCACGACGCCGCCTGGCCCTGGTCTACCTATGGCCCCGTGGTCATGGCCGCCGTGCGTGCCGGGGTGCCCGTGCTGGGGGGCAACCTGCCGCGCAGCGCAATGGCCGTGGCCATGCAGGAAACCCGCTGGGACGGCCACCTGTCCTCCACCGCCCGCCAGCAACTGCTCGATGCGCTGCAGGACGGCCATTGCGGTCTGCTGCCCGCCGCGCGCCTGCCTGCCATGGCCCGCATCCAGATCGCGCGCGACGCCAGCCTGGCCCGCACCGCACAGGAGGCGGTGCGCCCGGACCAGACCGTGCTGCTGGTGGCCGGGGGCGAACATGTGCTGCGCCACCGGGGTATTCCCACCCACTGGCCGCGCAGTTTGACATCCAAAGTGCTTTCAGCGCATACGGATCCGGCGCTAGCAGCTACCAAAACAGGAGTTGATATTGCCATCACCACCGCGCCGCTGCCGCCGCAGGACGCGTGCGCCGTGTTGCGCCCGCAGAAGTAGCCCCCACCGGCACGCCGGCAGGAAAAGCCGTCGGCCCCGCTGTAGCTCACCCCGCCTGTTGGGCCCGCACCAGGGCGGCCAACGCCTCGTCTTGGGCACATCGATGGGAAACTATTGGAACTGCGCCAGCGAGGAATAGCCGGTGCCGCAATCGTCCACCGCCAGCCGCAGGCCCCGTTCGCGCAGACGCCGCAGGTCACCAGCGCCAATGTCCATCGGATGGCGCATGAATCGCTTTCTTCGATCCCCTGCTGGCCTAGCTGCGACAATGTTGCGGCTATGACCAACGCCTATATTCTTACCCTGTCCTGCCCCGACCGCCTGGGGCTGGTGCATGCTGTCTCGGGCTTCCTGGTGGAGCACGGCGGCAACATCGAAGAAGCCGCCCAGTACAACGACCACGCCACCGGCCTGTTCTTCATGCGCGTGCAGTTCGCCTGCGACCTGCACGACCACGCCACTCTCAAGGCCCGCCTGACCAGCTTTGCAGAGCCCCACCAGATGCACTGGACCCTGCATGCGACGGCCACGCCCATGAAAACCGTGCTCCTGGTCAGCAAGGAAGGCCATTGCCTGAACGATCTGCTGTTCCGCTGGAAGAGTGGCCTGCTGCCCATCGACATCCGCGCCATCATCAGCAACCACCGCGACTTCTACCAGCTGGCGGCCAGCTACAACGTGCCGTTCCACCACATCCCGGTGACTGCCGCCACCAAGCCCCAGGCCGAAGCCAGGCAGCTCGAGATCATCGAGGCCGAAGGGGCCGAGCTGGTGGTGCTGGCGCGTTACATGCAGGTACTTTCTCTTGACCTGTGCCAAAAGTTGACGGGCCGGGCCATCAACATCCACCACAGCTTCCTGCCCAGCTTCAAGGGTGCCAAGCCGTACTACCAGGCGCATGACCGGGGCGTGAAGCTCATCGGCGCCACCGCCCACTACGTGACGGCCGACCTGGACGAAGGCCCGATCATCGAGCAGGACGTGGCCCGCGCCGATCACACCGACACGGTGGAAGACCTCACCGCCCGGGGCCGCGACACCGAAAGCCAGGTACTGGCCCGCGCCGTGAAGTGGCACAGCGAGCACCGGGTGCTGCTGAACGGCCACAAGACCGTCATCTTCCGCTGACCGGCCGGCCCAGCACCGATGGCCACCACCGCCCCGTCCTCCTTCCTCAGCAGCGCAGCCCGGCGCATACCGCCCATCCAGTGCCTGCTGACCTTCGAGGCCTTGGCACGCCTGCGCAGCGTGACCCAGACGGCCGACGAGCTGTGCGTGACGCCCAGCGCCGTGAGCCACCGGGTCAAGCAGCTCGAACAGATCCTGGGCGCGCAGCTGTTCGGCCGGGCCGATTTTTCGCTGACCACCGAGGGCAGCGCCTATCTCGCCCATGTGCGCGAGGGGCTTACCGCGCTGCAGCGCTTTCCGGGGCAGGCGACCGCGCCAGGGCGCAGGCGGCTCAAGCTGGCCGTCACGCCCACGTTTGCGCGCGCCATCCTGATCCCGCGCCTGCGCCAGTTCACCGAGGCCTACCCCGAGATCGACCTGGCGCTGCAGGTGTCCATTCCGCTGCTCGATGTGGTGGCCGAGGACGCCGACCTGATGGTGCGCTTTGGCGCCGGCCACTATGCCGATGTCGAGCACGCGGAGATTGCGCGCGACGTGGTCACGCCCCTGGCCTCGCCCGCCTTCGTGCGCGAGCACGGCCCGTTCGACCACCCCGAAGACCTCGAAGGCGTGCCCCTGCTGCGCAGCCCGCTGGAGCCCTGGCGCACCTGGTTTGCCGCCACCGGCCTCGACTGGGCCGAACCCAGCGAAGGCTCGCAGTTCAACGACATCGGTCTGATGTGCGACGGCGCCGCCGCCGGCATGGGGGTGGCATTGGTGCGCCTCAAGCTCGGGGCACCCTGGCTGGAAAACGGCACGCTGGTGCGCCTGTTCGCCACCGACACCGCCAGCCCCCACGCGCACTACCTGTGCTGGCGCACCGGCACCATGGACCGCTGGGAATGTGCTGCCTTTGCGGAGTGGCTGCGCAAAACCATGGCCTGATAAAACTTCAAGCCAAATGAGGCTCTAGCGCTTTATATATAAATGCCAGCAGCTATGGATAGATGAGCAACCCGGTGCTTTTCACAAACACCTGCAGAAAAGCTCACACCCTGGTACCCTGCCATCCCCTACAGTGGCGGCCATGAACACTGGCTCCTCTTCCATCTCGCCGCCCACACCCGCCGAACGCGCCACGCGCCAGGCCGAGGTGGTCCAGGCCCTGGGCCGCGTGGTACCCGCGCACGCCCTGCTCTGGCACAGCGAAGACACCACACCGTATGAATGCGATGGCCTCACCGCCTACCGCCAGCGCCCATTGGTGGTGTGCCTGCCCGAAACGTATGACGAGGTGCAGGCCGTGCTGCAGGTGTGCCATCGGCTGCAGGTGCCGGTGGTGGCGCGCGGTGCGGGCACGGGCCTGTCGGGCGGCGCCATGCCCCACGCCCTGGGCGTGACGATGTCGCTGGCCAAGTTCAACCGCATCCTCGACCTCAACCCGGAAAGCCGCACGGCCATAGTGCAGTGCGGCGTGCGCAACCTGGCGATCAGCGAGGCAGCGGCGCCGTATGGCCTGTACTACGCGCCCGACCCCAGCAGCCAGATCGCCTGCACCATCGGCGGCAACGTGGCCGAGAACTCGGGCGGCGTGCACTGCCTCAAATACGGCCTCACGGTGCACAACGTGCTCAAGGTGAAGGGCTTCACGGTGGAAGGCGATCCCGTGGAATTCGGCAGCGCGGCGCTGGACGCCCCCGGCTACGATCTGCTGGCCGCCGTGATCGGCAGCGAGGGCATGCTGGCCGTGACCACCGAAGTCACCGTCAAGCTCATCCCCAAGCCCCTGCTGGCGCGCTGCATCATGGCCAGCTTTGACGACGTGCGCAAGGCGGGCGATGCGGTGGCCGCCGTGATCGCCGCCGGCATCATCCCCGCCGGCCTGGAGATGATGGACAAACCCATGACCGCCGCCGTGGAAGATTTCGTGCACGCGGGCTACGACCTCACGGCCGAGGCCATCCTGCTGTGCGAGAGCGACGGCACGCCCGAAGAAGTGGAAGAAGAAATCGGCCGCATGAGCGAGGTGCTGCGCGCTGCGGGCGCCACCGCCATCAGCGTGAGCCGCGACGAGGCCGAGCGCCTGCGCTTCTGGAGCGGCCGCAAGAACGCCTTCCCGGCCAGTGGCCGCATCAGCCCCGACTACATGTGCATGGACTCGACCATTCCGAGAAAGCGCCTGGCGGACATCCTGCTGGCCATCCAGGAGATGGAAAAGAAATACCAGCTGCGCTGCGCCAACGTGTTCCACGCGGGCGACGGCAACCTGCACCCACTGATCCTCTTCGATGCGAACGATGCCGACCAGCTGCGCCGCTGCGAGCTGTTTGGCGCCGACATCCTGGAGACCAGCGTGGCCATGGGCGGCACGGTGACGGGCGAACATGGTGTGGGGGTGGAGAAGCTCAACAGCATGTGTGTGCAGTTCTCTGCCGAAGAAAACGCGCAGATGCTGGGGCTCAAGCATGCATTCGACCCGGCAGGATTGCTGAACCCAGGCAAGGTGATTCCTACGCTGAACCGGTGTGCGGAGTACGGGAAGATGCTGGTGCGGGGGGGGCAGATCCAGCACCCGGAGTTGCCGAGGTTTTGAAGGCAGGACGGGGTTTTTGAACGGAATTGGCCTTCAGCGCTTATCCAGCCAGCGCTGGTAGCGATTGGTTTGATAGTTTGTGGTGTGCCTTTGCATGGGGCGGGAGCCGGGGTGTGCGCCCGGCGGCGCAGTGGCTTTCTTTTGCTTCGCCAAAAGAAAGTCACCAAAGAAAAGGCGCCCCTGCAGGCTGCGTCCCTGCGCTTCGCTGCGGGCAACCTGTGGTGCTCGCGTCCAGCGGGGTCTCGCTCGAACTCGCTGCGCTCGGCCCAGCCTGTTCAGCGCGTGGCGCTTGCGCCCGCGAGATGGGGCCGAGCGCAGCGATGGCCCGTGTGGCTGTTGGCTGTTCACCCCCATCTGGCTGCGCCTGCGGCGGGGCGGTTGCGGGGTGGCATGCGCGCCAGTGCGCGCATGCTTCGTCCACTGACTCGCCGTGGCTGTCCGAGCGGCGCGCGCAGCGCAAAGCGAGTTCCACGGCGCACCCCGCAACCGCACCGACGCAGGTTTTCCCCGAAGGGGCCGCAGACGGTGGGTCGCCTTTCTTTGGCTTACTTTTCTTTGGCGAAGCAAAGAAAAGTGAGTCGGCCGCCGGGCCGAGACCCGGCCTCCGCCCTCAGCCAAAGCACACAAACAAACCAGCGCTCAACCCATCGGCAAGCTCAGAACAGGCAAGTTCAGCCCGCACACAACGGGGAAATCTCAAACACCTCAAAAACGAAGCACCGCCCGCCAGATCTCCCCCGCATGCGACACCCCAAACAACACCAGCCCAATCAACCCACCCACCACCGTCCCATTGATCCGGATGTACTGCAGGTCCTTGCCGATGTTCAGCTCGATCAACGCCGTCATCTCCTCGGCATCCCAGCGCCGCACCGTGTCCTCGATGTGCTGCGCAATGAACTGCGACACATCCGGCGCCAGCCCCTGCACCCAGCTTTCCAGCCGCAGGTTGAGCGACTGGCGCAATGCCGCATCACCCGCCAGCGATCGGCCAAACCACGCGCCCATGGCATGCACGTTGCGCGCCACGGCCGAGTGCTCGTCGGCCAGGTCGCGCTGCAGGGCGGCGCGCATGCCCAGCCACAGGTCCTGCACATAGCGGCCCAGCGTGGCATTGGTCTGCAGGTAGCGCCGGATCTCCTCGCCCTTGCGCGCCCAGTCCGGATCGGTCTGCAGCCTGTGCACCAGCCGCTGCACGGCCGCGTCGAACTGTGCGCGCAACTGGTGCTGCGGGTTCTGCGCCACGTCGGCCAGCACGGCCTCGAGCGCGTTGGCGATCATGGCCGAGCCCTTGTCGCCCAGCCAGTCGGTGGGCAGCATTTTTTCCTTGAGCGGATGTTCTTTCTTGAGCCACTGCACGATGGTGGTGGCAATCAGGTGGCGCGTGCCCTCCTCCTGCAGCACCACGATCAGCCGGCCCAGTGCATCGTCAAGCAGCGCCTGGTGGCGCCCGTTGTGGGTGAGCGCCCCCAGCAGCGTGGCCAGGGTGCCCGACAGATCCACCCGCCCGATGAGGGTGCGCGCCGCCTTGCGGATGAAGCGCTCCATCTGCGCATCCTGCACGGTATCGAGGGCGGCGCTGAGCAGCCGCGCCGCCTGCTGGCCCAGCAAGCTGGCGTTGCCCGCATCGCCCAGCCATTGGGCCAGCCGCGCGGCGGGGTCGTGGCGCCGGATGAGCGCCACCAGCGAGGGCGGATCGAGGAAGCGGTCGCGCACAAAGGCCGCCAGGTTGGCGCCAATCCGGTCCTTGTTGCGCGCGATCACCGCCGTGTGCGGGATGGGCAGGCCCAGTGGCCGGCGAAACAGCGCCACCACCGCAAACCAGTCGGCCAGGGCGCCGACCATGGCGGCCTCGGCCATGGCTTTCACGCAGTTCAGCAGCAGACCGCGTTCGACCACGCTGGTGGCGATGAACACGGCGGTCACCAGCAGCAAAAGGCCCAGGGCCTGGCGCTTGGCGCGGCGCAAGGCGAGGACGGCGGGGTTGGGGTCTGGATTCATCCGTGCCAGCCAGCCAACCTCGACCTCACCCCGTCAGGCAGCCGCCGCCATCTGGTCCAGCGCCCGGGACAGGTGGCCCACCGTGCGCTCCACGTTGTGCCACTTGTCCAGACCGAACAGGCCGATGCGGAAGGTCTTGAAGTCCGGCCCTTCGTCGCACTGCAGCGGCACGCCGGCGGCGGTCTGCAGGCCCACTTCCATGAATTTCTTGCCGCTCTGGATACCCGGGTCGGTGGTGTGGCTCACCACCACGCCGGGCGCCTTGAAGCCTTCGGCCGCCACGCTGGGGAAGCCACGCGATTCGAGCAGCGCGCGCACCTTGGCGCCCAGTGCAATCTGCTCTTCGCGCACCTTGGCAAAACCGTAGGCACGTGTCTCCTGCATCACGTCGCGCAGGCGCACCAGCGCGTCGGTGGGCATGGTGGTGTGGTAGGCGTGCTGGCCCTTTTCGTAGCCCTCGGCGATCTGCATCCACTTCTTGAGGTCGCACGAGAAGCTGCTGCTGGTGGTGCCGTCTAGGCCCAAGCGCGCGCGTTCGCCCAGCATCACCATGGCGCAGCAGGGCGAGCCGCTCCAGCCTTTTTGCGGCGCGGAAATCAGCACGTCCACGCCCGTGGCCTGCATGTCCACCCACATGGCACCCGAGGCCACGCAGTCGAGCACGAAGAGCGCGCCCACCTCGTGCGCAGCGGCCGTCAGCGTGCGGAGGTAGTCGTCGCTCAGGATGATGCCGCTGGCCGTTTCCACATGGGGCGCGAACACCACCTTGGGTTTGCCGGCGCGGATGGCGGCCGCCACCTCATCGGCCGGGCACGGTGCCCAGGGCGCCTGCGGTCCGCTGCCCTGCGGGCGGGCCTTGCAGATCACGGCGCCGCCGCCCAGGCCCTTGTCGGCGTCGAAAATCTGGCTCCAGCGGTAGCTGAACCAGCCGTTGCGCACGATCAGCACTTTTTCACGGTTGGCGAACTGGCGCGCCACGGCCTCCATGCCAAAGGTGCCGCTGCCGGGCACGATCACGGCGGTGGGGGCGTGATACACCTCCTTGAGTGTGGACAGGATGTCCTGCATCACGCCGGTGAAGCGCCTGGACATGTGGTTGAGCGCGCGGTCGGTGTAGACCACCGAGAATTCGAGCAGGCCATCGGGGTCGATGTCGGGCAGCAATCCAGGCATGAAAAGATCTCCATTGACGGGTTGTGATGGCTGCACACCGCCCCTGGGCGGTGTCCGTGGAGTGAGCAAATCAGCTTAGCACGGGCCGCAGCGCAGGCATCCGGCGCCGCATCAGGGTGCCGGATAGGTCCGGCCGCCAAAGATGCCCGTGCCGACCCGCACCAGGGTGCTGCCCGCCTGGATGGCGGCCTCCAGATCGGCAGTCATGCCCATGGAAAGGGTGTCAAAACCTTCGAGCCCGGGCTCATCCAGGGCCAATATCTGGTCAAAAAGCCTTCTGGCGCTTGCATGCTTTGCGAGTTGCGCCTCGAAATCAGGGGCATGGTCGGGGATGCTCATCAACCCGCGCACCCGCAGGCGTGGCAGTTGTGCCACAGCACGCACCAGCGCCAGCGTATCCACCGGTGCCACACCCGACTTGGTGGGGCCGCCGTCGATGTTCACCTGAATACAGATCTGCAGCGGTGGCAGGTGGTCCGGCCGCTGGGCCGACAGGCGCTCGGCGGTCTTGAGCCGGTCCACGGTGTGCGCCCAGTCGAAATGCTCGGCCACCAGGCGGGTCTTGTTGCTCTGGATGGGACCAATGCAATGCCACTGCAGCGCGGACGCGCATGCCCGCCCCACCGCGGCGATCTTCTCCACCCCCTCCTGGATGTAGTTTTCACCGAATGCCCGCTGGCCGGCGGTGGCGGCCTGCACCACCGATTCGGCGCCAAAGGTCTTGGAAACGGCCAGCAGCGAGACGCTTTCGGGAGCCCGGCCGGCGGCGGCACAGGCCTGCGCGATGCGGCCCCGTACCTGTTGGAGGTTGGTAGCAATCGTGGTCATAATGAGAAACAAGCGTACCAAAGAGAGGGAACCCGTGGACATTACCCAGTTGCTCGCATTCAGCGTCAAGAACAAGGCATCCGACCTGCACTTGTCCGCGGGCTTGCCTCCCATGATCCGGGTTCACGGGGATGTACGGCGCATCAATGTGGACGCGCTGGACCACAAGACCGTTCACGCCATGGTGTACGACATCATGAGCGACTCGCAGCGCAAAACGTACGAAGAGTTTCTGGAGGTGGACTTCTCGTTCGAGATCGATGGCCTGGCCCGCTTTCGGGTCAACGCCTTCAACCAGAACCGCGGCGCCGCTGCCGTGTTCCGCACCATTCCCAGCAAGATCCTCACGCTGGAGCAGCTCAACGCCCCCAAGATCTTCGGCGACCTGGCGCTCAAGCCGCGCGGCCTGGTGCTGGTGACCGGGCCCACGGGCTCGGGCAAGTCCACCACGCTGGCAGCCATGGTGAACTACCTCAACGAAACCGAATACGGCCACATCCTCACGGTGGAAGACCCGATCGAGTTCGTGCACGAATCCAAGAAGTGCCTGGTCAATCAGCGTGAAGTGGGGCCCATGACGCTGTCGTTCGCCGCCGCGCTCAAGTCCGCACTGCGTGAAGACCCCGATGCGATCCTGGTGGGCGAAATGCGCGACCTCGAAACCATCCGGCTGGCCATGACGGCCGCAGAGACGGGCCACCTGGTCTTTGGCACGCTGCACACGTCGAGTGCCGCCAAGACCATCGACCGGATCATCGACGTGTTCCCCGCCGAAGAAAAGGAAATGGTCCGCGCCATGCTGTCCGAATCGCTGCAAGCCGTGATTTCTCAGACGCTGTGCAAGCTGAAAGACGGCTCGGGCCGCGTGGCCGCGCACGAGATCATGCTGGGCACCAGCGCCATCCGCAACCTGATCCGCGAGGCCAAGGTGGCGCAGATGTATTCGACCATCCAGACCAGCAACAGCGTGGGCATGCAGACACTCGACCAGAACCTCACCGATCTGGTGCGGCGCAATATCATCAGCCCCGCGGAAGCCCGCAGCAAGGCCAAGATCCCCGAGAACTTCCCGGGTTGATCGCACTCCGGCTGCCCCCCGCACATCCTTCTGACACAGCGGCAGCAGATGCCGCACATTGGAGCCATTTATGAAAGGCATTCTCAGCCTTCTGCGCCGCAATACCCGCAGGGACACGCCTTCGGAAGATCAGACCGACTCCGTGCTGTTCTCCACGGCCTTCGCCAGCCAGGGCGTGGACGCCTCCATGCTGGTGCCCTGGGAGGCGCGTGCCGTGGAAGTGGGCGCCAAGCGCCTGCCCCCCAGCCGCGGTGGCAAGCTGCTGCAGGCCTTGTGGGCCAAGGACAAATACATGGCCCACCTCGACACGGACGCGGTGGAGCGCATGGAGCGTTTTTTCGAGTTTGCCGCCGTTCCAGCCAACCGCGACGTCATCCGGCAGGAGGAATACGGCAACTTCATGGTGGTGGTGCTCACCGGTGCCATCGCGGTGGACCGCCTTCAGCCCTGGGGCGAGCAGCTGCGCCTGGCAGAGACGCGGCCCGGAGACATCCTGGGCGAAATGTCGCTGCTCGACAGCGGCATCCGCTTTTCGGCCTGTACCACCCTCATTGACAGTGAAATCGCCGTGCTGAGCGCCGAGGCCATGGACGACATGATGACCAAGGATCCCCAGCTGGCCGCCAGCCTGATTGCGCTGCTGGCACGCAAGCTGTCGCTGCGCCTGCGGGTCGTGAGCGCCCGGCTGAGCGACAACCAGAAATGATCCCCCGCCCTGCAGGCACAGCACCTCGGAAGGAACTCTGATGGAACGCGATCAGGCCAGTAAATTCATCAACGACTTGCTCAAACTGATGGTGAGCCGCAATGGCAGCGACTTGTTCATCACGGCAGAGTTTCCGCCTGCCATCAAGGTGGACGGCAAGGTCACCAAGGTGTCACCCCAGCCGCTGACCGGCACCCACACCCTCACGCTGGCGCGCGCCATCATGAGCGACAAACAGGTGGCCGACTTCGAGCGCACCAAGGAATGCAACTTTGCCATCTCGCCCGCCGGCATTGGCCGCTTTCGCGTGAACGCATTCATCCAGCAAGGCAAGGTCGGCATGGTGCTGCGGACCATTCCGCTCACGCTGCCCACCATCGATGGCCTGGGCGTGCCCCAGGTCCTCAAGGAAGTGACCATGACCAAGCGTGGCCTGTGCATCCTGGTGGGTGCCACGGGTTCGGGCAAATCGACCACGCTGGCCGCCATGGTGGACTGGCGCAACGAAAACTCGTTCGGCCACATCATCACGGTGGAAGACCCGGTGGAATTCGTGCACCCGCACAAGAACTGCGTGGTCACGCAGCGCGAAGTGGGCCTGGACACCGACAGCTGGGAAGCGGCGCTCAAGAACACGCTGCGCCAGGCCCCCGATGTGATCCTGATGGGCGAAATCCGCGACCGCGAGACCATGGAACACGCCGTGGCCTTTGCCGAAACCGGCCACCTGTGCCTGGCCACCCTGCACGCCAACAGCGCCAACCAGGCACTGGACCGGATCATCAATTTCTTTCCCGAAGAGCGCCGCACCCAATTGCTGATGGACCTGTCGCTCAACCTGCGCGCCATGGTGTCACAGCGCCTGATCCCGAAGCAGGACGGCAAGGGCCGGGCAGCTGCGGTCGAGGTGATGCTCAACACCCCGCTGATTGCCGACCTGATCTTCAAGGGCGAAGTCGCCGAGATCAAGGAAGTCATGAAAAAGAGCCGCAACCTGGGCATGCAGACCTTCGACCAGGCGCTGTTCGATGCCTACGAGGCCAATGTGATCAGCTACGAAGATGCGCTGCGCAACGCCGACTCGCTCAACGACCTGCGCCTGCAGATCAAGCTCAACAGCCAGCGCGCCAAATCCACCGACCTGGCCTCGGGTACCGAGCACTTCGCGATAGTGTGACACCCCCCTGTACGGCTACGCCGCTTCCCCCTTCTCTCGCGCTACGCGCGGGAAGGGGAACGACGCCAGTGGCCTGGCAAAGCCAGTTCCACGGCGTCCGCTGGTCTGGGCCGCGCCAATTCCAAATGCTGCCCCTGTGGCAACCTTTTTTACAGGAACCACCTCTATGCCAAGCACCAACCCCCGCAGCTACGACAGCACCCCCGCCCGCAAAGTCGCCTTTCTGGGCTTGGGTGTCATGGGCTATCCCATGGCCGGCCACCTCGCCCTGGCCGGCCATGAAGTCACGGTATACAACCGCACCACTTCAAAATCAATAGCATGGTGCGCAGAATACGCCAGCGCAAAAACCCCAAAACATGCCAATACACCGCGGGAGGCCGCACAGGGCGCCGACCTGGTGTTCTGCTGCGTGGGCAACGACGACGATCTGCGCTCGGTGACGCTGGGCGCGGACGGCGCCTTCGCTGGCATGCAGCCGGGCGCCGTCTTTGTGGACCACACCACGGCCTCGGCCGAAGTGGCGCGCGCGCTGCATGCCGCCGCGCGCGCACTGGGGCTGCACTTTGTCGATGCCCCGGTCTCCGGGGGCCAGGCGGGCGCGCAAAACGGCCAGCTCACGGTGATGTGCGGCGGCGACCAGACCGCTTTTGACGCCGCCCAGCCAGTGGCCATGGCTTTCTCGCGGGCGTTCACGCTGCTGGGCTCCAGCGGCTCGGGCCAGCTGGCCAAGATGGTCAACCAGATCTGCATCGCGGGCCTGGTGCAGGGCCTGTCCGAAGCCGTGGCCTTTGGCAAGAATGCCGAGCTGGACATGAAGCAGGTGCTGGATGTGATCGGCAAGGGCGCCGCCCAAAGCTGGCAGCTCGACAACCGTGGCAAAACCATGGTGGACGGCCAGTTCGACTTTGGCTTTGCCGTGGACTGGATGCGCAAGGACCTGGGCCTGGTGCTGGACGAAGCCCGCCGCAATGGCTCGCGCGTGCCGGTGACCGCGCTGGTGGACCAGTTCTATGCCGACGTGCAGAAGATGGGTGGCAACCGCTGGGATACATCCAGCCTGGTCAAGCGCCTGACCTGACAGCGAGGCGCCGGGCTGTACCGCCTGCCGCCATACGCCGTTAGTTGTCAGTTGCCCTTTGGCGCTGGCTGGTCGGTGGTCACGGCCGCGGGCGGCTGGGTACTGGCGCGGCGCAGGTCGTCATCGGTGATCAGTTCGAAGACCCGCACCACCTTGCTCACGCCGCTCACGCCGCGCGCAATTTCGGAGGCGCGCGTGGCCTCGCGCTGCGTCACCAGCCCCATCAGGTAGACCACGTTGCGTTCGGTCACCACCTTGTAGGCACTGGCAAAAACATCCTTGGCATCCACGAAACTCGCCCGCACCTTGCCGGTGGTCAGGGTGTCGCTGGAACGCTGGCCCAGCGAAGACTTGGGCATCACGCCCAGATCGTTCACCACCGCACGCACATTGTTCACCTCCGTCACGATCTTCTCCACCGTGGCACGGTCCTGCGCCGTCGGCACCTCGCCGGTCAGCAAGACCTGGCGGTTGAAACTGGTGACGTTGACATGCACACGATCGCCCAGCACCTCGCGGATGCGGTTGGCGGCACGCAGCTCGATCCCTTCGTCTTCCACCTGGGTGCCGGTGGTGCGGCGGTCCGTGGCCATCAAGCCGCCCACCATTGCCCCCCCGACAACCAGGGGCGCGCAGGCAGACAGGCCTGCAGCAAGTGCAGCGGCAGCCAGCAGGGTGCAGGCCGTACGGTTCATGGTCAGCTTCATAGCGGTATTTCCTGTTCTCCAAGTAACTGGGCATCCACGCCGTCACACAGGCAGTGCAACACCAGGGCATGGACCTCGCGCACCCGCGCGGCACGGTCGTGCGGCACGCTGATCAGCACATCGGTCTCGCGCACCATGGCAGCAAGCTTGCCGCCGGTGCGACCGCTGAGGATCACCACGGTCATGTCGCGCTCGTGCGCGGCTTCGGTGGCTGCGATCACGTTGGCATCGCTGCCCGTGACGGACAGTGCCAGCAAGACATCGCCGGCCTGGCCGAGCGCGCGCACCTGGCGTGCGAATTGCTGGTCAACGTCGCTGCGTCCCCCGGCCCCCGTGAGCAGGGTGCTGTCACAGGTCAGCGCGAGCGCAGCCAGTTCGGGCCGGTCACGCTCGAACCCCGCAACGCAGAAAGCCGCAAACTGCACCGCCTCGGCGGCCGAAGGGCCATTGCCGCAGGCCAGCACTTTGCCGCCGCTGGTGACGCAGGCCAGAATGGCCTGCACGGCTGCGGCGATGGGCGCGCTGAGGGCCTGCGCCGCCTGGTATTTCAGGTCGGCACTGTCGATGAAGTGCTGTTGGATGCGTTGCTCAAGCATGGGAGCCCGATGATACCCGCGGCCTGTTATCAGTTTTGTAGCAAACCGTAGTCGCCGGATGGCGCGCCAGGCCTGGGGTGGTCCGCGCTTATTGGGCGTCGAAGGCCGCCTTGAGCCATTGCACGGAGGTGTCCACCAGCACCACGTCGAAGCGGCACGGGGGCGGCGTGGACATGCGCATCAGGTAATGGCGTGCGGCAAACACGATACGCCGCTGCTTGGTGGCGCCAATGCTGGCACCGGCCCCGCCGAAGGTATTGCTGGTGCGGCTGCGCACCTCAACAAACACCACGGTGCCGTCGCGATCGCGCATCACCAGATCAATCTCGCCTCCGCCGCGCCCGGGCGTCCGATAATTGCGTTCCAGCAACTTCAGGCCCACGGCCTGCAGACAGGCCAGCGCCTGGTCTTCGGCCGCATTGCCCCGCTGCCGCGTGGTACTGCCGCTGGCGACACCAGGGCCCGAAGGGCTCGCCCGGGCTGGTCTTTTTCCAAGGAAATTCATTGAGCGCCTCTTTCGCATCTGCCCTGAACGCCGCACGCGATGCAGCGGCTGCACAGCATTATCCGCAGGGTGCGCTGTATGTCGTGGCCACGCCCATCGGCAACCTGGCCGACATCACCCTGCGCGCGCTGCATGTGCTGCAGCTGGCCGATGCCATTGCCTGCGAGGACACGCGCCACACCCAGGCACTGCTGCGCGCCTATGGCATCGACAAGACCAGCGCGCAACTGCTGGCGGTACACCAGCACAACGAGGCCGAAGCCGCCTTGGCCGTGGTGCAGCGGCTGCAGCAGGGCCAGCGCATTGCCTACGTGAGCGATGCCGGCACACCGGGCGTCAGCGACCCCGGCGCACGCCTGGTGGCCGCCGTGCAGGCGGCCGGCCTGCGCACCCTGCCGCTGCCGGGCGCCAGCAGCATCACCACAGCCTTGAGCGTGGCGGGTGCCGTGGCGCACAGCACGGAAAACGGAGGTTTTCTCTTTGCCGGCTTTTTACCGGTGAAGCATGCCGAGCGGGCCAATGCCGTGCAGCAGCTTGCCAGCGAACCCCGCTGCGTGGTGCTGCTCGAAGCCCCCCATCGCATTGGCGAGCTGGCCCAGGCGCTGTCGGTACTGGGGGATCGCCCGGTCACGCTGGCGCGCGAACTCACCAAGCAATTCGAAGAAATCACCACCCAGCGGGCCCGGGATCTGACGGCCTGGCTGGAAGGGTCGCCCCAACGGTCCCGCGGTGAATTCGTGGTGCTGCTGCACCCCACGGCGCCCACCACCGACGACAGCGACAGCCTGCGCGTGCTGCGCCTGCTGCTGCAGGAACTGCCCCTCAAGACCGCCGTGCGCCTGGCTGCGGAAGTGACCGGCGCATCCCGCAACAGCCTGTACGACACCGCACTGGCATGGAAACGCGGGGCCCCCGAAAGCGGGGGTGAATGAAGCACTTTTGAATCAAATATGCCTGCAGCGTTTTATTCACAAGCGCATGCAAGCTATCATTTCAAGAGCAAACTATCCCTACCATCGCGCTGCTGTTCAGGGGGCGCAAACCGCCAACCCTGCCGCGACGCCACCAAACAGGTCGCCTTCGACCTGCGGGGTGCCAGGAAACGCCACGCGCAGCGCCTGGCGCAGCGGGCGCAGTGCCGACGATCCCCCGGTGAGATAGATGGCCTGCAGATCCTGGGGCGCCAGCCCGGCCCGCTGCAGGCATTCGGCGGCGCAGTTCACCACCTGTTGCAACGGCCCGGCAAGGTGGCGGGCCAGGCCGTCGGGGGTCATGAGTGCGTTCAGACCCGGCTCGACCCAGTCCAGCGCCATCGGCGCCTCCACGGCATCGCCGGACGCCGCGATCTTGGCCTGCTCCACCGTGTTGGCCAGGCGATGCCCCAGACGCTGGTGCAGCACCGTCATCAGGCGATCATGCAGCTGGGGCTGCGCATAGTCGGGGCGCAGGGCCTGCGCATCGCGCAGGGCCCGCGGCGCATACAGCCACTGGATCAGGTGCCAGGTCGCCAGGTCGAAGAACACCCGGCTCGGCACCTCGCGCCCCGCAGGCCCGGTGTGGCCCAGGCCCAGCAGGGGCATCAGCAGTGCCAGGCTCAGGCGCCGGTCGAAATCGGTGCCGCCGACATGTACTCCGGTGGTGGCCAGAATGTCGCGGCTGCGATCGGTGCGCGCCCGCCGGTCCGGCCCCAGGCGCACCACGGTGAAATCGGAGGTGCCACCGCCGATGTCCACCACCAGCACCAGCGATTCGCGCTCGATGCGCTGCTCATAGTCCAGCGCTGCGGCAATGGGCTCCAGCTGGAACGCGATGTTCACAAACCCCGCGTCCTGCGCCGCCTGCCGCAGGGCATCTTCGGCCTGTTGGTCCCGCGAGGCGTCACCATCCACGAAGTGCACGGGCCGCCCCAGCATCACCCGGCCCGGCATGCCCCCCAGGGTGTCACGCGCCTGGCTGGCCAGCATGCGCAGGAACAGGCTGATGATGTCCTGGTAGCTCACCAGCGCGTTGTGCACCGCCGTCCTGTCCTGCAGCAGCGAACTGCCCAGCAGGCTTTTGAGCGAACGCATGAGGCGCCCTTCAGTGCCGGCAAGATACTGCTCCACCGCATCGCGCCCATAGTGGGTTCGGTGGTCTTCGGCATTGAAGAACAGCGCCGTCGGCAAGGTGTTGCTCTCGCCTTCCAGGCGTAACATGCGCGCGGGCGAATCCCCTTGGCGCACGGCCATTGCCGAGTTGGAGGTACCAAAGTCAATGCCCAGGGTCGTGTCCGTCAGAACTGCCATCGTGAAAATAGAGAGATAGATAGAAAGAGAGAGAGAACCGGAAGGACGGCCGCCTCGAAAATACGGAACGGCGACTTCGTGCAGCATTGCCGGCACTCGCGTGCGTCCCACGCCCCTGCAAGCCCGGAACGCCAATAGGAAAAGCCCTTGATTCTGATGAACCAAGGGCTTTCAATTTTGGTGGCCGGGGCTGGATCGAAAGATCGTTTGCAACCAGCACCAACACTCGCTTTTCCCTGACTGTCCTGGTCCCTGGGTACACCAGACCAGCAGCAACGATTCGACTCCGGCTTAGGAACCGGACCGCCATTGGAATTATCCCACTTTGCCGGATTGCAAGCACTCACTTGGGTCGTTGCTCTGCTGCATCTCGCACAAATATTGGCGATCGCCAAGATTTGCCTTTCATATACCAGCACGAGTAGCTTCAACACACTGGCTTTGGTGTCTGGCCGCCTTGATTTGCGTCTCGCCCTGCAGTCCCATTTCATACCCTGTCCCCCTGGAGGGCGTTTTTCCTGGAATCACGCCAGGGGACGGTGTGGGGTACGGACAAACGCAGGATGCAATGGGACAACTTGGAACGTTCTGAGCGCAATTTCGGAGCCAAGCCTTTGTCACGCAAACAAAAACGCCCCGTCTGGAGAGACTAGGCGCAGGGTGTTTGGTGGTGGAGTCCGGTCCTCGGCCCCACCTCGCTTTCGTTCGCAAACTCCGGTCCAAGGAGGTGAAGGGCCCTGATCGGCGGCCGTGCGCCAGATAAATATATCCGCCGGTAGACCCAGGTGCTCCGAATAGATTCGAGCCGGGAATTCCAGACCGCACGAACATTCTTGTGATGAGGTCGTGCGGGTGTTGACTTGACGCTGCGCCACGCCTGAATGTGTCGCGTCAACCGCTTTGGCGCATTCAATTCCGTCGGTTCTGCTACTGCTCAGTCACTCGGCTTCCCGTCCAGGCGATCGCCTTTTTGCGCGACTGGCGCCGTGTCCACCACAGAACCAGGCCTGTCACCGAGAGCATGGCCAACACCATGCCGCCGAGCCCCACGATGATGGTCAGCGCAAGGCCACCGAGCTCTCCGGTGTGCAGCGGGTAAACCACCGAGACGATGCGCAGCCCCGTGTCGAGCTGGTCAAAGCGCTTCGTGGCCAGCACGGTGCCGGTAGAGGGGTGCAGCCACACCGACGTCAGGCCGTTGGGGTGCGGGTCCTCCGCCAGCTTCAGCCGGACGCGCACCGGTTGCGCCGGCGACACTTGCACGTAGCCGACCATTGCGCCTGGGTACACAGCGTTCGCCCGCGCCACCACCTCGTCGAGCGGCAGCCAGGTTTTGGCGGATGCATCTGCCGTCAGCGTGGGTGCCTTGAACGGCACTTCCGCGAACGCGGAACTGACCAGCGTGCGCAGGGGCGGCCATGCCATGTAGGCGCCCGTGGCGACCGAGACGGCGATGAAAACGCCCAGCACTGCGCCGCCGACGTTGTGCAGGTCAAAGACCCATTTGCGCCACCCGCCTGTCAAGCGGATCTTGAGCACAGGTGGCCACCGCGCAGGCCACCAGAGTACGAGACCCGTCACCAGCAACAACAGATAGCTCAGGGCCGCCCCAGTCAGCACGGCCTTGCCGGGATCGCCGAGCAGCAGGGAACTGTGGAGTTCGAACAACAGATTGTAGAAACCTTCGTGCTCGTCGCGCCGGCCGCGCTCCTGGCCCGCCGCATCAAAATAGATCGTGCCGTCCCAAGGCCCCCGCACGTAAACCCACAAGGTGTCCTGTTCCGTGCGCGGAGGCCGGAAGGTGAATCCCGCCTGCGGACCGAATTCGGCACGCAGTTGCCGCAGCGCCGGCTCCAGTGGCGAGGCGTGCGCCGGCGCCGGCGACGTTTGCTCCATGAAAAATTCGGGATGGGCCCACCGATCGAGCGGCTTGGCCACGGAAAGCAAGGCGCCGAGCAGCGCGGCCAACCCCAGCAGCCAGCCCAGGCCCAGGGCGGTCCAGCGGTGCAACTTCAACCAAAGACGGCGCAGGGATGTTTTCATTTGTAATTAGAATACGAATTGATCTCATTAACAATCCGGAATTCTAACGATGCACTTCCCTGATTTCCCCCGCGTCGCCATCGCCATGGCCATTGCGTCCCTCACCGCCGCCCCGTCGCTCGCCCAGGACAGCACCACCCGCACCCTTTCGGAAGTCCGAGTCACCGGCGACAACGCGGGCAGCTACAGTTCCCGCAACGTCCAGGTCGGCGCCTTCCGCGACCAGGACCCGCTGGACGTGCCGCTGACCAACAACGTGGTCACGCGCGAGGTGCTGGACGCGCAGGGGGCGCGCAGCGTGTTCGGCGCGCTGCGCAACACCGCTGGCGTCACACGCTCGCAGCTTTCGGGCTCCACCTATGACAACATCTCCATCCGCGGCTTGCTGGTGGAGAACCGCGGCAACTACCGCCTCAACGGTTTCCTGCCGGTCATCAACCTGATCGACATCCCGCTGGAGAACAAGGAACAGGTCGAGGTGCTCAAGGGTGCCTCCTCGCTGTACTACGGCTTCGTGCCCCCCTCGGGAATCGTCAACTTCGTCACCAAGCGCGCCGGCAAGACGCCGGTGACAAGCATCGCCACCTCGATCAACAACCACGGCGCCGTTGACGTCCACGCCGACATGGGCCGTCGCTTCGGCGCGGATGACAGCATGGGCCTGCGCATCAACGCCGTGGGCGGCCGCGAGGACATCGGCATCCGCAACTACAAAGGCGACCGCCAGCTTCTGTCGATGGCCTATGACTGGCGCGTGAACTCCGGCTTCAACCTCAAATTCGACCTGGAGCACTACCGCAAGGACGTGAGCGAGCAGGCCGCCATCACGCTGCCCCGCGTGGCCGGGCGTGCCGTGGTGCCGCGCCTGCCCGACAACAAGAACAACGCGGCCGGCGAGTGGCAGCACTACGACGCGTACGCGACCAATGCGCTGCTGCGTGGCGACCTGGCATTGGGCAGCGACTGGATGGTGACGCTGGAGACGGGCAAGGCGATCACCGAGCGCGACCGCCGCTACTCCGCCTTCAACTTCACGAACCTGGACACGGGCGAAGGCACGCTCAACATTTTCTTCGGCAACGGCCAGCGCTTCGAGAACACCAGCCACCGCGCTGACCTGAACGGTCGCTTCACCACCGGGCCGGTGGCGCATGACCTCACCCTGGGCGCCATGTACAACCGGCGCGCTTCCTACTTAGGGGAATCCGCGCCTACCGCCCAGCAAAGCCAAAATGTCTACAACCCCCGGCCGGTGCCGGAGTTGAACCCGGTGATCGCCACGCGCGGCGGTGGCAACGACATCGTCGACAAGGGTGTGTACCTCTTCGACCGCCTCACCTTCTCGCCCCAGTGGCAGGCGATGGCCGGTCTTCGCTACAGCGATTACCAGAGCGCCAACAACACGGCCGCCGGCGCACGCTCGCAGTACGCCACCAGCGACGTATCGCCCAACCTGTCGCTGATGTACAAGCCGGTGGAGAACCTCTCGCTGTACGCGAGCTACCTGGAAGGCCTGGAGGAGACTGGCACGGCGTCGCTCACGCACGCCAACTCCGGGGAAGCGCTGCTGCCGGCGGTGAACAAGCAGTACGAGCTGGGCGCCAAGTGGCGCAGCAGCACCGGCGCGCTGCTGCAGGCCGCCGCCTTCGAGATCAACCGGCCGCAAACCACGGTGAACGCGGCCAATCAGTTCGTCATCGGCGGCGAGAGCCGCTACCGTGGCCTGGAGCTGTCGGCCAGCGGTGAGCTGTCGCGGCAGTGGTCCGTCATCGCTTCAGCGCTGCTCCTGGATGCGGAAATCACCGCCTCCAGCAACGCCGCGGAAGCCGGCAAGATCCCGGCGAACACGCCGCGCCATACCTTCAGCGTGTTCGGCGAGTACCGCGTGCCGCAGGTCCTCGGCTGGTCCCTCAACGCCGGCCTGTACAACGTCAGCAAACGGGCCGTGAACAACGCCAACGACGCTTTCGTGGGCAGCTACACCCTGCTGACGCTGGGCACGCGCTACCGCACCAAATGGGCCGGCACCGGCGTGACGCTGCAGGCCAACCTGGACAACGCGACCAACCGGACCTACTGGGCGACGGCGGGCAACAACCTGCTGGGCACCGGCGCGCCCCGGACCTTGCGAATCGCTGCCAAGTTCGATCTGTGAGCGGCTTCATTTGACGCGAGCGCGCGGCCGAGCAGCGGCGCCTGGCGCCCGAACCGGCGCTGGGCCTCATCCAGGGGCGCCCGACCAAGCGCGAGCGGCGCGAGCAGCAGCAGGCGCGCGACTGGAACGACCGCTGGAGCGCCTCGCTCGACGATTGAGGTGCAGAGCCGTCGCTGGTTGCACCTGGCATTGGCTATAGCACCCATCCATAGCCGGTTCGAGACGACTGCCGCGATTAAAATCTCCGTCGCAAGCGACTCTTTTCGCAAAGTACCGGCTGCGCCCCGTACCGCCATAGGATGTGGCCTGGGAGCCGCGCCCGGTCGCCCCAACACCTTGAGCCAAGCTTTCGTTTTCTGGTCCAGATGGCCGCTGGCCGCCCAGTGGGCGATCACGGGCGGCTTGCTGCTGGGCGCCTTGTGGAGCCTGCTGTTGTGGGACTTGCAGCAGCACGAGCGCGACGAACGGCGCCACGCCCAAAGCGGCCTCGAATCCATGGCCGACATCGGCGCACAGGCACTGCAGTCGACCGTACGCGCGGCCGACCTCATCCTGCTCGACCTGCGCGAGGAATGGCTGAGCCGCCCCACCAGCTTTGCCGATACGGTGCGGCGCCGCCAGGTCCAGGCGCGCCTGGAGTTCGAATTCGACATCGTCGCGATCGATGAGAACGGCCGCTTGCGCTACAGCAGTTTCAACCCCCAGGCCGCGGGGCTGGACCTGAGCGACACCGCCTCATTCAAGACGCACCGTGACAGCGCGGCCGATGTCTTCCTCGCGAGTCCGCCGATACGGGCTCGCTTGGCCGGTCGCACGCTGATCTATTTCACCCGGCCCATGCACACGCCGGCGGGGCAGTTCGCGGGGTTCATGGGCTTCGCGGTCGCGCCGGAATATCTGTCGCGCCTTTACAGGGGATTGGACCTCGGCAAGGACGGCGCCCTGAGCGTGGTGCGCGACGACGGGGCGATCGTGCTGCGCCTGAGTCAGCCGCAAAGCCCCCATGCCGGTAGCGGCGCTCCCACGGTGTCGCAGCTGAGGCCAGGCCTGCCCGACAACGGCCTGGCGCGCCTGCGCTCGTCCGTGGACCAGGTCGAGCGCACTTACGCCTGGCGCAAGCTCGACGGCTACCCCCTCACCTTGTTCGTTGGACAACCGGACGGCACGCTTTATCAGCGAATAGCCGACCATCGCCGCTACTATTTGGCTGGCAGCGCCGTTGGCTCCCTGCTTCTGCTGCTGGCGCTCTGCCTGCTGCTGCTGAGCACGCGCAGGCGTACCCAGGCCGAAAAAATCCGCATGCGTGCCTCGCGCCTTCTGTCCGAGCACATGGCCCACAGCAATGCCGAGCTTCGCGCGTCGCAGCAGGCCTTGCGTGCGCTGTCTTCGCACCAGATGGCGGTCAAGGAGGCCGAACGCAGGCACATCGCGCGCGAGATCCATGACGAGCTTGGACAACGCCTGACCGTGCTGCGCATGGACATGTCCATGCTTCCGCGAGCGGTGCAGGCCGATCCGGCCGGCCTGCTGCCGGCGCAGGTCGCTGCGCTCAAGCGCGGCATCGACGACATCCTGGCCATCGTGCGCGACATTGCCGGCAAGCTGCGCCCCGCCACGCTGGACATCGGCCTGGCCGAGGCCGCCGAGGGGCTGCTCGCCGAGTTCCAGGCCAGCTTGGGCATACCTTGCGAGCTCGACAACCAGCTCCCCCCCGGCCTGACACTGGATGAAACACGCGCCACCGGCATTTTCCGCATCCTGCAGGAATCCCTCACCAACGCGGCACGCCACGCCCGCGCGAGCCGCATCGATGTCACTCTGGCCCTGCGCGGCAACTGGCTGCATCTGCGCGTGCGCGACAACGGCCGCGGCTTTGCACTCTCCCCCAACGCCGCGGCCTCGTTCGGCCTGTCGGGCATGCGCGAGCGCGCAGCCGCCCTCGGCGGCGAGCTGCATATCGACAGTCGCCCGGACCATGGCGCGACCGTGCGGGCACGCATACCGCGGCACGGCCTGCTGCAGCCCTCCAGCATGATCCCCCTCCTCGACCATGCCTCCCTGACCACGGGGCTGTAACCTGTGAACAGCACCGCCACGGTTCCCCTGCCCGACGTGGTACACGTCATCATTGCCGACGACCATGCCATGGTGCGCAGCGGGTTGCAGCGCATCATCGACGGCGAACCCGGCCTGCGCGTGAGCGGCCAGGCGGTGGACGGCGCCAGTACCCTGGCGCGCCTGCAGGACACGCCTTGTCACGTGCTGCTGCTGGACCTGACCATGCCAGCCCCCAACGGCCCCGAATTGATCGGCCAGATCCGCGCGCTCAGGCCCGAGCTGCCGATCCTGGTGGTCAGCATGCACAACCACGCCGCCATCGTGCGCGCCGCGCTGCGGGCCGGCGCCAGCGGCTACGTCACCAAGGACAGCGAGCCCGACACCCTGCTCCAGGCCCTGCGCCGCCTCGCCGGCGGCAACCGCTATGTCGACCCGCGCCTGATGGACACGCTGGCCTTCTCCCCGGCGGCGCCCCCGCCCGCGCGCGAAAAACTCTCGCCGCGCGAGTGCCAGGTCCTCGAGCGCCTGGCCGCTGGCCAGAGCAACGCCGAGATCGCACGGACCCTGTTCCTCAGCGAGAAAACCATCAGCACCCACAAGGCCAATCTGATGGCCAAGCTCGGCCTGCAGAACATGGCCGACCTGGTGCGCTACGCTGACCAGCACCTTGGACCCGAAAGCAGGTAGGCGCGGGCAGGACGGAGCCGCGCCACCCGGCCATCAAGCCGAGGTCGCAGCGCCTGTTCCATGGGAATTTTCCGAGTTGCAAATCAGGCCCTCCCGATACCGTCTTTTGTTTACAACGGTAACAATTTGCATGTTCGCCCTTCGGACCATGCGGCATGCGTCGGCACCAGTGCACAGGCGCCGTCGGCACTCGTCCACCGGGCCGACCCACATGTGCATCCCGCACCATCCATCCCGAAAGGAGCTTCAAATGACGAAATCCACACAGACCACACTGGTTCGCACCTTGGTGGCAGCAGGGCTGATCCTGGGCGCCGGCGCGGCCCAGGCGGCCACGGCAACAGGCACCATGACCGCGTCCGCCACCCTGACGAATTCCTGCACCGTGTCTGCATCCACGCTCACGTTTGCCTCCACCGCCGCCTTGGCGAGTTCCACCGATGTGACGGCGGACACCGCAGGCTCGTTGCTGGTTGCTTGCACGACCGGAACCGCTCCCAAGCTCTACTCGGCAACCACCCGAACCCTCGAAAACGGCGCCGAATCGTTCGCGTTCAACCTGAGCCTGACCAGCGGCGCCGCGCTCGACGACCTCCCGACCGCCGCCCCCATGAGCTCCAACATCGCTGCACCGGACGGCACGGCCCAGGCGGTCCCCGTCTACGGCAAGATCCTGGCCTCGAACTTCGGCTCCAAGCCCGCCGGCACCTACACGCGAGCGGTCACCTTGAGCGTCGACTATTGAGCACCGAGCACGCGATGGCATCGCCCCGGCGTCCGAAACGCTGGGGCCTGGTCGCCGGCGCCGCGCTCGCCGGCGCGGCCCATGGTGTCACCATCTCCAACCCTTCCGATCGGCCCATCCATCTTCAGAGCGACACCCTGAGCTGGAACCAGACCGAGGGCGCGGACCGGTACGAGGCCACCGACGAATTGATGATCGTGCCGCCGCTTGCCGAGATTGCGCCGCAGGCGAGCCAGATCTTTCGCGTCACGCCGCGTCGGCGGACCTTCGGCATGAGGGAGAAAGCCTATCGGCTGGTGCTGGAAGACGTGACGCCTGAAGCACCCGCTGCATCGGGAGTCGGCTTGACGTTCCGCTTTCGCCACAACCTCCCGGTGTTCGTCACCGACAAGGGTGTCGCCGCTCCCCAGCCCCGGCTCAGGCCATGCATGGCGCCTGCGGCCAGCATGTGCGTCCGGCTCGACAATGAAGGCCAGCGCTACCTGCAACTCAAGCGCCTGACCCTCGAAACCTCCGAGGGACGCAAGGAGCTGCCCGCAGCAGGCGTCCGCGTCCTGGCTGGCGCCTGGCGCCAATGGGTCTTCGAGCGACCGGCTCGGCTCCAGGACCCTGTGCATGTCCGGGCGGAAACTTCTGCAGGCCCGGCCACGACTGTCCTGCCCGCGCCTTGATGTCACCTGACACCAGCGAGAATCGTCCATGTGCCGGAATTTCCGCGCACATGGGATTCACCCTGAGAAAAGCATGATCACCGATGCGATTCGCCTGTCCGATATTCCAGAACAGTCACGGTCCTTCGAGTCCTCCTTCGGTCGCCAGCTGGCGCGACTTTTCTGTTGCTGCCGCGCTCGCCTTGAGCGCAGGTTCCAGCCCCGCCATCACCTTGAATTTTCCCGGCGCGGCAATTGAACGTATCGCTGTGCTGTCGACGACAAGGGCCGAAGACACGCTGAGACTGACGCTGCGCGAACCAGCCGCCGGCCCGCCGCTCGTTCATGCCCTGGGCAGCCGCATCCTCGTGGATTTTCCGGGCGTCACGGGCCTGCCCCGGCGCAAGGAGTCCTTTGCATCGGGCATGATCGAATCGCTCATGCTGATCAGCACCGACGAGCGCACCCGCCTGATTCTGACGCTGCGCAAGAGCGCACGCCCCAGGCTTGAGCTCAAGGGCGCCGAAGTGGTGCTCGGCCTGACGGACGATGATGCTCCGCCGATGGCAATTTCCCCTGCGTCCTCGCCCCCCCCTGCGGGGCCGGCGGGCGAGAAAGCCGAAGGCTTGCAGGGCCAGGGCCCGGCACAGATGCTGCTGCTGGAGTTAAGCGTCAATGGCCAGCCCCTGCCAGACATCGTTCTCGCTGAACGTCGGCCCGACGGGCGCCTGGTGCTGCCTCTGGCCGCCTGGAAAGCGGCCCGCCTGCGCCCGCATGGCGAAGCATTGCCGCTCCCCGATGGCGAGACCGGTTACGCGCTCGATGCCTTGCCCGGCCTGCGCTACACGATGGATCTGCGCCAGCTCAAGCTGGCCTTGACCGTCCCCGCCGAAGCGTTCGAGGCCACGGGGATGGCACTGGCGGGCAGGGGTGACATACCGCCGAACGCGGCACCGCCGGGCCTGTACCTGAATTACGACATGTTCGCCATTCGTGGCGAGGCCGGCACCAACAGCCACGGCGGACTGGTGGAAACCGTCGCCTTCAGTCGCTGGGGCTCCTTCATGACAGGAGCCCTCGTCCGAGGCAACGAAGGGGGAAACAGGTCGGTCCGCACGGAAACCTTCTGGCGCCAGGACTTTCCCGATCGCATGGCCTCCCTGACGATCGGCGACACCCTGGGCAGTGGCGGCGCCGGGAGCCGGCCCGTGCGCTTCGGCGGCATTCGTTGGGGTCGGGACTTCTCACTCGCTCCGGGCTACATCACCCACCCGATGCCGACCTTGGCAGGCTCGGCCGCACTGCCATCCTCGGTGGACTTGCTGGTGAACAACCAGCGCGTCATCGCAGGTCGGCAGATGGCAGCGGGTCCGTTCACGCTGAGCAACATCCCTGTGGTCAACGGCGAAGGCGAGCTGACCCTGGTGGTGCGCGACCTGCGCGGCGTGGACACCCTGGTGACGCAAAAATACTATGGAGCCCCCCGGCTGCTGGCACCCGGCCTCGCCGACTTTTCGTTCGAAGCCGGTGCCTTGAGGCTCAATTACGGTTCGGAGAGCGCCGACTATGGGGATCGATTCGCAGCGAGCACCTACCGCCGAGGCCTCACATCCGCACTGACGGCCGAAGGGCGGGTTGAGCTGCAGCCCACGCGCCGGGCCGCCGGACTGGAGTTGTCGGGACTGCTGGGCACGGTGGCTCTGGCGCGGGTCGGCGCCGCCTGGTCGCGTAGCGAGGACACCGACTCGTCGGCAACAATCAGCGGTGGCCGCTACCTGTTGGGACTCGAGCGAAGCAGCAGGCGTGGCAGCTGGGCGCTGAACTGGGACTATTTTGGAGAGAGGTTCCGTCAGTTCGCCGCAGCGTCGACGGAGCCTCGGCCGAGAACCCGCTTCACGGCCGGCGGAGGCTTGCCGCTGGGTCACGGCATGTCGCTAGGCATCAGCTATGCGCGCCAGACCACATGGGATGGTGACGATTTCAGTCTCGCTGCCCTGAACTTCAGCTGGGCCCTGACCTCCAACCTGCATTTGTCGGCCTATGTCAGCAAACAATTGGCGCCGAACAAGAGCTGGAGCGGCGGCCTGAGCCTGACCCTGCCGCTTCAACCTCAGACCGTGTTGTCCAGCCAAGGCATTCGCGACACGACCGGCCGCAGGACCATGAGTGCACAGGCCAGCCGCAGCGCGCCGGCAGGACCGGGCTGGGGCTGGCGTGTCAAGACCAGCGACTCGCCGGGACAAACCGCGCAAGGAGGGGTCACGCTCAATACCAATCAGGCCCAGTTCAGCGCCGAATCGAATGCAGGCCGAGGAACCAATGCCGTGCGGCTGGGGGCAAGCGGCTCGCTGGGCTGGCTGCAGGGCGTGCCGTTCGCCAGTCGCCATATCGGCCAAGGCGCCTTCGCGGTGGTGCGCGTGGGCGACTTCGAAGGGGTGCCGGTGATGCGCAGCCACCAAGCGGCGGCCCTGACCGAGCGCAATGGCGCGGCAGTGGTGCCGGGCTTGCTTCCCTACCAAAAGAATCTGCTGACCATCGACGCAGCACTTCTTCCAATGAGCGCCGAGATCAGCCAGGTCCAGAGCACCGTAACACCCTACGCCCGCAGCGGCGTCTTCGTCGACATTCCGGTGCGGCGTGCGCGCAACGCGCTCGTGATCCTGCACCAAGCGGACGGCAGACCCGTGCCAAGCGGGGCACGAGTGCGCTTGACCCCGGCCGGCCACGAATTCAGCGTCGCCCGGCGCGGCGAGGTATATCTCAGCGACTTGCAGAACGAGAACCAGCTGGCCGTGGCCTGGGAGGGCAACTCCTGCACCTTGCCTTTTCGATTAACCGGATCCGAAGGCGAAGAACCTCGCATCGGTCCTTTGACTTGCGCGGACGGACCATGAAACCACCCTTGAGGCCATGTCGGCCGACACGCCACCCGCGCCGAATGATTCGCGTCTTCGCGCTGGCGGCCTTGACGAGCTGCAGCCCACCGGCCTGGCCCGCGCCGACATGCACGGTGGCTTCGGGGGCTACGCTGGCCTTCGGCCCGGTCATCGCCTTGGCCAGCACGCCGGACCAGACCACAAACAGCGGAGCGAGCTTCTGGGTCAGCTGCAACGCGGAGGTGACGACCGCGCCGACACTGTATTCCGCCAGTCCTCGCATCATGACTTCCGGCGCCGACAACCTCCCGTTCCGGCTCAGCCTCAATGCCGCTCTCAGTACCGACCTCCCCGCCAGCAGCCCTGGAGAAGCGCTCAATATCGCGCGGGACGGCAGCAACCACACCGTGCCCCTGTACGGAAGGATCGCAACTTCCGACTTCAAGGCACTGCCGGCAGGCAGCTACACAGCCACGATTTCGCTGACTCTTGAGTACTGATCACCGCATCTTCGCAACGCGAGCGACCCCATGAACCTCCACCACCAGCCACCCGCAATTTCGTCCCCGCACGATCGATTCGACGAAGCCCTCGACCTGCACCGGGCCGGCGAGCTGGATGCAGCAGCGCTGCGCTACGAAGCCATTCTGAGCGACAAACCGGCACGTGCAGAAGTCCTGGCAATGCTGGGAGCACTGCACCTGCAGCGCGACCAGTATGAGGCGGCCGAGCGCTCAGCAAAGAAAGTGGCCCGAAGATGATCTGCAGCCGATCTTGGCAAGGGAGTTTCGTCAGCGATGCGGAGTAAGCCCTCAACTGTCTTCTTTTCCCGGCCTTTCAAGCACCAAAACACCCACCGGTTAACAAACGGGCTCGTAACGACAAATAGCAACGCGACTACCAGCGGATATCCGAAACTGAACCAAGCCCAATGCCACCATGCTGTGTAAAGGCGTTGATCGATGTAGGCGATCTTCTCTGCAGGACTCTGGTCTCCAAAGAGGATGAGCAGCAGCCGGAAATTTAAGATGCACCATGCCGCAGCGTAGCAAACGTATAGTGGATTTGCGACGCGATCCTTCAGGTACTCCCGAACGGACACGCATAAATCTCGAACAGTTTCCATACGGCCCCCGCTGGAAATTGCAGAAAACCCACCGCGGTTGTAGAAACGCCCCAGAACCCTTTCGGGCGCTGGGGCGCATGCTGACTGGTGGCCTGGGACGGAATCGAACCGCCGACACAAGGATTTTCAATCCTCTGCTCTACCGACTGAGCTACCGGGCCTGAGCCTTAGATTATATACCCAAATTTCCGACCGAATCACCCACGATCCCAAGATTAATTCCGCTTTCCGCGACCAAGATCCACGCCCAATTGGCGCAGCTTGCGGTACAGGTGGGTGCGCTCGAGTCCGGTTTTTTCTGCGACACGGGTCATGGAGCCGCCTTCGCGGGCCAGATGGAATTCAAAGTAGGCTTTTTCGAAGCCGTCGCGGGCTTCACGCAGGGGGCGGTCCAGATCGAACCCCTGATGCGCGTGGGGGCCGGACTCTCCCAGCATGGCGGTAGTGACGATCGGAGCGGGCACAAAACCGCCCTCCATGGGCGCGACTGCGGGCTGCTGGGCGGCCACGGGAGCCAACTGCTGGGCAGCGTTGCGTGCCAGACCCTGTTCCACCGCCTTGAGCAGCTTTTGCAAGGTGATGGGTTTTTCAAGGAACGAGAAAGCGCCGATCCGCGTGGCCTCCACGGCGGTATCTATGGTGGCGTGTCCACTCATCATGATGACGGGCATGGTGAGCGCTCCAGCCGTGGCCCACTCCTTCAACAGCGAGACGCCGTCCGTGTCCGGCATCCAGATGTCCAGCAACACCAGGTCGTACGCACCGGCCGCACGCGCCACCCGCGCCTGTGTGGCGTTCTCGGCAAGGTCCACACTGTGTCCCTCGTCATTCAGGATTTCCGACAAGAGGTCACGAATACCGAGTTCGTCATCAACCACCAGAATGTTTGCCATGTGTATGAAGCGCCTTGGATGCTGCAGTGGGTGTTGTTATGACACCACCGATGGGTAAGTGGCGAATGATAACGACACTTGTGCCCCCCGCACCACGCCGTCGTCAAGCCGGTTCGACAACTCGATCCGGGCACCGTGCTCGTCGGCAATCTTCTTCACCACGGCCAGGCCCAGTCCGGTGCCCCGTGGTTTGGTGGTGACATAGGGTTCAAATGCCCGCTGAAGGATGTGCGCGGGAAAGCCTGAGCCACTATCGGTCACGGTCAGGCGAACACGGTGCGATGACTCGCTCCAGCGGGTGCTGATACGCACCGGCAGCATCGGCTCAGAGCCCCCTGCACGAGCCTGCACCGTGGCGTCCTGGGCGTTTTGCAGCAGGTTGTGCACGACCTGGCGCAGCTGCTGTGCGTCGCCGGCAATCGGCGGGCAACGGAGATCCAGCTCGGATTCCACGGGTACCGTGGCATTTTCGGCCCCATACAGATAGAGCACGTCGGTCACCAGCGTGTTCAGGTCCAGCGTCTGCAATTCGGCAGCGGGCAGGCGTGCATAGTCGCGGAACTCGTTGACGAGCCGCTTCATCGCATCCACCTGCTCCACGATGGTCCGGACCGACTTGGTCAAGATGGCCTGCTCCGGCGCCGGCAGCTTACCGGTGAGCTTCATTTCCAGGCGCTCGGCAGAGAGCTGGACGGGGGTAAGGGGATTCTTGATTTCATGGGCCAGGCGCCGCGCCACCTCTCCCCAGGCCTGGGCACGCTGGGCCGAAACAATTTCCGAAATATCGTCAAAAACCAACAACCGCGACGCATCTGGAAGCTCGGCACCCCGCATGACCAGGCTGGTCGCGTGGTGCGCCGTGCCACTGGCGGAGCCATGGAGCTCAAACGGTTGCTGCCAATGGTCCAGTCCGTGGTGGTGGAGGTCACCCAGGAATTCATCGAACTGCTTTTGCACTGCCGCGGCAAAAACGGCCAGCCCCGGCACCGCTGCCAGTGGCTGACCCGCGTAGGCCGCCATGGGGGCGCGCAGGATGCGCGTGGCACCCGGATTGAAGGACAGGATGACGCCTTGCTGGTCGAGGACAACCACACCTGCGGTGAGGTTGTCCAGAATGGTCTGCAGCTTGGCACGCGCTGCATCCACCTCGCCCATGCTCTGCTCCACCGCACCCTGCGCGTCCGCAATCTGCTGGGTCATGGTGGCAAAGGAGCGCGTGAGTCCGTCGAGCTCATCCTTGCCCTGCAGGGCGGCCTTGGGGCTGAGATTGCCCGCCGCCACTTCCCGCACCCCCTCCGCGAGCACCAGAAGCGGCCGCACCAGCTGGTTGCCCAGCAATACGGCCAGAAGGACAGCGCCAAAAACGGCCAGGAACAAGCCCAGCGTCAAGGTGCCCACATACATGCGGCGAAGGCCCTCGCGGGCCAGGGCTCGTTCCTGGTATTCCCGATTGGCTTCCTGCACCGCCAGGGCATTGGCCACCAGTGCCGGTGGCAGCGGCATGGTGACCTGCAAAAAACGCGGCTCGAGCAGCAAACCCACGCTGGGGCTTGCAACCAGCGCAAACACCTTCACCCGTGCGCTCTGCGCGGCCGCAGGGTCGGTAATGTCGTCCAGCCCCTCGATCTGGGCCAGGGTGCGCTGCTGGCGTACCATGCGCAGCTGCGCTGCGCCAGGGCGCTCCGGGCTCAGGCTGAGACGCGACTGGCCGGCGCTGGCAACAGCGTGCCCGGCGGCACTCCACAAGATCACGTCGCCGGCGGAAAGCTGGTCGCGGATGCGCTCCAGCACCAGCCCGGCTGCGGCATCGGGCACCTGGGCCAGCTGCACGCTGGCGGCCCGCGCCTTGCTCGCCATGTCTTCGGCCATGGAGTCGAGGGACACCCGCGCCAGATTCACTCCCGCCACCAGAGCGCCCTCCACCTTCACATCAAACCAACTTTCAATGGACCGGGTGACAAACTGGTACGACACCACATAGATCAGCAGCCCGGGCAGCAGGCCCACCAGCGCAAAAATGGCGGCCAGCTTGACCAGCAGGCGGCTGCCAAAGCGCCCGCGCCGCAGCCGCACGGCCAGCCGCACGCCCACCCATACCAGCACCGCCAGCAACAGCACGGCCACCAGCACGTTCACCCCGAACAGCCAAGCGTAATTGCGCTCGTACAGCGCCCGGTTGTTGGTGGCCAGCGTCAGCATGAAAAGCAGCACCATGCCGATGGCCGACATGATGGCGGCACCCACCCCGACGGTCCAGCGCACCGCCCGCGACTGCCGCCCCAATGCCTGAGTTGACGCAGATTCCGCGGAAAGTTTGCGCTTGCTCACCGTGTGACCTCCGGCGCCAGGCGCTGGTTCCGGGCGACCGCCAGGCTCCAGCCCGCGCTGCCCACGGCCCCGATCTGGAGGGGACGTGGCAATTGCGTCATGTCCAGCCGAAACCGGAAATGGACGGTGTGCACAGCATCTGCATCGATTTCGCCATCCTCCGCAATCTTCCAGCGCGAAATCCGCTGCATGGCCGACACGGCATCGCGCAGGTCGTCAAAATTCTGGCCCAGCGCCACCCCCAGCCCGGTGTTCGAAAACGGCACGGGCGACGTGCTCAGACGCCAGCGCCGGGTCAGGGGCTGATAGTTCAGGCGCAGATGGCGGGTGGCGGTGGCCACCTGGCGGTCTGACCAGTACCAGCGCTCCCGCAGCACCTGGGCTTCGACCACAAAGAACATGGGAATGCCCTTGTAGAGGGCGTCTTCGGCCAGCTCGGGCAGTGCCAACTGCAAGCTGGCGCTGAGGTAGACACCATCGTCCGCGCGCTCCAGGCGCAGATCGGTCACTTCGCTCGCATGCGATTGCGCCTGTACCTGCAGCGGCCAGGCCAGCACGCACAGCCAGGCGAACACCCAACAGAAGATCGAGCGGACCATGCGGCGCTCACCCGGGGGCTTTATGCAACAGTGCGTAAAAAAATCCGTCGTGCTCACTCGCTGCATTGTCCGGGACTGTTCCGCGATTGTTTCCATTGCCAGGAATTAAATGCCCTGGGGATGGCAGCAACCGGGCATCGGTGTTGTGCGCAAGAAACGTTTGGACCTGCGCATCGCCTTCGGCGCGGAACACCGAACAGGTGCAGTACAGCAGGCGCCCGCCCGGTTTCACCAGCGGCCACAGGGCCGCCAGCAGGCGTGCCTGCTGGGCCGCGAGCTGGGCAATATCGGTTTCGCGGCGCAGCCAGCGCACATCCGGGTGGCGGCGGACGATGCCCGATGCCGTGCACGGGGCATCCAGCAAGATCGCATCGAACAAGGCACCGGCGCAGTGCTGCCGCCACCAGTCCTGCGGCTGCGCCGCATCGGCCACCAGCACCTGCGCGCGCAGGCCCAGGCGATCCAGGGTTTCGTGGATGCGTGCGCTGCGCACGGCATCCACCTCCAGCGCGGTCACCTGGATGGGACTGGCTGCGCCCGCGTATTCCAGCAGGTGGGCGGTCTTGCCTCCCGGCGCGGCGCAGGCATCCAGCACCCGCAAGGGCTGCGTGAGGTCCAGCCCTTGCAGCAGCAACGGTGCTGCCTGCTGCGCAGCGGCATCCTGCACCGAAACCATTCCCTGGGCGAATCCCGGCAAGTCCGCCACCGGCAGGGGCTGCTGCAGGATCAGCCCATATTCACCGACCGCGGATGACTCAATATTCATAGCAGCTAACGCTTTCTGGTATTGCGCTACCGTGCTTTTCCCTCCATTCACCCGCAAGACCATGGGTGCGTGGGCGTTGTTGGCCTGCAGGATCTGCTGCCATTGCGCCGGGTGGTCTTTCTGCAGCTTTTTCACCCACCACAGCGGGTGGTTCCAGCGCGCCACAGGGTCGGCATCGGTCGCGGCGACCAGGGTTTCGCGCTCCCGCAGAAAGCGGCGCAGGCAGGCATTGATGAAAGAGGCCTGCGCACGGGTGGCCATGCTGCGTTTGGCCGCTTCCACGGCCTGGTTGACCAGGGTGAAGGGCTCGTAAGGCGCCTCGTCGGCCCGCCACGACAGTGCCAAAGCCGTGCACAGCAACGCATCGGCAGCGGGAGGCGGCGTGCGAGACACCAGCTGACGCCGCAGTGCCTGTGCCCGGCCCAGCGTGCGCAACACCTGAAAAAGCAGCGCCTGCACCCCCGGCCGCAAGCCAGCATCCACGGTGGCCATCGCCGCCGTGCCCGATTGGCCGGCACAAATGGCCTGCAACGCCGTGGCGACGCCCGCGAGTTGCTCCCACAGCGCAACCCCGGACGCTCCATGGGAGTCGGTGCTGCGCCGTGGCGGCAAGGAATCGCGGCTTCCAGGTGCGGGCGCGGTGCGGGGTCGGCGGTGTGAACCGGTTGGTGTCATGAATGGCTTTCTCACGCAATGGACAGCGCACGCGCTGGAGTGAACCCGAAGGCCCAGGCCAGCATCAGTGCGGGAAACTGCCCGAGTGCGGCGTTGTAATGGAGCACCGCATCATTGAAGATCTGTGCCGCCTGTTCGTTATGCTTGCGCAATTCGTCCCACCGGGCGCGCCAATGCGCCATCTTGCGGTTGGCATCTTCGGCATTGGCGCCAGGCTGCAGATTCAGCCACACTGCATCTAGAACCGCGCACGCGGCAGACAGCGCCGCCACGGGCTCCCCCTGCAACGGTCGCGCCCGTGCCACGGCCAAAGAGACTGTCAATTGTGTGGTGGCCCCTTGCAAGGTGCTGTGTGCTTCACGGTCCAGGGCCCCGGCGGTGACCTGAGCGGCGTCGAACTCACCCACCATGGCAAGCCATCGGACCAGGTGGGCGTCCAGACTGCCAAAGGCCTGCACCACCGCCGAGCGCAGACGCACCAGGCGGTTGTAAGCGCCGACGGCCCAGAAAAGAGCGATCGCGATGACTATCCAGCTGAGCGGCGATGACCACATGCGCTAACACCGGCACCGCATACGGCATGCGGCCCGGTCCGTGAGAGTTCCAGAAAAAACGCTCCCGGCCCGTCAGGAGACAGGGCGGGAGCGCATCAGTGACGGCCCGGGGGCTTAGTCGGCAGCCGCGTCAGGAGCGGCACCTTCCGTCACGGAGGCTTCTGCCGAGGCCTCCATTTCGGCGGCTTCCGCTTCGGCAATGGCACGGCGCTCGGCGTCGTCCATGGCGTCCTTGGCCTTGCGCGCCTGGTGGTAGGCCATACCGGTACCGGCAGGAATCAGGCGACCCACGATGACGTTCTCCTTCAAGCCGCGCAGCTCGTCGCGCTTGCCCATGATGGCAGCCTCGGTGAGCACGCGGGTGGTTTCCTGGAAGGAAGCGGCCGAGATGAACGAATCGGTCGACAGCGAGGCCTTCGTGATACCCAGGAGCAGGTTGCTGTAGGTCGCGGGGATCTTGCCCGCTGACTGCAGCGCATCGTTGGTGTTGAGGATCTCGGAGCGCTCGACCTGCTCGCCACCGATGTAGCTGGACTCGCCGATGTTCTCGACCACCACGCGACGCAGCATCTGGCGAACGATCACCTCGATGTGCTTGTCGTTGATCTTCACACCCTGCAAGCGGTACACGTCCTGCACTTCATCGACGATGTAGCGCGACAGCTCTTCGATGCCCAGCAGGCGCAGAATGTCCTGCGGGTCGGCCGGGCCGTCCACGATGGACTCGCCCTTGTTGACCACCTGGCCTTCGTGCACCAGGATGTTCTTTTCCTTGGGCACGAGTTCCTCGAAAACGTGGCCTTCAGGGTCGGTGATCTGCAGGCGCACCTTGCCCTTGGTTTCCTTGCCGAACGACACGGTACCGGTCATCTCGGCCAGCGTGCCCTTGTCCTTGGGCGTACGGGCTTCGAACAGCTCGGCCACGCGGGGCAGACCGCCGGTAATGTCGCGGGTCTTCTGGCCTTCGACCGGGATACGGGCCAGCACTTCGCCGGGGCCCACGTCCTGGCCATCGCGCACCTGGATCAGGGCGCCGACCTGGAAGCCGATGGTCACCGAGTGGTCGGTGCCAGGGATCTTCACTTCGTTGCCCTGGGCATCGATCAGCTTCACCTGCGGGCGCACGACCTTGGCAGCGCCGCGGCGCTTCGGATCGATCACCACCAGCGTGGACAGGCCGGTCACTTCGTCGACCTGCTTGGCCACCGTGAGGCCTTCCTCGACGTTCTCGAACTTCACCTGGCCCGCAAACTCGGTGATGATCGGGCGGGTCAGCGGATCCCAGTTGGCGAGGATGGTGCCGGCCTTGATGGTCTGGTCGGCCTTCACCGTCAGCGTGGCGCCGTAGGGCACCTTGTGGCGCTCGCGCTCGCGGCCATGCTCGTCCTGGATGACGATTTCACCCGAACGCGCAATCACCACCAGCTCGCCCTTGGTGTTGCTCACGTAGCGCATCGTGGCGTTGAAGCCGATCACGCCGTTGGACTTGGCCTCCACGCTCGACGCGATGGCGGCGCGCGAAGCGGCACCACCGATGTGGAACGTGCGCATGGTCAGCTGCGTGCCGGGTTCGCCGATGGACTGGGCAGCGATCACACCCACGGCTTCGCCGAGGTTGATCAGACCGCCACGGCCCAGGTCGCGGCCATAGCACTTGGCGCACAGGCCGTAGCGGGTTTCGCAGGTCAGCGCGGTGCGCACCTTGACTTCGTCCACGCCAGCGGCTTCGATTTCCTCGATGAGGTCTTCTTCCAGCATCACGCCGGCAGGCACCAGCACGGCACGCGTTTCGGGGTGCAGCACGTCCTCGGCAGCGGTGCGGCCCAGGATACGTTCGCGCAGCGATTCGATCACTTCACCGCCTTCGACGATGGCGCGCATCAGCGAACCATTGGCCGTACCGCAATCCTCTTCGGTCACGACCAGGTCCTGCGTCACGTCCACCAGACGGCGGGTCAGGTAACCCGAGTTGGCGGTCTTCAGCGCCGTGTCGGCCAGGCCCTTGCGGGCGCCGTGGGTGGAGATGAAGTACTCCAGCACGTTCAGACCTTCGCGGAAGTTCGCGGTGATGGGCGTTTCGATGATCGAGCCGTCTGGCTTGGCCATCAGACCCCGCATACCGGCCACCTGGCGGATCTGGGCGGCAGAGCCGCGGGCACCGGAGTCGGCCATCATGTAGATGGAGTTGAAGGACTCCTGGTCCACTTCCTTGCCGTGGCGGTCCATGACCTTCTGCTTGGACAGCTGGGCCATCATCACCTTGGACACTTCGTCGCCGGCCTTGCCCCAGATGTCCACCACCTTGTTGTAGCGCTCGCCGGAGGTGACCAGACCGGACACATACTGCTGTTCGATCTCTTTGACTTCCTTCTCGGAGCGCTCGATGATGCCGGCCTTTTGCGGCGGCACCAGCATGTCGTCGATGGCAATCGAGATACCGGCGCGCGTGGCCAGGCGGAAGCCGTTTTGCAGCAGCTTGTCGGCGAACACCACCGTCTCCTTCAGACCGCATTTGCGGAAGGACACGTTGATGAGCTTGGAGATCTCCTTCTTCTTCAGCGCCTTGTTCATGTGCGAGAACGGCAGGCCCTTGGGAAGGATTTCGGACAGCAGCGCACGGCCGGCCGTGGTTTCCACCAGCGAGGTGGAAGGCACGAACTCGCCGGTTTCCTTGTTCTTGGTCCACTCGGTCATGCGCACCGTGATCCTGGCGGCCAGTTCGACCTGGCCGGCGTCCAGCGCGCGCTGCACTTCGCCGGTGTCGGCGAACACCAGGCCTTCGCCCTTGCCGTTGATGCGGTCGCGGGTGGCGTAGTACAGGCCCAGCACCACGTCCTGCGAAGGCACGATGGAGGGTTCGCCCGACGCAGGGAACAGCACATTGTTGGAGGCCAGCATCAGCGTGCGGGCTTCCATCTGCGCTTCCACCGACAGCGGCACGTGGACAGCCATCTGGTCACCGTCGAAGTCGGCGTTGAAGGCCGCGCAAACGAGGGGATGCAGCTGAATGGCCTTGCCTTCGATCAGGATGGGCTCGAAGGCCTGGATACCCAGACGGTGCAGCGTAGGCGCCCGGTTGAGCATCACGGGGTGTTCCTTGATGACCTCTTCCAGGATGTCCCACACCACGGGGGTGCCGGATTCGACTTCCTTCTTGGCGGCCTTGATCGTCGTCGCGATGCCCATGGCTTCGAGGCGCGAGAAGATGAAGGGCTTGAACAGTTCCAGCGCCATCAGCTTGGGCAGGCCGCACTGGTGCAGCTTGAGCGTGGGGCCCACGGTGATCACGGAACGACCCGAGTAGTCGACGCGCTTGCCCAGCAAGTTCTGGCGGAAGCGGCCCGACTTGCCCTTGATCATGTCGGCCAGCGACTTCAGGGCACGCTTGTTGGCGCCCGTCATGGCCTTGCCACGGCGGCCGTTGTCCAGCAGTGAATCGACGGCTTCCTGCAGCATCCGCTTTTCGTTGCGCGCGATGATCTCGGGAGCCTTGAGCTCCAGCAGGCGGCGCAGGCGGCTGTTACGGTTAATGACGCGGCGGTACAGGTCGTTCAGGTCCGACGTGGCGAAGCGGCCACCGTCCAGGGGCACCAGCGGACGCAGGTCCGGAGGCAGCACGGGCAGCACTTCGAGCACCATCCACTCGGGCTTGATGCCCGACTTCTTGAACGCTTCGAGCACCTTCAGGCGCTTGGCATTCTTCTTGACCTTGACTTCGGAGCCGGTCAGGTCGCCGCGCAGGCGCTCGATCGACAGGTCGATGTCGATGGATTCCAGCAGGTCCTTGATGCCTTCGGCGCCCATCTTGGCGATGAACTCATCGCCGTATTCCTTGCGCTTGGCGTCGTAGTCGTCCTCGGACATGATGCTGAACTTCTTCAGCGGCGTCATGCCGGGATCGGTCACCACGTAGGCTTCGAAGTACAGCACGCGCTCGATGTCGCGCAGCGTCATGTCGAGCACCAGGCCCAGACGCGACGGCAGCGACTTCAGGAACCAGATGTGGGCGCAGGGTGCGGCCAGATCGATGTGGCCCATGCGCTCGCGGCGCACCTTGGTCTGGGTGACTTCAACGCCGCACTTCTCGCAGATCACGCCGCGGTGCTTGAGGCGCTTGTACTTGCCGCACAGGCATTCGTAGTCCTTGATGGGACCAAAAATCTTGGCGCAGAACAGGCCGTCGCGCTCGGGCTTGAACGTGCGGTAGTTGATGGTTTCGGGTTTCTTCACTTCGCCGAAAGACCACGAACGGATCTTTTCGGGCGAAGCCATGCCGATGCGGATGGCATCGAAATGCTCGTCCGGCGTGAATTGCTTGAACAGGTCGAGTAGCGATTTCATGTGACTCTTTCCTTTTTAATCTGTTGAGGACAGAGCGGCGCGGCGCCGGTCTGTCCCGCAAGGCTTCACGAACGTTCCAGCTCGATGTCCAGGCCCAGCGAACGGATTTCCTTGACCAGCACGTTGAACGATTCCGGCATGCCGGCTTCGATGGCGTGTTCGCCCTTGACGATGGATTCGTACACCTTGGTACGGCCCACCACGTCATCGGACTTCACGGTCAGCATTTCCTGCAGCACGTAGGCGGCGCCGTAGGCTTCCAGCGCCCACACTTCCATTTCACCAAAACGCTGGCCACCGAACTGGGCCTTGCCGCCCAGCGGTTGCTGCGTCACCAGCGAGTACGGGCCGGTCGAGCGGGCATGCATCTTGTCGTCCACCAGGTGGTGCAGCTTCAGGTAGTGCATGTAGCCAATGGTCGTGGGCCGCTCGAAGCGGTCACCGGTGCGGCCATCGAACAGGTAGGCCTGCGTGCGCTCCGGGGTCAACCCCTTGCGCTCGACAAGCTCATCCGGATAGGCCAGTTTCAGCATGGCCTTGATTTCGTCTTCCGAAGCGCCATCGAACACCGGCGTGGCATACGGCACGCCATTGGTCAGGTTCCCTGCCATGGCGACCAGCTCGTCATCGCTCAGCTGCGACAGGTCTTCCGTGCGGCCACGCGAGTTGTAGACCTCTTCGAGGAACTTGCGCAGCTCGGACACCTTGGCTTCCTGCTGCAGCATGTCGCCAATGCGCTGGCCAATGCCCTTGCCGGCCCAGCCCAAGTGGACTTCCAGCACCTGACCGATGTTCATCCGCGAAGGCACGCCCAGCGGGTTGAGCACGATGTCGGCAGGGGTGCCGTCGGCCATGTAAGGCATGTCTTCGACCGGAACGATCTTGGAGACCACACCCTTGTTGCCGTGGCGGCCGGCCATCTTGTCGCCAGGTTGCAGGCGGCGCTTGACGGCCAGGTACACCTTGACCATCTTGAGCACGCCCGCAGGCAGTTCGTCACCTTGCGTGAGCTTCTTGCGCTTTTCTTCGAAAGCCAGATCGAAGCTGTGGCGTGTCTGTTCGAGCGAGTTCTTGATCGATTCGAGCTGCGTGGCCACTTCGTCTTCCGCCGGGCGGATGTCGAACCAGTGGAACTTCTCGACGGAAGCCAGGTAAGCCTTGTCGATCTTGGTGCCCTTGGCGAGCTTCTGCGGGCCGCCATTGGCCACGCGGCCGGTCAGCAGCTTCTCGATGCGGTCGAAGGCGTCGGCTTCCACGATGCGCAGCTGGTCGTTCAGGTCCAGGCGGAAGCGCTTGAGTTCATCGTCGATGATCTGCTGGGCGCGCTTGTCGCGCTGGATGCCTTCGCGGGTGAACACCTGCACGTCGATCACGGTGCCGGACGAACCCTGGTCCACGCGCAGCGAGGTGTCCTTCACGTCGGAAGCCTTCTCGCCGAAGATGGCGCGCAAGAGCTTTTCTTCGGGCGTGAGGGTGGTTTCGCCCTTGGGCGTGACCTTGCCGACCAGCGTATCGCCAGGCTGCACTTCGGCGCCCACGTAGATGATGCCGGACTCGTCCAGGCGGTTCAGTTGCTGCTCCGACAGATTCGGGATGTCGCGCGTGATTTCTTCGGCGCCCAGCTTGGTGTCGCGGGCCATGACCACGAGCTCCTCGATGTGGATCGAGGTGTAGCGGTCTTCCGCCACCACGCGCTCGCTGATCAAAATCGAGTCTTCGAAGTTGTAGCCGTTCCAGGGCATGAAGGCGATCAGCATGTTCTGGCCGATGGCGATTTCGCCAAAGTCCGTCGATGCGCCGTCGGCCACCACGTCGCCCTTGACCAGCTTGTCGCCCTTCTTCACGATGGGGCGCTGGTGGATGTTGGTGTTCTGGTTGGAACGCTGGTACTTGATGAGGTTGTAGATGTCCACACCCACTTCACCGGCCACGGCTTCTTCGTCGTTCACACGCACCACGATGCGGGTCGCGTCGACGTAGTCCACGATACCGCCACGGGTGGCAGTGACCACGGTACCCGAGTCCACAGCGGCGACACGCTCGATCCCCGTGCCCACCAAGGGCTTCTCGGGACGCAGCACAGGCACGGCCTGGCGCGACATGTTGGCGCCCATCAACGCGCGGTTCGCGTCGTCGTGCTCCAGGAACGGAACCAGCGAGGCGGCCACGGAGACGATCTGCGCGGGCGACACGTCCATGTACTGCACGCGATCGGCACCGCACAGAATCGATTCACCCTTTTCACGGGCGGACACCAGGTCACCCGACAGACGGCCGTCCTTGTCGAGCACGGCGTTGGCCTGTGCGATCACGTACTTGCCTTCTTCGATGGCCGACAGGTAATCGATCTCGTTCGTGACCTTGCCATCCACCACGCGGCGGTACGGGGTTTCGATGAAACCGTACTCGTTCAGGCGGGCGTACAGGGCCAGCGAGTTGATCAGACCGATGTTCGGGCCTTCAGGCGTCTCAATAGGGCAGACGCGGCCGTAGTGGGTCACGTGCACGTCGCGCACTTCGAAGCCTGCGCGTTCGCGGGTCAGACCGCCTGGGCCGAGGGCAGACACACGGCGCTTGTGCGTGATTTCCGCCAGCGGGTTCGTCTGGTCCATGAACTGGGACAGCTGCGAAGCACCGAAGAACTCTTTCAACGCGGCCGAGATCGGCTTGCTGTTGATCAGGTCGTGGGGCATCAGCGGCTCCTGTTCGGCCTGGCCCAGACGCTCCTTCACGGCCTTCTCGATACGGGCCAAACCGGTGCGGTACTGGTTCTCTGCCAGTTCGCCCACGCAACGCACACGGCGGTTGCCCAGGTGATCGATGTCATCGACTTCGCCGTTGCCATTGCGCAGGTCCACCAGGATCTTGACCACGGCCAGGATGTCTTCGTTGGACAGCACCATGGGGCCGGTGGATTCGTCGCGGCCAATCTTGGCGTTGAACTTCATGCGGCCCACGCGCGACAGATCGTACGTGTCGGGGTTATAGAACAGGCGCTGGAACAGGGCCTGCACGGCGTCTTCCGTTGGCGGCTCGCCAGGACGCATCATGCGGTAGATGGCCACGCGCGCGGCGAACTCGTCCACCGTTTCGTCGATGCGCAGGGTGTGCGACATGTACGCACCCTGGTCGAGTTCATTGGTGTAGATGCACTGCACGTCCTGCACGCCAGCACTGCGCAGCTTCTTGAGCAGTGCTTCGGTCAGCTCGTCGTTGGCCTTGGCAATGATTTCACCCGTGTCGGCATCAACGATGTTGCGCGCGACCACGCGGCCCACCAGGAAGTCCTCGGGCACGGAGATGTGCGTCGTGCCGGACTGCTCCAGCTCGCGGGTGTGGCGGGCGGTGACGCGCTTGTCCTTGGCCACCACCACCTTGCCGGACTTGTCGGTGATGTCGAAGCGTGCGACTTCGCCACGCAGGCGCTCGGACACAAATTCCATCTGTGCACCGCTGTCCATCAGGCGGAAGTTGTCGTTGACGAAGAAGTTCGCCAGGATGGACTCGGGGTTCAGGCCGATGGCCTTCAGCAAGATCGTGACCGGCATCTTGCGGCGGCGGTCCACGCGGAAGTACAGAATGTCCTTCGGGTCAAACTCGAAATCCAGCCAGGAGCCACGGTAGGGGATGATGCGCGCGGAGAACAGCAGCTTGCCCGAACTGTGGGTCTTGCCCTTGTCGTGCTCGAAGAACACGCCGGGCGAACGGTGCAGCTGCGACACGATCACGCGCTCGGTACCGTTGATGATGAACGAGCCCTTGTCGGTCATGAGCGGTACTTCACCCATGTAGACCTCTTGCTCCTTCACTTCCTTGACCACCTTGGACTGCGAGGTCGAGGACTCGCGGTCATAGATGATCAGCTGCACCTTGGCGCGCACGGCCGAGGCGAAGGTCAACCCCCGGGTCTGGCATTCGCGCACGTCGAAAGCCGGTTTCGCCAGGTTGTACTCGATGAACTTCATCTCCACAAAACCGTTGTGGGAGACGATAGGGAAGGCAGCGTCGAATGCAGCCTGAAGGCCTTCGATGGTTCTTTTCTGGGGTGCTTTATCAGCCTGCAGGAAAGCGGTGTATGCATCCTTCTGCATCTGCAGCAGGTAAGGAACTTCGAGCACGCTGTCGCGGGTGCCGAAACTTTTGCGAATTCGCTTGCGTTCGGTGTAGGAATAGGCCATGAGATCTCCGGGCAAAGACATGAGTCCTGGGTCTTCGACGACTGACCCGCAAGGAGATGTGTCCTCACGGGCTTGGCGGTTGGCCACTACCAACCATGGCGGACGGTGATGCGTTGCACATCACCCGAACCAAGGCGTCTTCTGCTGTCGGGGTTGTCAGAAGACACTCGAAAGCCCCTTTTCAGGAGGTCGCTTTCGGGTGCTTTCTGAAGCACCAAAGGCTGGAGGCCCTCTGAGGAACACTCCAGCCCTTGAGCAAGATCGAATTACTTGAGTTCGGCCTTGGCGCCGGCTTCCACCAGCTTCTTGACGGCTGCTTCGGCGTCGGCCTTGGCAATGCCTTCCTTGACGTTCTTGGGAGCGCCGTCCACCAGGTCCTTGGCTTCCTTGAGGCCCAGGCCGGTGATTTCGCGCACTGCCTTGATGACGGACACCTTGTTGGCGCCAGCTTCGTTCAGCACCACATTGAATTCCGTCTTTTCTTCGGCAGCAGCAGCAGCGCCACCACCAGCGGCAGCAGGAGCAGCCATGGCTGCAGCGCTCACGCCAAACTTCTCTTCAATGGCCTTCACCAGGTCATTGAGTTCCAGAACCGTCATGCTGTCCAGCGCGGTCAAAAATGCGTCTTTATCGAATGCCATTTTGATTTCCTAACAATTTTGTTGGTTAACTGCCCGGCCATCAGGCCGCGACAGGTTCGGCGGCCGGTGCGGCAGCGCCTTCGCCTTTTTTCGCCGCCAGTGCGCCCAGCACAACGGCCGTACGCGACATGGGGGACATAAGCAAGCCACAAATCTGGGCCAACAGAACTTCCTTGGAGGGAATGTTGGCCAGTTGCTTAACGCCGTTGACATCCAGGGCTTTGCCACCGAAAGCGCCACCGCGAATCACCAACTTGTCGTTGGTTTTCGCGAAATCGGCCACCACCTTGGCGGCGGCCACAGCGTCTTCGGAGAAACCATAGATCAGCGGACCGGTCATCTGGTCTGCCACCACGTCAAATGCGCTGCCAGCCACAGCACGGCGAGCCAGGGTGTTCTTCAGAACACTCAGGGTCACGCCCTTGCTGCGAGCATCAACACGCAGTTTGGTCATGTCGGCGACCGTGATGCCACGGTATTCCGCGATCACAAGCGTTTGAGCTTTTGCGGCGAGGCTGGTCACTTCACTGATGACCGCTTCTTTCTCACTGCGATTAAGACTCAAGGTCTACTCCTTAAAATGCGCACTCGGCACAGGCCTCATGCGCGCTCTTGTTGCAGCGACCAACTGTTCAGGAAAACATTCCATCTGCAGCGGGATCGCCATCTGCGTTGGCCCCCAGGGGTTTAAGTGCGAATATCCTGCACACCAACGGTCTTGGATGGCCTGAAAACGCCAGAGCGCTTTCAGCCCACCACATCAGGCCTTCTGACGGGCCTGAAGATTTTTTTGCAATTACGCTGCGATGGACTGGGTATCCACGCGGACGCCCAGGCCCATCGTCGACGAAACAGCAACCTTGCGCAGATACAGGCCCTTGCTCGAAGCAGGCTTGGCCTTGTTCAATGCATCGATCAGTGCAGCCAGGTTGCCCTGCAGCTTGTCGTTGTCGAACGAGCGACGACCAATCGTGCCATGCACGATTCCAGCCTTGTCGACGCGGAATTGCACCTGGCCAGCCTTCGCATTCTTGACCGCCGTGGCGACATCCGGTGTCACCGTGCCGACCTTGGGATTAGGCATCAGGCCACGGGGACCCAGGATCTGCCCCAAAGTACCCACAACGCGCATGGCGTCAGGGGCAGCGATCACCACGTCGAAAGGCATGTCTCCAGCCTTTACCATGGCGGCCAGATCGTCCATGCCGACCACGTCGGCGCCAGCGGCCTTGGCTTCCTCTGCCTTGGCACCTTGGGCAAACACGGCCACGCGGGTGGTTTTGCCGGTGCCGTTAGGCAGCACGACAGCGCCACGCACAACCTGATCGGACTTCTTTGCGTCAATGCCCAATTGCACGGCGACATCAATCGACTCGTCGAACTTGGCAGTTGCCGCATCCTTGACGATGGCGATGGCTTCCGCAAAAGCGTAGAGCTTGGTGCTGTCCACTTTGCCCTGCAGGGCCTTTTGTTTCTTTGTCAGCTTGGCCATTTACAAACCCTCCACCGTCACGCCCATGGAGCGCGCAGAGCCAGCCAGCGTGCGAACTGCAGCGTCCACATTGGCAGCATTCATGTCCTTCAACTTGGTCTTGGCAATTTCTTCGAGCTGTGCGCGAGTGATCTTGCCGACCTTGGTGCTCAGGGCGTTTGGCGAACCTTTTTCCAGCTTGATCGCCTTCTTGATCAAAACCGTCGCAGGCGGCGTCTTGATGATGAAGGTGAAGCTCTTGTCTGCAAAAGCCGTGATGACCACAGGCAGAGGCAGGCCAGGCTCGACACCTTGGGTCTGCGCATTGAATGCCTTGCAGAACTCCATGATGTTGAGGCCGCGCTGACCGAGCGCAGGACCAATGGGTGGGGATGGATTGGCCTTACCAGCTGGCACTTGCAGCTTGATAAAACCGACGATTTTCTTCGCCATGCTTTACTCCTTGCGGGTGATAACGCCTGACTTGCTGAGGCAAGACAAGGCTCCCCGGGGTTAACGACTCACCAAATGCATTCACACCGAGCCGAAAAGTGTGATGCCCAAAATCCATGGATCAGGTTTTTTCAACCTGCCCAAACTCCAGTTCCACAGGGGTCGAGCGACCGAAGATCATCACGGAAACGCGCACACGGCTCTTTTCGTAATTCACATCTTCCACCGATCCGTTGAAATCCGTGAAAGGACCTTCCTTGACACGAACCAGTTCACCCACCATGAACTCCACCTTGTGCCGAGGCTTTTCGGTGCCCTCCTGCATCTGGCTGACGATCTTCTGCACCTCTTCTTCCGAGATGGGAGCAGGGCGATTCTTCGCCCCACCCACAAATCCAGTGACCTTGTTGGTGTGTTTGACCAGGTGCCAGGTATCGTCATCCATGACCATCTCGACGAACACATAACCAGGAAACAACCGGCGCTCTGTCGTTTTGCGCTGACCGTTCTTCATCTCGACCACTTCTTCAGTGGGAACCAGAATACGGCCAAACTTGCCCTCCATGCCGGAGCGCGCAATGCGCTCAAGAATGTTGCGCTCGACTGCTTTTTCCATCCCCGAATAGGCATGGACGATGTACCACCGCAGATCAGGATTGGAAGACGCAGCACCAGAGGCATCTGCCCCAGTCAAATCCACAACGCTTGTCATGATTTTCTCCAGCCCAAAATCAGGTCATACAAAACCCACTCAAGGGTTTTGTCGGTCAACCACAAGAACAATGCCATGATGACGACGAATGCAAACACGTAAGCAGTCATCTGCAGTGTTTCCTTGCGCGTCGGCCAGACCACCTTTTTGACTTCACGCCAAGCATCTCGTGCGAAGGCGACAAACTGACGTCCTGATTCGGAAACCAGAAATACAGCCGCTGCAGCAACGAGGCCCACCAGCAATGCAGCCCATTGAACGATTGGCCCCTGTTTGCCCAGCAAATAGAAACCCGCCACCGAGGCAATCACCAACGCCACGACTGCAGCGAGCTTGGCCTTGTCCGCCCCCGTATTGACAGTTTCAACTTGTGTAGTGGCCATGTCTTAATTTTCCTGCTTCAATTTTCGGCATCGCCCAAGACACCGAAGCCCGCCAATGCTGGCGGGCTTGTTTTTGACCACATTCAAGTGGCAGGGGCAGTAGGAATCGAACCTACAACCTTCGGTTTTGGAGACCGACGCTCTGCCAATTGAGCTATACCCCTATGAACACGCTTTATGCAATGATCTTGGCCACGACGCCCGCGCCCACGGTACGACCGCCTTCACGGATAGCGAAGCGCAGACCTTCTTCCAT
>NZ_JBXAGC010000021.1:0-82468 GCF_058793725.1 Acidovorax sp. GW835-FHT14B10
GGCGTCCAATCGCCCGATTTCGCTCCAACCCTTCGGGCAGTGGTCTTTGCGGGCGGTCTGCGGCGTTGCGGCGCTTGCCAATAGCCAAGCTATTGGTTGCGCACCGCGCCTTGCATCCCCTCCCGCAAAGGCCACTGCGCGACCCCTGGGAGATCGTAAACAGGCTCTAAGAGGGGCCAGGGCTGCCAAAGGGTTCGCGGTCGGAGAAAGATTTCTTTTGAACCGCTCCGTCGACTGGATCGGCGGCGCGCGGATCGCTCTGAGCGCGCTGCCGCTTCGACCGTTTCCGTGGCTTGCAAACTATTTTTGAGTTCCCGCGAAGCCGATCGCGGCCTGGCCGCCTCTTCGCTCCCGAGGAGCGTCCTCGCCAATGAAATCAACCCAAGGACTGGATATGAAGACAAGCTTGAAATTGACCTTGGCGGCGCTGCCCGCCGCGGCCCTGGCGCTGACGGGGATCTGAGGCTGGAATCCGACCTCACGGCCGAGCTGCTGATGTCGATGCGACTCGATACGGGCCACGCCGAGATGGACGCGGCGATCGGGGCGACTGTCCGCATGTGCCTGCCTGAGATCGCCGATCTGATGTCGATGCGGGATGAAGTTTTGGCGCCCCATGCTGCCCCCGACAAGCTCGGCGACCCGGATTTGGAGCTGCTCTCGGAGCTTGCCGTCGACCTCGACGCGAAGCTGCGCGGCTGATTGGAGCACGACGTGCTCGCGACGCGGGCCGGTCTGCGCGGTGCGCTGGATGAGGTCCACCAAGTTTTCGAGCGCAACCTCCCGTTGGCGACCAGAGAGGCGGGGTTCCGCCTGAGACAGGGTCAGTCCAGCGGGTTCTAGGGCATGCGGCTTCAATCGCGCTTCGAAGCGTGCCGCCCAATTGCCGCCAAAATCGCTGTTTGCTCCAGGAAACCCCGTGTTTATGCGGGTTTTCGAGGCATGCGCCCTTGATGCGCCACCATGGGGTTGGTGGCGTAGTTCAGGCGCAATGTTTCAGACGACAACTGTTTTTCTGGGAAACGCCGTGGCGTTGGTTTACACACAGCGTCGCTTGGAGAGCAAAATGTCGAAAGCCGCCGTGTTGCGAGCATCGGCGGCTTTCTTGCCATGGTCCCGTGCGAAGGAACCATGGCTTCCCATCGTTCTACACGACCGTCGCGAGCGCGACTTCGAGAGGCGAAGGCGGGGATCAGAACGGCGCGTCTTCACCCTTGGCTGCGTCGGCCTGTGGGGCGGCGGATGCTGCTGCGGCCGCAGCGCCATCTGCTTCCTGGGGGGCGGCGGCAGCCGCCTGGCGCACGGCCGCCTTGTCACCCGCGCTCGCAAACTGGCTGTATTTTCCCAGGATGGGCACCAGCTGGCCGTAGATGCGCGGGTTGCCGGCCAGGCATTCGCGCTGCTCCAGAAAGTCGGCCTCGCCCGTGAAATTGCCCACCAGGCCGCCGGCTTCCGTCACCAGCAGCGAGCCCGCCGCCACATCCCAGATCGACAGGCCGGTTTCAAAGAACCCATCGGTGAAACCCGCGGCAACGTAGGCCAGGTCCAGCGCGGCAGCGCCGGGGCGGCGCAGGCCCGCGGTGCGCTGCATCACGTCGCTCATCATGGCCAGGTAGCTCTTGAAGTTGTCGCCCGGGCGGAAAGGAAAGCCGGTGGAGATCAGGCAGTCCTTGAGCTGGGTGCGTTTGCTCACGCGGATGCGGCGCTCGTTCAGGTAGGCGCCGCGGCCCTTGGTGGCCGTGAACAGGTCATTGCGCGAGGGGTCGTAAATCACGGCCTGCTCGATCTTGCCCTTCACGGCCAGCGCAATGCTGACGCAATAGACGGGAAAGCCGTGGATGAAGTTGGTGGTGCCGTCCAGCGGGTCGATGATCCAGACAAACTCGGAATCCTTGGCGCCATACTCGGTGCCCGATTCTTCGGCCAGGATGCCGTGGCCGGGGTAGGCCGTGAGCAGCGTCTCGATGATGATCTTTTCGGACGCGTGGTCCACTTCGGTCACGAAGTCGTTGATCTGCTTTTGCGAGATCCGCACCGATTCCACGTCCAGGGCCGCGCGGTTGATGATGGCGCCGGCGGCGCGTGCGGCCTTGATGGCCACGTTGAGCATGGGGTGCAGGGTGGACGACATAAATTGTGGGTGAAGGACAGGGGCCTTGGGACAAGGCGTGGACCGGCGATGCGGCGACAATGGGAGAGATTCTACCCGCTGCGCCCCTGAACCGCTGGGCGAGGGCCTGGAACCTGGCCTGCGGCGGCGCATCCACCGCCTGCATCCGCAGATTCAGCAGCGTTTCAAGGCAGCCGCAGCCACTGGCCTTCGCCTGCGGTGGTTTGCTGCACCGGCCCCCCACCCAGGCTGAACTCCACCATCAGGCTCTTGCGCTCACCGGGGGCAGGGTCTGCGCCGGCGAGTTGGTTGTCCACCGCCACTTCCAGTCGGCCGTCACGCACCAAGCTGCGCAGGCGCACGGTGATGTCCACCTGGCGGTAACCGTTGCCGTAGAGGGCGCGCTGGATGTTGACGTAGCCGTGGTCTGCCTCGTTGCGCCCGCCGCGCTGCTCCCACCGTTGGGCGCGGGCCTGCGCGATCCGCGATCCGTCGATCCAGCTGCCTTCGCCGTATTCGAGAATCTCGGGCTGGCGGCCAAATCCACCCAGCACGATCTGCAGGGTTTTGCGCTGGCCCGGCGCCGGGTCGCCGTTGAAGAGCTGGTTGTTCAGCTGGAAACGCTGCTCGCCCCGCAGCAGCTGGCGGATCTGTGGCGTCACATCGAAGCGCGATTGCGGCGTGCCATAGGTGGCCTGCCGGATGTCGAGAGGGTCCCGGTCGGCGTGGCCATACCCGCCCTGATCCTCGCCATTCCAGCCTTGCCGGTCATCGTTGTCGTAGCCCCGCCCCCAGCGGCCGCTGCGCCAGCCCGTGAACTGCGCGCCATCCACCCAGCTGTATTCGCTGAAGTCGAAGTTGCGGGGCTGACCGTCGGGTCCCCGGGCATGGATGCGCAGCATCTTGCGCAGACCGGGGGCCGGGTCGGCGCCGAACAGGTCATTGGTGAGCCGAAAGCGCTGGTCGCGGCGGGCCAGTTGCCGCAGACGGTCGGTGACGTCGATGCTGTACTGGTCGGTGCCATAGACCGCCTGCAGGATCTGGTAGGGGCCTTCGTCGCGCTGGGCCCAGGCGGTGGACGACAGCAGCAGGGCAAACGCCAGCAGCAGCCAGCTGCCCAGGGTTCTGGCGATGGAGGAGGGAGCGTGCATGGAGGGAGGGTTGAAAGTGGGAAAGCGGTGGAGAGAGGTGCGAGGTGCCAAAGCGACCTTCAACAGGCCCTTAACGTCCGGGTTGCGACACCCGTGCACAACGCCCGTGCCACGCACAGAGTTTTACACCCGCGCAGGGTGCGCGGCCCTGCAGGCGGCGCCCAGCTGCTGGGGCTGGCACCTCCGCCAGGCCCGGGCCAGCGGCGACAATGGCGCATGCCCCGGTGGCCCCTTGTTTCTTTCTGATTTTTCCATGCGTACCCGATTCATCCTCATTCAAACCAGCCACGCCGGCAATGTGGGCGCCGCCGCCCGTGCCATGAAAACCATGGGTTTTGACGATCTGGTGCTGGTGGCGCCGCGCTGGCCCAACGTGCTGCGGCGCGAGGAAACCATCCAGCGTGCCAGCGGCGCCCTCGATGTGCTGGAAAACGCGCGCATCGTCGCCACGCTCGATGAAGCCCTCGATGGCATCAGCCACCTGTGCGCGACCGCCATGACGCCGCGCGACTTTGGCCCGCCCACGGCCAGCCCCCGCGCGCACTTTGAAAGGCTCTTGAAAAGAGCGCTTTCAGCGAGGGATGGACAAGCGCTGGAGGTCGAAAATTCTTCAAAACCGACCGCTGCGACGGCCGAGTCGGGCGTGGCCTTTCTGTTTGGCTCCGAACGCTTCGGCATGGCCAACGAGGATGTGTACCGCTGCCATGTGGCGCTCTCCATCCCGACCAACCCGGGTTTTGGCTCGCTCAACCTGGGCGCCGCCATCCAGGTGATTGCCTACGAGTGGCGCCAGGCGCTGGGCGGGTTTGCGGTGCAGGAGGCCACGCCGGCCCGCGTGCAGGCCGATGCCGCCCAGGTGGCCGGCATGCTGGCCCACTGGGAGCGGGCGCTCACCGGCATTGGTTTTCTCGACCCCGCCGCGCCCAAGAAGCTCATGCCGCGGCTGAACCAGCTTTTCAACCGTGCGCAACTGAGCCCGGAAGAAATCCACATCCTGCGTGGTGTCGCCAAAGCCATGATCGAGACGGCACAAGCGAAACGATAGACTGCGTTTTCCATTTACAAATAACCATAACAACCATGCTTGCCCGTCTGCGCTCCGATATCCAGTGCATCCTCGACCGCGATCCTGCCGCGCGCAGCACGTGGGAGGTGGTCACCTGTTATCCGGGCCTGCACGCGATCTGGCTGCACCGCCCGGCCCACTGGTGCTGGCACCATGGCCTCAAATGGCTGGGTCGCTTCATCTCGCACTTTGCACGCTGGTTCACCGGCATCGAGATCCACCCCGGCGCCAAGATCGGCGAGCGTGTTTTCTTCGACCACGCCATGGGCGTGGTGGTGGGCGAGACGGCTGAAATCGGCGACGGCTGCACCATCTACCAGGGCGTCACGCTCGGCGGTACCTCGCTGTACAAGGGGGCCAAGCGCCATCCCACGCTGGGCCGCGATGTGGTGGTGAGCGCCGGCGCCAAGGTGCTGGGCGGTTTCGAGGTGGGCGATGGCGCCAAGATCGGCAGCAACGCCGTGGTCATCAAGCCCGTGCCCGCGGGCGCCACGGCGGTGGGCATTCCGGCACGCATCATCCCGTCCAAGGAAGGCCAGAGCGCCGACGTGACCGAGCCGCAGCAGCCGCGCAAGTTCACGGCCTACGGCATCACGCAAGAGGACGACCCGCTCTCGCAGGCCATGCGCGGCCTGATCGACAACGCCTCCTCGCAAGAGCACCAGATCGCACTGCTGTGGCAGGCCATCGAAAAGCTGTCGGAGTGCGTCAAGACGGGCGATTGCGTGCCCGACGATGCGGCGCTCAAGGAGCAGTTCGAGGCGGGCAAGCTGAGCGACCTCGTGGGCAAGTAGCCGCAGCCGGCCGCGCAAAAAAGAAGCACGCCATTGGCGTGCTTCTTTTTTTACACCTGCCAGCACTGGATGGATAAGCGCTGGAGGCCAATTTTCTCCAAATTCAGAGAGCAGGCCGTTCAGAACGGCTTGATCGCAATCTTGAGCACGCCATCGCGCTGGTGGGCAAACAGGTCGTAGGCCTCGACGATGTCGTCGAGCTTGCGCTGGTGCGTCACCAGCACACCCAGGTCCAGGCGGTTGGCGGCAATCACGTTCATCAGGCGGCGCATGCGCTCCTTGCCGCCGGGGCACAGCGCGGTGCGGATGGTGTGGTCGCCCAGGCCCGCCGCAAACTGCGCCAGCGGGATCGACAGGTCTTCCGAGTACACGCCCAGGCTCGACAGCGTGCCGCCGGGCTTGAGCACCTTCATGGCCTGGGCAAAGGTGGCCTGCGTGCCCAGTGCCTCGATGGAGCTGTCGGCGCCCTTGCCGCCGGTGAGCTGCATCACCTCATCGACCACGTCCACGTTGCGGAAATTCAGCGTCACGTCGGCGCCCATTTTCTTGGCGATGCCCAGGCGGTGGTCGTTGCCATCCACGGCGATGATGGTGGTGGCCCCCAGCAGGCGTGCGCCCGCCGTGGCGCACAGGCCAATGGGCCCCTGCGCAAACACCACCACGGTGTCGCCGATGCGGATGTTGGCGTTTTCGGCGCCCTTGAAGCCGGTGGACATGATGTCCGGGCACATCAGCACCTGCTCATCGGTCAGGCCATCGGGAATCGGGGCCAGGTTGGCCTGGGCATCGGGCACCAGCACGTACTCGGCCTGGGTGCCGTCGATCAGGTTGCCAAAGCGCCAGCCGGCCGTGGCCTTGTAGCCGTGGCAGCCGCACAGGCCTTGCGGCACCAGGTAGCTGCCGTCCTGGCTGGGGTAGCCGTCTTGCGCCGCGTAGCTGTTGAAATTGGGGCAGATGGCGCCGGCAATCACGCGCTGGCCCTCGGTGTAGCCCTGCACCGCGCTGCCCAGCTTCTCGATCACGCCCACGGGCTCGTGCCCCACGGTCAGGCCCTTGGCCACCGGGTATTCGCCCTTGAGGATGTGCACGTCGGTGCCGCAGATCGTGGTGGTGGTGATGCGGATCAGCGCGTCGTTGGGGCCCACGTCGGGGATGGGTTTGTCGGTCAGCTCGATGCGGCCGGGTTCGACGAACACGGCGGCTTTCATCATGGAAGGCATGGCGGTTTCCTTGGAGGCTGGGGTTGAACAACCTGCCGAGGCTATATCGCAATGGTGCCAGTTGGGTGATGGAGGTGGGCGGGCTTGTCCCAGATCAAGAAGCGGCGGCAGCTGGCGCCGTGTTGCTTCCTCCCAATGCAGCAAAACTGATAGCTGTCTGCATTTATGAATGAAGGGCTACGGGCTGATCTGGCTTGAGGTCAGATGCGGGCAGGCCGGATGGCGTTCTTGGGCCGGAACGCCTTGCAGACCTCATCGTGCGTTTCCAGATACGGCCCGCCGATCAGGTCGATGCAGTAGGGCACGGCCGCAAAGATGCCGGGTACGAGTTGTTGGCCCTCCGCATCCTTCAGGCCTTCCAGCGTTTCGGCAATCGCCTTGGGCTGGCCGGGCAGGTTGATGATGAGGCTTTGCTCGCGCACCACGGCCACCTGCCGCGACAGGATGGCGGTGGGCACGAACTTCAGGCTGATCTGGCGCATCTGCTCGCCAAAGCCGGGCATTTCCTTGTGCGCCACGGCCAGCGTGGCCTCGGGCGTCACGTCGCGCAGGGCCGGGCCCGTGCCGCCGGTGGTCAGCACCAGGCTGCAGCCCGCGTTGACCAGGGCGATCAGCGTGGCGCTGATGGTGTCCTGCTCGTCGGGGATCAGGCGCGGCTCGAAGGTGATGGGGTTGCGCAGGGCGCGGGTCAGCCAGTCCTGCAGGGCCGGAAGGCCCTTGTCTTCATACACGCCGGTGCTGGCGCGGTCGCTGATCGAGACGATGCCGATCTTGACCGGGTCGTGGATGGCTTCAGTCATCGTGCGTGTCCTCCTCGGGCTGCTCGTCGGGGCCGGCCGCGCCGCCGAGGTGCTCGCGCACCAGCTGGAACAGCTCGCGGTAGGCCCGGCCCTTGCGCGGGGCCAGGCCCTCGGAGACCTGCACGTTGGCGGTCTTGCCGGCTGGCGTGGCATCCTTGCGCGCCTGGCGGATCAGGGCGCGCAGTTGCTGGGTGTCGGTGTCGGGGTGCTCGGCCATCCAGGGGGCCAGGGCTGCGTCGTCGGCAATCAGCCGGTCGCGCCAGTGCTCGGCCAGGTGCAGCGCCAGTTTTTCGCTGGCCGAGCCCTTGTGCTGCTCTTCCAGTGCCTGGCGGGCGGCCTGCACCCGCTCGGGTTCGAGCTTGCGCATGAGCTTGCCCACGTACTGCATCTGGCGGCGCTTGCCCTCGAAGTTGGTGATGCGCCGGGCCTCGGCCAGCGCCTCCACCAGTTTGTCGGGCAGGCCCACGGCGTCGAACAGGTCAGCGCGCAGGCTCAGCAACTCCTTGCCCAGGTCTTGCAGCTCGTCGCTTTCGCGCTTGAGATCGGTGCGGCTGGCATCGGGCGTGCCTTTGAGTTCGGCCTTGAGCTGAATGTCCATTTCGCTGCCTTCGGCAACGAACTGGCCTCGCACAAAGTAGCCTTTTTTGGGTTTGCGTGACATGGGTGGGGGCAAAGAGAGAGGTGGCGCAGCGCGCACCACAGCGGCAAGTATCATAGCCGCCGCTATGAACAAACCCACCCAACGCGCCTCCCGCGCCACTGGCGCTGCGGCCTCCGCCCCAGCCGCCGCGATTTCGCCCGCTCCGGAGCGCGGCTTCAGCTACAGCCGCTCGTTCTTTGAAGACCTGGTGGACCGTGCTTTGGCGCATGCCAGAAAACTGGGCGCCACCGACGCAGGCGCCGAGGCCTCCGAGGGTTGTGGCCTGTCGGTCAGCGTGCGCAAGGGCGAGCTGGAGAACGTGGAGCGCAACCGTGACAAGTCGCTGGGCGTGACGGTGTACATCGGCCACCGCCGTGGCAATGCCAGCACCTCCGATTTCTCGGACAAGGCCGTCGAGCAGACCGTGCAGGCCGCCTACGACATCGCCCGCTTCACCGCCGAAGACCCCATGGCCGGTCTGCCCGACGAGGCCGATATTGCACCGGCCGATACGCACCGCGACCTCGACCTGTTCCATCCCTGGGCCGTCACCAGCGAAGAGGCAGCGCAACTGGCCATGGCGTGCGAGGCCGCTGCCCTCCAAACCCACCGCCGCATCACCAACAGCGAAGGCGCCGGCGTGTCGGCACAGCAAAGCCATTTCTTCAGCGCGCACACGCGGGGCTTTCGCGGTGGCTATGCCAGCTCGCGCCACAGCTTTTCGGTGTCCCCCATCGCCTCGCTGCCCGGCCGCAATGCCGAGATGCAGCGCGATGCCTGGTACAGCTCCATGCGCAGCGCGGCCGAACTGGCCTCGCCCGAGGCCGTGGGCCGCTATGCCGCCCAGCGCGCGCTCGCCCGCCTGGGCAGCCGCAAGATTCCCACCACGCAATGCCCGGTGCTGTTTGAATCGTCCCTGGCGGCGGGCCTGCTGGGCGGTTTTGTGCAGGCCGTGAGTGGCGGCTCGCTCTACCGCAAGAGCAGCTTCTTGCTCGATTCGCTGGGCAAGATGGTGTTTCCCAAGCACATCGACATTCTGGAAGACCCGTTCGTGCTGCGTGGCAAGGGCAGCTCGCCCTTTGACGAAGAAGGCGTGCGCGTGGCCCCGCGCAAGGTGGTGCAGGGCGGGCGGGTGCAGGGCTATTTCCTGTCCAGCTACTCGGCGCGCAAGCTGGGCATGAAGACCACGGGCAATGCCGGTGGCTCGCACAACCTGGTGATGACCTCGCGCCTCACGCAGGCCGGCGACAACCTCGATGCCATGCTGCAAAAGCTGGGCACGGGCCTGTTTGTGGTGGAGCTGATGGGCCAGGGCGTGAACTACGTGACGGGCGACTACTCGCGCGGCGCCAGCGGCTTCTGGGTGGAGAACGGCAAGATCGCCTTCCCCGTGCACGAGATCACCATCGCGGGCAACCTCAAGGACATGCTCAAGGGCATCGAGGCCGTGGGCGCCGATGCTTACAACTACGGCGCCAAGACCGTGGGCTCCATCCTGGTCAACCGCATGAAGGTGGCGGGGAGCTGAGTCAACTACACCGGCAGATTTCGCTTCAAGGCTGGAGGACGGCCAGTCAACAGTGAGCCGGTGAGGGAGTGGTAACGCCGCTCAGTGCGTGAGAAAGTCCAGCACCAGCCGGTTGAAGCTGTCGGCATGCTCCCACTGGGCCCAGTGGCCACAGCGGTTGAAGACGTGCAGCTGCGCGTTTTGCATGCCCCACAGCAGGCGCAGGCCCACGTCCAGGGGCACAAAGCGGTCGTCACGCCCCCAGATGACCAGCGTGTTGGCCGAGATCTCGCCCAGGCGGTGGCCCAGATCGGGGAACTGCTTGGGGTTGGCCGTGCTGCTCTTGACGAAGTTTTCCAGGTGATCACCGCGGGCCAGCATGTTGTCGAGGCGCGCCTGGAACAGTTCGTCGGTCAGGTGGCTTGCGTCGTACACAAACACATTCATCATGCGCTTGAGGTTTTCAATCGTCGGGTCGCGGTAGAGCGCGCCGATCAGCTTGATGCCTTCGGTGGGCATGGGCACAAACTGGCTGGGGCCGCCGGTGCCGCCGCCCATCAGGATCAACTTGCCCACGCGCTCGGGGTGGGCCAGCGCAAACGCCACGGTGCTGTGCGCGCCCATCGAGTTGCCGACGATATGGACTTTGTCGAGGCCGATGGCATCCAGCAGGCCCTTCAAGGCGCGGGCGTTCAACTCTGAGCGCGAGCCGGTGTTGATGATGGGGTCGCTTTTGCTCCAGCCGGGGCAGTCCATCAGAATCACGCGGTAGCCCGCGTTCACAAATGGCTCGATGTTTCGGTTGAAGTTGGCCCAGCCGCTGGCGCCGGGGCCAGAGCCATGCAGCATGACAACCGTCTCGGCGCCCTGACCGACGTCGTTGTAGTGCAGTTGCAAGTTCAGATCGCCCTCTTGGATGCGGACGAACTTGCTGGTGGCGGTTTCGGTGATGGTGGGGATGGTGGCAGTCATGGGAACTCCTGGCATGGGATGATATTTTGCTATTAAAAAGATAGCTTATGGCGCTTTTTTGACAGGCGCGTTAGGCCGATTTGGCATCAAAATATGCCCCATCAGCCTGCAAGCAGCAGTGCGGTGCCTCAGCCCGCTTCGCTCATCACCGGCATCGCATGCATGCGCTCATGCTCGCGGGCCTTGAGCAGATCCAGCGCCACATCCACGATCATGTCCTCCTGCCCGCCCACCATGCGCCGCTTGCCCAGTTCGACCAGAATGTCCACGGCCTTGAGGCCATATTTTTGGGCGGCCACTTCCGAATGGCGCAGGAAGCTGCTGTACACCCCCGCATAGCCGAGCGCCAGGGTTTCGCGGTCCACGCGCACCGGGCGATCCTGCAGCGGGCGCACGATGTCGTCGGCCGCATCCATCAACTGGTACAGGTCGGTGCCATGGCTCCAGCCCATGCGGTCCGCCGCTGCAATGAACACTTCCAGCGGCGCATTGCCCGCACCCGCGCCCATGCCGGCCAGGCTGGCGTCCACGCGGTCGCAGCCTTCTTCCACGGCGACGATGGAGTTGGCCACGCCCAGGCTCAGGTTGTGGTGGGCGTGCATGCCGGTCTGCGTCTCGGGCTTGAGCGCATCCTTGAAGGCGCGGAAGCGGTCGCGCACGTCGTTCATGGAGAGCGCGCCGCCTGAATCGACCACATAGCACACGGTGGCGCCGTAGCTTTCCATCAGCTTGGCCTGCTGGGCCAGGCCCTGGGGCGTCTGCATGTGGCTCATCATCAGAAAGCCCACGGCTTCCATGCCCAGGTGGCGGGCGTATTCGATGTGCTGTTTGGAGATGTCGGCTTCGGTGCAGTGCGTGGCCACGCGCACGATGCGCGCGCCAGCGTCATAGGCCGCCTTCAGATCGTGCACGGTGCCAATGCCCGGCAAGAGCAGCGTGGCTATTTTTGCGTGCTTGACCACGCTGGCCACGGCCGCGATCCACTCCACATCGGTGTGGGCGCCAAAGCCGTAGTTGAAGCTGCCGCCTTGCAGGCCGTCACCATGGGCGACTTCGATGGAATCGACCCGGGCGTCGTCCAGCGCCTTGGCGATCTGCATGGCCTGGACCACGCTGTACTGGTGGCGAATGGCGTGGCTGCCGTCGCGCAGCGTCACGTCGGAGATGTAGATCTTCTTGGAAACAGGGGTGCTCATGGGGTTCTCCTTCAGGCGGCCACGGCGGTGGCTGCGCCAGCAGCGGCCAGGATGCGCCGGGCCATGTGCTCGGCGGTGCGCAGGGCGGCGCTGGTCATGATGTCCAGGTTGCCGGCATAGGCGGGCAGGTAGTGGGCTGCGCCCTCCACCTCCAGGAACACAGAGGTCTTGAGGCCGCTGAGGTTGTGGCCCACGCCGGGGATGTCCAGGCCCTCGATGCGGTCGAACTGCACCTTTTGCTTGAGGCGGTAGCCCGGCACATAGGCCTGCACGGCGGCGGCCATGCGCTCGATGGAATCAGCAATGGCGGTTTCATCGGCCCTGTCGGAGAGCGTGTAGACCGTGTCGCGCATGATCAGCGGCGGCTCGGCCGGGTTCAAAACGATGATGGCCTTGCCCTTGGCGGCGCCACCCACCACCTCGATGGCCTTGGAGGTGGTTTCGGTGAATTCGTCGATGTTGGCGCGGGTGCCGGGGCCGGCGCTCTTGCTGGAGATGCTGGCGACGATTTCGCCGTACTGCACCTTGGCCACGCGCGAGACGGCGGCGACCATGGGGATGGTGGCCTGGCCACCGCAGGTGACCATGTTCACGTTCAGTGCGTCCAGGTGGTCTTCCCCGTTGACCACCGGGATGCAGTAGGGGCCGATGGCCGCGGGCGTGAGGTCGATCAGGCGGATGCCGGGCTTGAGGCCGCGCAAGAAGGCATCGTTCTGGACATGGGCCGACGCCGAGGTGGCATCGAACACCACGTCGATGTCGGCGAACTGGGGCATGCGCGTGAGACCGGCCACGCCTTCGTGCGTGGTGGCCACGCCCATGCGGGCGGCACGGGCCAGGCCGTCGGAGGCGGCGTCGATGCCGACCATGGCGCCCATCTCGATGTGCTGGCCGTGGCGCAGGATCTTGATCATCAGATCGGTGCCGATGTTGCCACTGCCGATGATGGCGGCTTTGAGTTTGCGGGTCATGGGATGGCCTTTATTCGATGGTGACGCCGCTGGCCTTGATCAGCGGTGCCCAGCGTGCGACTTCCGACTGGATGAAGCTGCCGAACTGTGCGGGGGTCGAGGGGAAGGCCTGCATGCCTTGTTCGGCAAAGCGCTTTTGGATGTCGGGCTCGTTCAGGGCCTTCAGGAAGGCTTCGTTGAGCTTGGCAATCGTCTGTGCGGGCGTTCCGGCCTTGACCACGGCGCCAAACCACACGCCGGCATCAACGCCCTGGATGCCCAGCTCACCCAGGGTGGGCACGTCGGGCAGTTGGGCCGAGCGCTTGGTGGCGGCGATGGCCAGGGGTTTGAGCTTTTTGCCGGCGATCAGCGGGCCCGTGCTGATGATGGGGTCGAACATCATGTCGACCTGGCCGCTCATCACGTCCTGCAGCGCGGGGGCGGAGCCTTTGTAGGCCACGTGGTGGAAGTTGCCCGCCGTCTTGCCACGGAACAGCTCGCCCAGCAGGTGGCCGATGGAGCCCATGCCCTGCGAGGCAAAGTTCAGCCCCTCCTTGCGGGTTTTGGATTGCTGCACCAGATCGGCCATCGCGTTGGTTGGGCTGTTGCTGGGCACCACCAGCACCAGCGGCGAGGAAATCAGCGAGGTGACGGGGGCGAAGTCCTTGATCGGGTCGTACGAAAACTTGCGGTACAGCGTGGGGTTGATGGCGAACATCTCGGTGGCACCCACGTAGATGGTGTGGCCGTCGGCCTCGGCCTGCTTGACCTGGTTGGCCGCGATCTGGCCGCCGCCACCGGGCTTGTTGTCCACGATCACGGGTTTGCCCAGCGAGTCGGTCATCTTCTGGGCGAGGGCGCGGGAGATGGTGTCGGTGATGCCGCCTGCTGGAAACGGCACGACAAGGGTCACGGTGCGTGACGGGAATGCAGGTGCCTGGGCATGGGCCATGCCCGTAACAACGGTGGCCGACAGGGCAGCAAGGAGGGTGCGACGAAGCAGCATGAGGTTGGCTTTCAGAACAGGATTTGGAAAGAAGGGCGTGCGGGTGCTGGATCAGTGACCGAAGCAGGTACGCACCGTGCCGACGCCGCTGATGCGCGCCTCGAAGGCATCTCCAGGCTGCACCGCCACCATGGGGCCGAGTGCGCCGGTCATCACCAGGTCGCCCGCGCGCAGGGGCTGGCCCAGAGTGGCCAGCTTGCGCGCCAGCCATACGGCGGCATTGAGCGGGTGGCCCAGACAGGCACGGCCCTGGCCTTGCGACACCACGGCGCCGGCGCGCTCGGTGGTCATCTCGCACAGCTTGAGGTCGAGCGCGTTCAGGCGCGTGGGCACGGCGCCCAGCACGATGAGCCCGCTGGAGGCGTTGTCCGCCACGGTGTCGATGAACTTTATGTTCCAGTTCGCGATGCGGCTGCCCACGATCTCAATGGCGGGCAGCACGTAGGCAGTGGCGTTGATCACGTCCACCAGCGTGGCGTCGGTCAGGTCGAGGTCGCGCTCCAGCACCAGGGCCACTTCGGCTTCGACCTTGGGCTGCAGGGTGCGCGCCCAGGGAATTTCCTCGTCGTCGCCATAGACCATGTCGGCAAACAGGGTGCCAAAGTCGGGCTGGTCCACACCGAGCTGCTTTTGCACGGCGGGCGAGGTCAGGCCGACCTTGCGGCCCACGATACGGCGACCCTGTGCCTGCGCATGGCGCACATTGGCCAGTTGCACGGCGTAGGCGTCGTCCGCTTGGGTGATTTCCTCGCGCAGCGGCGCGATCGGGGTCGCAGTCTGCTCTGCTGCGCGCAGGCGCTCGGCCCAGGCGTTGATCTGTTCAGTGGTGGTCATCTGGTTCCTCGAAGATTGCTTGTGGTGTTTAGGCGGTGTGCTGGAACAGCACGCCATAGCCCGCAATCAGTGCGGGCAGGGCCTGGTAATGGCGCAGCGTGCAGGGTATGGGCCGGGCGGGCAGGGCGGCGCGGGCGATCAGCCAGGTCTTGGACTCGTGGGCCGACAGACCGGCCTGCTGCTCGATGGAGTCTTCGGTCATGGCAGTCAGTTCGCTGAAAGCACCACGCTCCAGTGCGTCCATCCAGTGCCGGTCCCAGGCCGGGTTCAGCGGCTTCATGCTGGAATCGCCGCGCGCCAAAGCCACGCCCGCGGCCATAACGCGCGCTGTCTTGGCTTCGCGCTCGGCCGCGGTGGGCTCGCGCCTGATGGTGATGCGTTCACGCACGGCCGCATCGGGGTGGGCCAGCGTGGGAACGGGGGGCTCGTGCGACAGCCCGCCCGAGCCGATCACCAGGGTGCGGTGCGGCAGGGTGTCTAGAAACTGGCCAATGGCCTCGCCCAGCTGCTGGCAGCGTGCCAAGCGCGGAATGCCGGGCTGGGCCACGGCGTTCATGAAGATCGGCACCACGGAGGGGGTGTCCAGGCCGCCCCACAGGAACTGCAGGGCCTGCGCAAAGCCGTGATCCACCTGCATGCGGCGCGACAGGGCGATGTCAAAGCCGTTGTCCATCAGGTGCGTGGTCATCGCAAGGGCGGCGGCTTCGTCAGTGTTCAGGGCGCCGGGCGGCGTGAGGTAGTCACCCACCGAAGTGGCCGCACTGCCAATGCAGAACGGTGGCATCAGCGCGTTGAAAAAGCCGTTGTAGTGATCGGGGCCCAGCAGCACCACCAATTCGGGCTTGAAAGCGTGTACCTGGGCGCGCGCCTGCTCTAGCGCAGCGTCGAGCGAGGCCTTGGCGTCGGGGCTGATCTCGTTGAGTCCGAGCAAGGGCGAGTGCGACATGCCCAGAAAGGCACGGGGTGCAATGCTGGGCATTCAGGCCTCCAGGGGCGTTGCGAGTTTGCGGGACAGGGCTGTTGTGACGGCAGAGACTTCCTGGGGTGAGCACAGGGCCGCCACAAACCGATCTGGGCGCACGAACACAATGGATTTGTTTTGCTTGCCAAACCATTCCTTGATGCGGCCCTGGGTGTCGCCCAGCGTGATAACGCCTGTGCGGGCATCGTTGCTGTGCGCCATTTGCACCTGGGGTTTGACGGTGATGAATTTCGCGCCCAGGCGATCCCAGAAGGCGCGAGCCTCTTTGCTCAGGTTGAAAGTGGGATCGGTGCCCCAGGCCAGGATGGCAAAGTTCAGGCCGATCACGTCATCCAGGCGCACGGTTTCCCCGGTTTCGGTGGTCACGCGCGGCTGGATGAACATGCGGCCTACGGGCGTCTCCAGCGGCACCTCAAAGCCATTGAGAAGGCGGCCCAGGGGCGATTCCTTCTTCTCGGCCATCAGGCCCAGAAGGCGGCCCAGCGGGTGGTCGCCCGAGCGGTTGAGCAAACCTCCCAGGATGGATTGGCTCTCGCCTTTTTCGGGCAACACCACCACGCCGCGCTCGTAGCGGGGCATGGGCTTGAAGCGCATTTCTGCAAAGTACTGCTTGACCGGCGGCACGGCGTTGAGAGCCAGCATCACGGTGTCGCGAACCTTGGCGGCGGTGTGGCTTTCGGGGGCGAAGATGTCGCCAGCCACCTCGGACAGGTGGATCATCGAGCGGGCGTGGTCACGGCGCTCGTCGCCATAGGTGTCCAGCAGGGCGTCGCCGGCGAGGCCCTTGGCAACCCAGGCGAGTTTCCATGCGAGGTTGCTGGCATCGCGCATGCCGCTGTTGTAGCCCTGGCCCTGCCACACCGGCATGATGTGTGCAGCGTCACCGGCCAGCAGCACCCGGTCCACGCGGAAGGTGGAGGCCAGGCGGGCGTTGTGGGTGTAGACGCGCTTGCGGATGTAATCCACACTGTCCGGATCGGCGACGACCTTGCGCATGAGCTTGGCCAGGTTCTCGGGCTTGGAGAGTTCTTCTTCGGTCTCTCCGGGCATCACCATGAATTCAAAGCGGCGTATGCCGTGCGGAAGTGCCGCCGAAACGTAAGGGCGCTCGGGGTCGCAATGCATGTCAATGTGGGGCGTTCCCAGCGGGTCGTTGCGTACATCGACCACAATCCACTGGTTGGGCTTGGTGCGGCCTTCAAATGGCACGTTGAGTGCGCGGCGGATGAAGCTGTTGCCGCCGTCGCATGCCACCACATAGCGTGCGCGCAAGGTGCGCGGTTGGCCCTTGCTGTCTTCGAGCGTGAGCGTGACGCCCTCGGCGTCCTGAGTGATGTCGGTGACCGACTGCTCAAACAGAACCCGTGTGTCTTTGAAGCGCTGCAGGCCCCGGTACAGGATTTCATCCACCTGTGGCTGAATGAACGCATTGCGGCGCGACCAGCCGAACTCGTCGGTGCGCGGTTCGATGGATGCGAAGCACTTGCCGCTGGCAGTAAAAAAGCGCATCCAGTGGTCAGGTGTGATGTGCGCCTGCACCTGGTCCACCAGGCCCGCAGTCTGCAGCGTGCGCAAGGACTCGTCGTCGATTCCGATTGCGCGCGGGTAGTCGATGATCTTGTCGAGCTTTTCGATCAACAGCGAAGGTACGCCGGCCACGCCGAGCGTGTTGGCAATGGTCAGGCCGACGGGGCCTGCACCGACGATGATGACGTCGACATCGAATTCGGCGGTTGTCTTGTGGACTTTCGTGGCCATGGGCCTTGCTCCTGTGGATGTAACGGTTGAAACACACGGGACCTGAAGCCCGGTGGCTTGCGTCATGAACGCAGGGGACGGCTAGCGCAAGTTGAAGCGATTGTGTTTGCGCTAGATCAAAGCGTAAACTGCGTGCACCTGGTGCACCCAAATACTGGGGTTATCCCTTGTTTTGCATGGTGTGCCCCGTTTTTCGCCGCCAACCATCGTTTTGGAGATCGATCCATGCCGCAACACAGGCCTGTGGCCGTTGAATCCCAATACAAAGATGTGCGCAGCCTGGCGCGTGGGCTGGATGTGCTCAAGGCACTCAACAGCGCCTCGGGCGGCATGGCCACAACGACTGAATTGGCCGAGGTCTGCGGCATGCATCGCACCACCGTCAAGCGGCTGCTGGAAACCTTGCGCACCGAGGGTTTTGTGCGACGCGGTGAACGTGAAGGGCAGTACTACCTCACGTTTGAGGTGCGTCGCCTTAGCGAGGGATTTGAGGACGAGGCATGGGTGGAGCAGGTTGCAGCGCCGTTGATGCGCGCCTCGGTGCGCAAGCTGCTGTGGCCCTGCGATCTGGGCACGATGGAGTCAGGCTTCATGGTGGTGCGCGAGTCAACCCACCGATTCAGCGCGCTGTCGCAGCACCGCGCCATGATCGGCGAGAAGATGCCGGTGTTTGTGACGGCGCTGGGGCGGGCCTATCTTGCGGCATGCTCGGAGGAGCAGCGCGAGGCCCTGCTGTCGATGCTTGGCCAGCGCGATGACTGGATCGGAGTGATGGCAAGGGACCGGGCTGCGGTAGCCGAGGCAGTGCGCGAAACGCAGCAGCGGGGTTATGCCTACAACGATGGCGAGTGGGTTCGCGAGCAGCACTTTGCGGCGGTGGCTGTGCCGCTGCGCAGCGGAGAGCGTCTGCTCGGTGTGCTCAACATGGTGTTCCCGAAAGCCGCCGTGGCGCCTGCAGAACTGCAAATGCGCTTTGTGCCGGCGCTGGGGGCACTGGCGGCGCATATTGGCAAGTCCAGCCGCGCGTGGCTGGAATGAGCGACGATGTCAGGAAAATGATCTGCTGGCAATTGACTTGACGATCGAAGCCAGTGGCAAGGTGAAGGGTAGAAAAGGCGACTGCAGCAAGCCTCTCCGTCAGGGAGCATTTGTGCCGAGCTATCGCGTTTACTGTTTCACAGACTAGTGTGGTGAGTTAGAAGTTCGCAGACAAAACCTCTCAATGCTGGCGAGGATGTCATCGGCGGTCTTGGACCAAACGAAAGGCTTCGGCTTGGCGTTATTGATGTCGAGGTACTCCCGGATCGCCTGCTCAAGTTGTCGTGTGGAGCGATGTGTGCCGCGGCGAATGCAGCGTTGCGTGAGCGTTGCGAACCAGCGCTCAACCTGATTGAGCCATGACGCCGAGGTCGGCGTGAAGTGCACGTGAATGCGCGGATGACGGGCCAGCCATGATCTGATCGACGCCGTCTTGTGTGTGCCGTAGTTGTCCATGACCAGGTGGATATCCAGCACCGCTGGCACTCTGGCTTCAACGGTTCGTAGGAACTGCAGGAATTCGCTGCTGCGGTGGCGACGGTGCATCTCGCCGATGACCGCTCCCGTGGCGATATCCAGGGCTGCAAACAGCGTGGTCGTACCATGACGCTCGTAGTCATGGGTGTGCCGCTCGGCAATGCCGGGCGCAAGGGGCAGCAAGGGCTGCGTGCGATCAAGCGCCTGGATCTGACTCTTCTCGTCCACGCACAGCACCATGGCCATCAAAGGCGGATCCATGTAGAGGCCGACGATGTCGCGCACCTTCTCGACGAACATCGGATCGGCAGACAGTTTGAATGTCTCCTGGCGATGCGGCTGCAAGCCGAAGGCGCGCCAGATGCGCGAGACGGCCGTCTGCGAAAGCCCGGCTGCGCTGTGGCGAATCAGGAAAAAATAGCACCTGGCGCTTGTCACGCAAGCTCCAGGTGCCACTGTTTTTATGTTTCTGTAGTTTTGCGTGGGTATCGGGATCAGCCCGCCAGCGCCGCCTTCACGGCGACCGACACCTGGCCCATGTCGGCCTTGCCGGCCAGGCGGGTCTTGACCACGCCCATGACCTTGCCCATGTCGCCGGGGCCCGAGGCGCCCACTTCGGCCACGATGGCCTTGACGGCGGCCAGGGTTTCTTCGGCCGACATGCGCTCGGGCAGGTAGGCCTGCAGTACGGCCATTTCGGATTTCTCCTTGTCGGCCAGGTCCTGGCGGCTCGCGCCTTCAAAGGCGGTGATGCTGTCCTTGCGCTGCTTGATGAGCTTGTCCACGATGGTGACGATGGCCACATCGTCCAGCACCACGCGCTCGTCCACTTCCTTTTGCTTCATGGCGGCCTGCAGCAGGCGGATGGTGCCCAGGCGCTCGCTGTCCTTGGCGCGCATGGCGGTCTTCATGTCTTCGGTGATCTGGTCCTTGAGGCTCATGGCGGCTTCCTTTTTTGGTTTCAGACAGGGACGGAGGGTTTGCACAAAGCCCCTCTGGCTAGGCGTCAGCGCCGCAGACAGTAGTCTCGCGACGGCAAGGCGCTGCAACGACGCCAGAGGGGCTTTGTGCAAACCCGAAAAAACAAAAACCCGCGCTTGGCGTCCCTAGCGCGGGTTTGGCGGCTGTCCGTATGAGGGACTGTGCCGAAGCGGTACTTAGTACAGCTTTTTTGGCAGTTGCATGCTGCGAACGCGCTTGTAGTGGCGCTTCACGGCGGCTGCCTTCTTGCGCTTGCGCTCGGCGGTGGGCTTTTCGTAGAACTCGCGGGCGCGCAGGTCGGTCAGCAGGCCGAGCTTTTCAATGGTGCGCTTGAAGCGGCGCAGTGCAACGTCAAAGGGTTCGTTTTCTTTTACGCGGATCGTAGTCATTAGCTAATGTTTTCCAATAGGTTGCCCACAGAGGGTCTTGGGGAGATCGGGCCTCAAGACCATGCGTGGCGGTTTTCCCCGTCTGTAACTAGTATTTGGCCGACGGGGCATTGCCAGCGAAGCCCGCCATTATAGCGACTGCGGCGCGCAAATCAAGAGGCAGAAACCAGCGCCTGCGCACACGCATGGGCACTGGCCCAGGCCCACTGGAAGTTGTAGCCGCCCAGCCAGCCCGTCACATCGACCACCTCGCCAACGAAATACAGCCCCGGCTGCGTCTTGCACTCCAGGGTCTGCTGCGACAGTGCGCGCGTGTCCACGCCGCCCAGCGTGACCTCGGCCTTCTTGTAGCCCTCGGTGCCGGTGGGGGTGAGCTCCCAGCGCGCCAGCTGCTCGGCCAGCCGGGCCAGGGCCTTGTCCGAGGCTTCGTTGATGGGGCGCTGCCAGTCGGCCTCGCGCTGGGCCCAGGCATCGGCCAGGCGGCTTGGAGCCAGCGTGGCCAGTTCGTTGGCGATGCGCTTTTTCGAGCGGTTCTTTGCCGTCGCCAGGGCCTCGCCCAGGTCCACGCCGGGTGCCAGGTTGATGGCCAGGGGCGTGCCTTCGCGCCAGTAGCTGGAAATTTGCAGCACCGCCGGGCCCGACAGGCCACGGTGGGTGAACAGCAGGTCTTCGTGGAAAACCATGCGCTCCTTCTTGCTGCCGGTGCTGATCTCCACCGGCAGGGCCAGGCCAGACAGCTGTGCATACGGCGCCCAGAGAGCGCCGTCAAAGGTCAGCGGCACCAGGCCCGGGCGGCGCTCGATGAGCGGGATGCTGAACTGTTGTGCCAGCCGGTAGCCGAAGTCGGTGGCGCCGATCTTGGGGATCGACAGGCCGCCGGTGGCGACCACCAGCGAACGCGCTTGCACGGGGCCTCTATCGGTATGGATGTGATAGCTGCCAGCGCCGGACGGATCTGCGCCATAGGCCGAGAAAACGATGTTTTTGACGGCACAAGGCTGCCAGTGCGTCACCCCGCCGGCGGCGCACTCGGCCAGCAGCATGGCAATGATGTCTTCGGCCGAACGGTCGGCAAACAGCTGGCCCTTGTGCTTTTCATGGAAGGGGATGCCGTGCTTTTGCACCAGGGCGATGAAGTCCGACGGGGTGTAGCGCGACAGCGCCGAGCGGCAGAACTGCGGGTTCTGGCCCACGAAGTGCCTGTGCGGCGCGCGCGGGTCGAGATCGCGGTTGGTGAAGTTGCAGCGCCCGCCGCCCGAGATGCGGATTTTTTCGGCCACCTGGTCGGCGTGGTCGATGAGCAGCACCTGGAGGCCACGCTGGCCCGCCTGGCCGGCACAAAAAAGGCCGGCAGCACCGGCACCCACGATCACCACGTCAAACATCTGCATGGCCTGCAGTGTAGGTGCTGCGCAGACCGCCGATTTTGGTCGGCGGTGGGCGACAATGGGCGGCATGAACATCCCCTCCCACCAGCTCAGCATGACCGTGCTGATGTCTCCCGACATGGCCAATTTTTCGGGCAACGTGCATGGCGGGGCCATCTTGAAGCTGCTCGACCAGGTGGCGTATTCCTGCGCCAGCCGCTTTTCGGCCTGCTACGTGGTCACGCTGAGCGTGGACCAGGTGATGTTTCTGCAGCCCATCCATGTGGGCGAGCTGGTGACCTTTCTGGCCAGCGTCAACTACACGGGCAGTTCGTCGATGGAAGTGGGCATCAAGGTGGTGGCCGAAGACATCCGCGCGCAGGTGGTGCGGCATGTGAACAGCTGCTTTTTCACCATGGTGGCGGTGGACGAGGCGCGCAAGCCCATGGCGGTGCCGCCCCTCATGCCCGTGACCGCCGATGAGCGGCGCCGCTGGGAGGCGGCGCTGCTGCGCAAGTCGCTGCGCAAGGAGCTGGCCGAGCGCTTCCAGCAGGTGCGGGAGGCGACAGAGGGCTGACCGGCTCCGCCCTCACCGGCTTGCAAGCCGCGTTGCGGCAGCGCCCCGCCAGCGATACGGCCTGCCGCGAGAGCCCGGCCATCTCGCTGGTGCGCCCCGATAGCACATTGGCCACCGGTTGCGCGAAGGCGTCGATGGTGGCGCACACGCCGGCCGGCTCGCGCCGCTCAGTACAGCGAAGCGAAGCGTTCCACCATCCGCGTGGGGCCCGCCACGATCAGGTGATCGCCGGGCTTGACCTCGGTCTCGGCCTTGGCATAGATGAAGTCGACGTGGCGCCGCTTGATGCCCACCACGGTGATCCCATGGCGCTTGCGCACGTTGGACTGCGACAGGGGCTTGTTGTGCGTTTCCATGGGCGCGCGGGTCTTGGCGATGGCGAAGCCGTCGTCGAACTCGATGAAGTCGATCATCTTGCCGGTGACCAGGTGGGCCACGCGCTCGCCCATGTCGGCCTCGGGGTACACCACGTGGTGCGCACCCACCCGCTCTGCGATGCGGCCGTGCTGCGGGTCGATGGCCTTGGCCCAGATGTCCTTGAGGCCCAGCTGGCTCAGGTTGAGGATGGTGAGTACGCTCGCTTCCAGGTTTCCACCGATGCTCACCACCGCGTGCGCGAAGTCAGGCACGGCCAGCTGGCGCAGGGTTTCCAGGTCGGTGGCGTCGCCCTGCACCACGTGGGGCAGCACCAGCGACAGCGACTGCACCGTATCGGCATCGTGCTCGATGGCCAGCACATCGTGGCCCAGCTCCACCAGCGATTTGGCCACGCCCGTTCCAAAGCGGCCCAGGCCGATGACGACCACGCTGCCGGACAGGTGTTTGACGGATTTATCCAACAATCGGTTTCTCCTCGGGGTATCGGTAGTTGCGGCGGATCTGGTTCGTGGCCAGGGCCACGGCCAGCGTGACCACGCCCACGCGGCCAACGAACATCAGCGCAATGATGATGGACTGGGCGCCGGGCGGTAGCTCGGCCGTGATGCCGGTGGACAGGCCCACGGTGCCAAAGGCGGAGACCACTTCGAACAGCACTTTTTCCAGGGGCAGCGTCGTCAGCGGCAGGATCAGCAACAGGGCCAGCGAGACGACGGCCGCGCTGAGCACCATGATGGTGATGGCCTGGCGCTGTACCGAGTCCGCGATGCGCCGGCCGCGGAACTCCACGTCGCGGTGGCCGCGGATCTCGTTCCACACCACCAACACCAGCACGAAGAAGGTGGTCACCTTCACCCCCCCCGCCGTGCCCGCGCTGCCGCCGCCAATGAACATCAGCACATAGTGCAGCGCCAGCGATTCGGTGGTGAGCGCGCCGATGTCGATGGCGTTGAAGCCCGCCGTGCGTGCCGAGACGGAGGTGAACAGCGCCACCAGCGCCTTGTGCGCCCAGCCCATGGGGCCCAGCGTGCCGGGGTTGTCGAACTCGGCGAGCAGGATGACCCCGGTGCCCAGCGCCACCAGCGCCAGCGAGCCCCACACGGTGAGGGCCGTGTGCATGGACCAGATGGGCCGCTTGCGCCCGCGCTCGGCCAGCAGCTCGTGCAGCACCGGAAACCCGAGGCCGCCGATCACGATGGCCAGCATCAGCGGCACCAGCACCAGGGCGTCGCCCGAGTACGCCATCACGCTGTTGCCCCAGGTGGAAAAACCCGCGTTGTTGAACGCCGAGATGGAATGGAACAGTCCGTGCCATGCCGCATCGCCCCAGGGCATGCCATAGCCCAGTGCAAACCGCAGCCACAGCGCGAGGGCCATGGCCAGTTCCACGGCCACCGTCACCTTGAGCACGAGCTTGGCCACGCTTTTCACGTCGCCCAGCGCCAGCGAGTGGGTTTCGGCCTGCAGCAGCAGCCGCGTGCGGATGCGCATCTGCCCGCTGATCAACAGGCCCATCAGCGTGGCCGAGGTCATCATGCCGAAGCCGCCGATCTGGAACAGGCCCATGATGACGGCCTGGCCCGTGCCGCTCCAGTAGGTGCCCGTGTCCACCACCACCAGCCCGGTCACGCAGACAGCCGATGTGGCGGTGAACAGCGCGGTGAGAAATGGCGCGCTTTCACCCGCCTGCGCGTGTGCGAAAGGCAGCATCAGCAACATGGTGCCCAGCGCAATCACGCTGAGAAAGGACAGGGCCAGCACCACAGCCGGGTGCGCAACGCGGGAAGTCAAAGGCAGAACTTTCTGCGCGGTGGTTGGCAACCCGTGCACCACGCGGCCGCGATGCTAGCACTGCGCGCGCCCTTGCGGCTCCGTGGCACCGGTGTTCCCGTGGAGGAAAAAAGCCTCAGCCTGCCACCCGGCGCTCCGCGGCGGCCGGGGCCGCTGCCGCCACGCCGCGCACCACATCGCCGACCACAATGACGGAAGGGCTGGCCAGCCCTTCGCGTGCGATGGTGGCCTGCAGCGTGCCCAGCGTGGCCACGGCGTGGCGCTGGTGGGGCAGGCTGGCGTGCTGGATGATGGCGACGGGCGTGTGGGCGGGCAGGCCGGTGAGCAGCTCGTGCTCGATGTGCGCGGCGCCGCTCACGCCCATGTAGATCACCAGGGTCAGCTTGGCATCACGCGCGGTGGCGGCCAGCTGGCGCCAGTCGATGCCGGCGTCGCCGGGCTTGGCGTGGCCGGTGACGAACACCACGCCGTGCGCATGCTCGCGGTGGGTGAGCGGTGCGCCCAGCGCGGTCAGTCCTGCCAGGCCGGCGGTGATGCCATTGATGACGGTGACTCGCACGCCCGCAGCACGCAGGTGCTCCACCTCTTCGCCGCCGCGCCCAAAAATGAACGGGTCGCCACCCTTGAGGCGCACCACGTTCTCGCCCTCGTTCACGGCCATCAGCATCAGCTTTTCGATGAAGGCCTGCGGCGTGCTTTGGCAGCCGCCGCGCTTGCCCACATAAACGATGCGCGCCGTGGGCGATGCGTGCGCCACGATGGCGTCGCTCACCAGATCGTCCACCAGCAGCACGGTGGCCGCCTGGATGGCCTTGAGGGCCTTGAGGGTGAGCAGCTCGGGGTCGCCCGGGCCCGCGCCCACCAGCGTGCAGGTTCCCTGGAAGGCGGCTGGCGGCGGGCTGGCGGGGGGGAGGGTGGTTTTCATGGTGTTGGCCGTGTGGTTTGCGCAGCCAGATGCAAGATATGTTCCACCTGCTGCGCCAGCGCCGCCGGCACGGGCAGGCGGCCGTCCAGTACGTCTCGGGTGTAGCGCGCCGTGGTGTCGATGTCAATCGCGGTGGGCAGGCCGGGCACCTCGGCTGCGGTGCCGGGTTGCTGTTCTTGCAGCAGCTGGTGCACACCGGCCGCAAAGGCGTCGTAGCGGGGCGTGCGGCGCGGGTCTGCCGCCACTTCGCCTTCGAGGCCGCGCGAGAGCAGGGCGGTCATGTGCAGCGCGCCAAAGGTGGCCTGCAGCATCTCGTAATACTCGGGATGGGTGTAGCTGGTCACCACCACGGCGGCGCCTGCGCAGGGGTTCATCAGCTTCACGGCGCTGTGCCCCGCGTTGCGCAGCCCCACCACCTCGCGCACCTTCAGCAGGCGCGCCAGGCCGGCGTGCAGGTGCTGGGTCTCGATGTGGGCCACGCGGCCATTGGCGATCTTTTCAGGAGCCGTAAGCGCAGGAACACCCAGCGCCAGCAGCACATCCGATGCCAGGGTACGGCGCGCCTCGGTGCGCATGCCATGCAACAGCACGGGCAGGCCCTCGCGTGCCAGCAGCAGCGCCAGCAGGGGGGTGAGCACGGGCAGCTTGCGCGCGCCGTTGTAGCTGGGCAGCACGATCAGGGGGCGGTCGCTGGCGGGCAGCAACGCCATGCGGCTGTGCGTGGCGTCGAGAAAGCCGCACATTTCCTCGGGCGTTTCACCCTTGATGCGCATGGCCAGGCAGAAGGCGCCGATCTCCAGGTCGGAGGCCGTGCCATCGAGCACCTGGCCGAAAAGATCGGCCGCCTGCTCGCGCGTCAGGGGCTTGGAGCCACGCGGGCCGCGGCCGATTTCCTTGATGTACTGGCTGATACCCATGGTTTTTGGTGGCGGAACTTGTGAAATAGGGCTCCGGCGTCGTTATTTCGGCTTGCCGTACGCTTGTACTGTCTGCGCCGAAATGCCTGGCCGGAGCCCTATTGCACAAGTCCTGGTGCGGTAGTGGTGGGGTGGACGGCTATTTTCCTGCAATCCAGCGAACTTTTGGTTATATGACGGCCTGTGCAGGAGCGGGCGTGGCGGCCAGTGGCCCCGTGCTGCGCACCATGCGCTTGAGCTCCGGCACGCACGAGCCGCAGTGGGTGCCGCAGCGCAGGGCGCCTTGCAGCTGGGCCAGCCGGTCGTCGTCGGTTCCGTGGCACTTCGCCAGCTCGGCCGTGATGGCGGCGTCCGTCACGTTGAAGCAGCTGCACACCGGCTTGCCGCGCGACTGCACCGCGACCGGGGCCTTGGCGCCGGGCACCAGCAGCAGGCGGCCATAGGTTTGCGCGGGCAGTTCCTCTTGCAGCAGGGTCTTGAGCCAGCCTTCGGCGCTGGTATCGCCGGCCAGCACCACGCCTTCGAGTGTGGTGGTTTCGCCCTGGCGCGCCAGGCGCGCGGCGCGGTGCTGGCCGCGTTTCTTGTCGGCATAGCGCAGCGTGTCCGCGCCCGCCAGGCCCAGCAGGGCTTCGATCTGCGTGACCAGTGCTTCGGGCGGTGCCTCGTGCGCGGCGGCGCGCACCAAGACACCGGTGCGCTCGCGGCCCGGATCATCCAGCGGGGTGGCGTTGCTGAAGGGCACGCAACTGGCAAATGGGAACTGCGCCATCAGCGTGGACAAGGCTTCGCGTGTCAGCTGTGCCTTGTCAGCCGGCAGCCAGGCCATGGCCAGCAGCATCCAGGGCAGTTCGGCCTTGAGCACCTTGACCGCGGCGTGTTTCAGCTCGGGCTGTTTGGATGTGGGGCAGAACGCCGAGGTGGTGAGCGCATTCACACCCGCCAGGCGCTCCCCGGTGGACGAGCAGCCGCTCAGGAATTCGCTGCCCCAGTGCATGGCCATGAAGGCCTGCGAAAGGCCCAGCGTGGCATCGGCCTGCACGGGCACCACGATGGAGCCGCGCTTGCTGGTCACATGCACCAGGTCGCCGTTGTGCAGGCCGCGCCGCTCCATGTCCTGCGGGTGCAGCTGCACGCTGGGCTCGGCCACATGGCCGAACAGGCGGCCGAGCTGGCCGGTGCGCGTCATGCCGTGCCACTGGTCGCGCAGGCGGCCCGTGGTCAGGCTGAAGGGGTAGCGCGACTCGCGGGGCTCGGCCAGGGGTTGCCAGGCATGAACGGCAAAGCGGGCGCGGCCATCGGCGGTGGGGAAGATACCGTCTTCATACAGGCGCGGCTTGCCCATGTCGCGCCGTCGGGCCGGCAACGCTGTCGCGTTGCCGTCCACATTGCCGCCGCCGGCCGGGTCCGCAGGACACGGCCACTGTTGTGGGCCTTGGGATTCGAGCATCTGCCACGACAGGCCCGTGATGTCGAGGTCGCGCCCGCGCGTACTTTCGCGGTGCTCGTTCCACACCGCTTCGGCACCTGCGTCGGCGTGGTCGGTCGCATAGGGGAAGAGCGTGGGCTGGCCGGGGCGCAGCCGCGCCTCGAGCTGGTGCGCAAATTGCACCGCAATGGCCCAGTCGTGGCGCGCCTGGCCGGGTGCGGGCACGGCAGAGCGCACGCGCGAGATGCGGCGTTCGCTGTTGGTCACCGTGCCGGTTTTTTCGCCCCAGGTGGTGGCGGGCAGCAGCAGGTCGGCATATGCGCAGGTTTCGGCGGTGGCGAAAGCCTCCTGCACCACCACGAACTCGGCGCGCTGCAGGGCGCGGCGCACGGTGGCCTGGTCGGGCATGCTCTGCGCGGGGTTGGTGCAGGCAATCCACAGCGCCTTGATTTCGCCGTCGGCGGCGGCCTGGAACATTTCCACGGCCGTCTTGCCGGGTTGGCTGGGCACATCGGCCACGCCCCACAGCGCGGCCACCTCGGCGCGGTGTGCCGGGTTGGCCAGATCGCGGTGCGCGCTGAGCAGATTGGCCAGGCCGCCCACCTCGCGCCCGCCCATGGCGTTGGGCTGGCCCGTCAGGCTGAAGGGGCCGGCGCCGGGCTTGCCGATCTGGCCCGTGGCCAGGTGCAGGTTGATGAGTGCGGCGTTCTTGGCGGTGCCGCTGCTGCTCTGGTTCAGGCCCTGGCAGTACAGGCTCAAAGTGGCCTTGCGACGCTGCGGGTCGCCTGTGGCTCCCGTGGCAAACCACTGGGCGGCGGTGGTCAGGTCGGCCACCGAAATGCCGCACACCTGGGCCACGCGCTCAGGCGTGGCTTCGCGCACCAGGGCCTTGAGTGCGTCAAAGCCCGTGGTGTGCGCGGCGATGTAGCTGGCATCCACCCAGCCTTCCCACAGCATCAGGTGCAGCATGCCGTTGAACAGCATCACGTCGCTGCCGGGCTGGAGGGGCAGGAACAGGTCGGCCATGCCGGCCGTGTCGGTGCGGCGCGGGTCGGCCACGATGACCTTCATGCCCGGGTTGGCGGCGCGTGCGTCTTCGATGCGGCGAAACAGCACGGGGTGCGCCCAGGCCGCGTTGCTGCCCACGATGAACAGGCACTGTGCGTGGTTCACGTCGTCGTAGCAGGCAGGCGGCGCATCGGCACCCAGCGTGGCTTTGTAGCCGGCCACGGCGCTGCTCATGCACAGGCGCGAGTTGGTGTCGATGTTGTTGGTGGCTATCAGGCCCTTGGCCAGCTTGTTGAAGACGTAGTAGTCCTCGGTGAGCAGCTGGCCGCTGACGTAGAAGCCCACGGCGTCGGGGCCATGCTGTGCGACGGTGGTGGCGAATCGGTCGGCCGCCATGGCCAGTGCTGCATCCCATGGCAGCGGCTGCGGCTTGCCGCCGCGTTGCGCGCGGTGCTGTGGTTGCAGCAGGCGGGTCTGCAGGGTGAGGGTGCTGGTGGCGGTGAGGTGCAGGGTGGAGCCCTTGGTGCACAGGCGGCCGAAGTTGGCGGGGTGGTTCGGGTCGCCACGCACGCCGGTGATCTGCGGGCCGTTGCTTTCGATGATCACACCACAGCCTACACCGCAGTAGGGGCAGGTGGATGGGGTTTCCTGCATGGAACGCACGACAAGGGACTCTGCCCCGTACGCCAGGGACAAGTCCGCTGGGTCCCCCATCGTTTGTCTGAAATTTTTCATCGAAGCCCCCAAGGAAAATCGCAAAAAAAAGCGCCCACACCCTGCGGCTTCGAGGTTTTGAAACCGCAGGTGCAGACGCCTTCGTCCGTGTGCCCCTGGCTGCGCCATTGCACCCCGGGTTCACCGGCCCCTGCCGGGGCCTTCGCACAGGTAACGCAATACATGTGCCAGCCCACATGCCACCTGGCACCGATCTGGCGCCGATCCGGGTGGGTCACGGGCAGATGGTTGGCACCAGCGTGGTGCATCGGGGCGCTCCAGGACGGGAGGGTGGCGTGAGCGGGCGCGCAGCCGTGCCGCGCCGGGGCGCGCTGGTGTCAGCGCAGGTGTTGAATCACCGCCAGCAACACCACCACGACGGCCCCCAGCACGAGCGCCATGGTGCGCCAGAACACCATCGGGTTGCGCTCATACAGTGGCGGGCGGGCGCGACCGAGGTAGGCCGCACTCGGCTGCCGCAGATCGTGCACGAACTCGGACAAGGCTTCCTGCCTTTTGAGCGGGTTGGGGTGGACGGCACGCCGCAGCACGGCGTCCATCCAGGCCGGAATGGCGCGGTGTTCATCGAGCGCGCTGGCGTAGTGCAGCTTCCTGAGTGCCGCCCGGGTGCGGATCCCGGCCACCTGCGTGCCATAGGGCTGCCGCCCGGTGAGCATCTGGTAGGTGATCACGCCGAGCGAGAACAGGTCCGATTGCGGCGTGCCGGGCTCGCCCAGAAAGTACTCGGGGGCCGCGTATTGCAAGGTGCCCGGAACGGTGTCGCCGGCACCGGGCGCCGCGTTCTCGGCCTGGCCGGCGACGTGGACCGCGCCAAAGTCGATGATCTTCACGGTGCCCGAGGTGTCGATCATGATGTTCTCGGGCCGCAGGTCCTGGTGCAGCATCTCCATCCGGTGAAAGGCCTGCAGGCCGCGTGCGATCTGGTCCACGATGTCGCGCACCACCGACAGTTCGGGCCTGGGGTGGTCAATCATCCACTGGGCCAGGGTTTGCCCCTGCACGTATTCCATCGCCACGTAAAGGTACCCGCGCTTGCGTTCCGAGGGGGCGGGCCGCAGCACATGGGGGCTGTGAATGCGCCGCGCAATCCATTCTTCCATCAGAAAGCGGTCGAGGCGGGCGGCGTTGTCCTGCAGGTCGATGGAGGGTGTCTTGAGCACCGTCTTCTGCCCGCTGTCGGTGTCGATGGCCAGGTAGATGTGGCTGCGGTGGCTGCCGTGCAGCTCGCGCACGATCTGGTAGCCGTCCAGCAGGGCACGGGGCTCCAGGATGGGCGGCAACCGCAGCGCGGCCCGCTGGCGTTGCAGTTCGCTGGCGTCCTGGTGGGGCAGTGCATCAATGCGCACGATCTGCAGGGTCAGGTTGTCGTCGCTGCCGCAGCGCAGGGCTTCGTCCACGATGGTGCGGGCAGCCTGGTCCAGATCGTCTGCGTGGGTTTCAATGGCCTGCGTGATGAAGCTGGCGCTGACATGTTCATGCACCCCATCGGTGGTCAGCACAAAGGTGTCTGCGGGCTCTACCGGCAGGGCCTGGTAGTCCACCTCCAGCTGCGGCTGAATCCCGAGCGCACGGCCCAGGTAGATCTGCCCGTCCGGAAGGCGTACCCGGTGGTCTTCGGTCAACTGCTCCAGTGCCTTGCCCTGCACGCGGTAGATGCGCGTGTCGCCCACATGCAACAGGTGTGCGGTGGTGGATTTGACGATCAGCGCGCTGAGGGTGCAGACGTAGCCGCGGTCTTTGTCGAAGCGGTAGGGGCTGCGCTGGGTTTGTGCGTGCAGCCACGAGTTGGTGGCCGCCAGCACGCACTGTGCCGAGCGCTTGACGCTCCAGGCGTCGCAGGTGCAGTAGTAGTCCTGGAGCAACCCGTGCACCGCGGCGGCGCTGGCGATCTGGCTGACATCGCTGCTGCTGATGCCATCGGCCAGTGCCACCACCACCCCCTTGGCGGCCAATACCTGCCCCTGGGGCACGCAGGCGCCGTGGAAATCCTGGTTGACTTCCTTGCGCCCCTTGTCAGAATGCTGGCCAATGCTCACTTTCAGGGTGTCGCTCATTGGCGCGCCATTCGTTCAGGGTGTCGGGTTCGGGACCGCAGGAGCATTGCCGCGTTGGCACCCGGCGGATGCGGGGGGCTCAGACGAGCTTGCGCTTGGGGCCGGTCTTGATGTGGGTGGCGTACAGCGTGAGCCCGGTAAAGGCCAGGCCGCCGACCAGATTGCCCAGCACCACGGGGATCTCGTTCCAGATGAAGTAGTCGAGGATCGAGAAGTTGCCGCCCATCATCAGACCCGAGGGGAACAGGAACATGTTCACCACCGAGTGCTCGAAGGTCATGGCGAAGAACAGCATGATGGGCATCCACATCGCAATGACCTTGCCGCTGACGGTGGTGGAGATCATGGCGCCCACCACCCCGGTGGACACCATCCAGTTGCACAGCATGGCGCGAATGAAGATGGTGAGCCAGCCCATCAGGCCGTATTGGGCATAACCCAGGGTGCGCGCCTCGCCGATATGGCCGATCTTTGTGCCGATTTCATTCGGCGCCACCGAAAAACCATAGGTGAAGATAAAGGACATCATGAAGGCGACGGTCAGCGCGCCCAGGAAGTTGCCGGTGAACACCAGGCCCCAGTTCTTCAGAATGGCCTGGATGGTGACCCCCGGGCGCTTGTCCAGCCAGGCCAGCGGCGTCAGCACGAACACGCCGGTCAACAGGTCAAAGCCCAGCAGGTAGAGCATGCAAAAACCCACCGGGAACAGGATGGCCCCCACCAGTGCCGAGCCCGACATGACGGTGGCCGTGACGGCGAACACCGCCGCCAGCGCCAGGATGGCGCCCGCCATGTAGGCGCGGATCAGGGCGTCGCGGGTGGACATGTAGATCTTGGATTCGCCGGCGTCCACCATTTTGGTGACGAATTCGGAGGGGACGAGATAGGCCATGGGTTTCTTTCTGTGGTCTGTCTGGAAGTGCCAGGGTTGCCAAGGGTGCGGTGGATGCCGGCCTGCCCGCGGAGCGTGTCAAGCCGTCGGGGCTGGCGTGGGATCACGCTGGCGGGGGGGCCGGGGTGCGCCGTTGCGGCCCTGCGATGGGGCGCGTTTCGCTCACGGCGTGGTGGGCCAGTTCGTGGGTGTTGAGCAGCACGGTGCCGTCCTCCACCCGCACCTGAAATGGGGGCGTGCAGCCCTCGTCGGGGGCGGCGGCCTGGCCGTCGCACAGGCCAATGGTCCAGTTGTGCATGGGGCAGGCCACGCTGGTGCCGAAAACAATGCCCTGGCTCAGGGGGCCGCCCTTGTGCGGGCAGCGGTCGAGCAAGGCAAAGATTTCGTTGGACGCGCTGCGGAACACCGCCACGTCCAGGCCTTTTTCGCGGGCCACGCGGCGCGAGCCCAGCACGGGGATATCGTCCACGCGGCAGATGGATGTCCATTCGGTCATTGCTATTCCTTTGTGGCTTCTTGCGCCTGTCGGTAAAACGCTGAGGGCACTTTTGAGATGAAAACTTTCAGACCGCGGCGATCGGGATGAACTGCCGCTGGTCTACCGCCGCCTTGTCCAACTCGAACCACGGGTCGGGCTCGCCGTCGAGCGCGAACTGCAGCTGCTCCCACAGCGCCTGGCGGCCGGCGTGGTCTTCGAGGATGCGTTTTTTCACGTAGTCGAGGCCCACACGGTTCACGTAGTGCACCGTGCGCTCCAGGTACCAGCCTTCCTGGCGGTACAGCTCGCAGAACGCGCCGGTGTACTCCAGCACTTCCTCGGCGGTTTTCAGCTTGGTGAAGAAGTGCGCCACCTCGGTCTTGATGCCGCCGTTGCCGGCCACGTACATCTCCCAGCCGCTGTCCACGCCGATGATCCCCACGTCCTTGATGCCGGCCTCGGCGCAGTTGCGCGGGCAGCCGCTCACCGCAAACTTGACCTTGTGCGGCGCGTACATGCGCCACATGGCACGCTCCAGGTCCTTGCCCATCTGCGTGCTGTCCTGTGTGCCCATGCGGCACCACTCGCTGCCCACGCAGGTTTTGACGGTGCGCAGGGCCTTGGCGTAGGCGTGGCCGCTGGGCATGCCGATGTCCTTCCACACCGCCTGCAGGTCTTCCTTCTTCACGCCCAAGAGGTCAATGCGCTGGCCGCCCGTCACCTTGACGGTGGGAATCTGGTATTTGTCCACCGCATCGGCAATGCGGCGCAGTTCGTCGGCCGTGGTCTCGCCCCCCCACATGCGCGGGATCACGCTGTAGGTGCCATCCTTTTGAATGTTGGCGTGGCTGCGTTCGTTGATGGCGCGGCTTTGCGGGTCATCCTTGGCGTCCTTGGGCCAGGTGCTGATGAGGTAGTAGTTGATGGCCGGGCGGCAGGTGGCGCAGCCGTTGGGCGTCTTCCACTCCATGAAGTGAAAGACATCGGCAATGGACAGCAGCTTGTTGGCGCGGATCGCCTCGCGCACCGCCTGGTGGCCATGGTCGGTGCAGCCGCAGATCGCCTTGGTCTTGGGCGTGGCGCTGTAGTCGCCGCCGGCCGTGAACATGATGATCTGCTCGACCAGGCCCGTGCACGATCCACACGATGCACTGGCCTTGGTGTGCTTGCGCACTTCATCCAGCGTGAAAAGGCCCTTGTCCTTGATGGCCTTGCAGATGGCGCCCTTGGTCACGCCGTTGCAGCCGCAGACCTCGTCGGTGTCGGCCATGGCGGCGGCCTTGTTCTGGCCCTGGTGGCCTGCATCGCCGATGTTGCTTTCGCCAAACATCAGCTTGTCGCGGATGTCGGTCACCGTGCGGCCGTCGCGCAGCAGCTTGAAGTACCAGGAGCCGTCCACCGTGTCGCCGTACAGGCAGGCGCCCACGAGCTTGTCGTCCTTGAGCACCAGCTTCTTGTACACGCCGCCAAAGGGGTCGCTCATCACGATCTCTTCGGTGTTCTCGCCGCCCTGGAAGTCGCCTGCTGAAAAAAGGTCGATGCCCGTGACCTTGAGCTTGGTGGACGTGAGCGAACCCTGGTAGCGCCCGATGCCGAACTCGGCCAGGTGGTTGGCCAGCACCTTGCCCTGCTCGAACAGCGGGGCCACCAGGCCATAGGCAATGCCCCGGTGCGCGGCACATTCGCCCACGGCGTAGATGCGCGCGTCGGTGGTGGTCTGCAGCGTGTCGCTCACCACGATGCCGCGGTTCACATGCAGGCGCATCTTTTCGGCGAGCTGCGTGTTGGGGCGGATGCCCACGGCCATCACCACCAGGTCGGCCGGCACCTCGGTGCCGTCCTTGAACCTGACGCTGGCCACGCGGCCCTCGGCGTTGCCCACCAGCTCCTGCGTCTGCGCCTTCATCAGAAACTGCATGCCGCGCTCGGCCAGCGACTTCTGCAGCATCTTGCCGGCCACATCGTCGAGCTGGCGCTCCATCAGCCAGTCGCCTACATGCACCACCGTCACCTGCATGCCGCGCTTCATGAGGCCGTTGGCGGCCTCCAGCCCCAGCAGGCCGCCGCCGATGACCACGGCGTGCTGGTAGGTGGCGGCCGCGTCGATCATGGCCTGCGTGTCGGCAATGTCACGGTAGGCCAGCACGCCCTTTAAATCCTTGCCGGGAATGGGCAGGATGAACGGGTTGGAGCCCGTGGCCATGATCAGGCGGTCGTATTCGGCGGTGATGGTTTCGCCCGCGGCGTTGGCGGCATGCACGGTGCGGTGCACGCGGTCCACGTCGGTCACGGTAAAGCCGGTGTGCAGCGTGATGTGGTTGTCCTGGTACCAGGCCCAGTCGTTGAGGATGATCTCGTCAATCGTTTGCTCGCCCGCCAGCACGGGAGACAGCAGGATGCGGTTGTAGTTGGGGTGCGGTTCGGCACCGAACACCGTGATGTCGTAGAGGTCGGGCGCAATTTTCAGCAGCTCTTCGAGCGAGCGGACGCCGGCCATGCCATTTCCCACCATCACCAGCCTGGATTTTTTCATCGTGACCCCCGTAGGCGTTTCGGAAAAACAAAAAGGCGTCCGCACGGTGCACCGGCTTCGCAGCCAGTACTCCCGCAGGGACGCCATCGTCTTCGTCAGCCCGATCCGCCATTGCACCGGGCTCAACAGGTGGCCTACCTTGGCCACGCCCAGGGTTATGCAAGGCCTGTGCCAGCGATGGTGAAAATGGGTGGTGTAAGGTAAATCATGCGGTATCGCTTATTTGAAAAGCGTTTTAAGCTATCAATTTGGAAGCAATATCGGAACCGATGTCGATATCGGTGCAGGGCCTGCGTGGCGGCCGTGCCAGCTTGGTGCATGGGCAGCCCAGGGGGATTCCCCGTCGGGTGGGGCGAAAGCGCCCCTTCAGGCGCCGGGCGTTGCCGTACCGTCCGTGGTGTCGTCGCTCCAGCCACCCCCCAGCACCTTGTACAGCGTGATCCGGTTGGCCTGCTCGGCCAACAAGAGCGCAATCAGTGTCTGCTGCGCGCTGTAGAGAGAGCGCTGGGCGTCCAGTACCGGCAGGTAGCTGTCGGCGCCCAGGCGGTAGCGGGCTTCGGACAGCTGCAGCGCCTTCAGCGTGGCGGCCTGCAGCGATTGCTGGGCCTGCAGGCGCTCGGCCAGCGTGGCGCGGTCGGCCAGGGCATCGGCCACTTCGCGGAACGCGGTCTGCACGGCCTTTTCGTACTGGGCCACGGCGGTGTCGCGCGCGGTTTCGGCGATCTGCAGGTTGGCGCGGTTGCGGCCCGCATCAAAGATGGGCAGGCGGATCTGCGGCGCAAAGCTCCAGGTGCCGTTGCCGCCGTCGAACAGGCCCGAGAGCGCATTGCTCGCGGTGCCCGCCGACGCCGTGAGCGCGATGCTGGGAAAGAACGCCGCCCGTGCCGCGCCTATGCTGGCGTAGGCGCCGCGCAGGGTGTATTCGGCCGCGCGCACATCGGGGCGGTGGAGCAGCACCGACGAGGGCAGATGGGCCGGAATCGCCAGCAGCGCGGCGGCGGGTGGCGCGAGGGGGGTTGTGGGCTCTGTGGATGCCGATGCGGCCGTGTCAGCACTCTCGGGCAGCAGCGCGGCAGGCACGGGCGCACCCACCAGCAGGGCCAGCGCATTGCGGTCGCGCGCCACCTGGCTGGTGAAGGCGGCCACGTCGGCGCGGGCCGCGTCCACGGTGGTCTGGGCCTGCGCCAGCGTGAGGCCCGAGGCCGCACCCAGCGCGTGGCTGCGCTCGGTCAGTGCGTACGACTTCTGGCGGCTGCGCAGCGTGTCTTGCGCCAGTTGCAGGCGCCGGCCATCGGCATCCAGCGTGAGCCACGCATTGGCCACCTCGGCCACCAGGCTCAGCTGCACGCTGCGGCGGCTTTCGGTGGTGCGCAAGAATTCCTGCAGTGCGGCCTCGTTGAGGCTTTTCACGCGGCCAAACAGGTCGATCTCGTAGCTGCTGAACCCGAGCTGCGCGCTGTACTGGCTGCTGGTGGGCGAGCGGCCACCGGTGGTCAGGTCCTGGGCGGTGCGCGTGCGCGTGCCGGCGCCGGTGGCGCCCACGGCGGGGAAGCGGCTGGACTGCTCCACGCCGTATTGCGCGCGGGCTTTTTCGATGGCCAGCACGGCCACGCGCAGGTCCCGGTTGTTCTGCAGCGCCAGCGCCACCAGCTCGCGCAGGCGCGGCTCCTGCAGGAAATCCTGCCAGCCCATGGGGCCGGAGTCGGGCACAGGAGTGCCGGGTTGCCCCTCTGTGCCCGGCAGCGTGGCCGGTACGGGCAGCGCGGGGCGCAGGTAGTCGGGTGCCAGACTGGTGCAGCCCGCCAGCGCCAGCAGTGCCAGCAGCGCCAGGGCGCCCACGGTGTGGCGGGGTGCGATCAGGGGGGGGCGGCTCATGCGGGGGCTCCCGTTTCATTGGCCAATTGTCTGGCTGCGCGGTCGGCAAAGTAACCGCGAATCAGCACAAAGAACACCGGCACAAAAAAGATGCCCAGCACGGTGGCCGACACCATGCCACCCAGCACGGCCGTGCCAATGGCCTGCCGGCCGCCGGCGCCGGCACCCGTGCCCAGGGCCAGCGGCAGCACGCCAAAACCAAAGGCCAGCGAGGTCATCAAGATGGGCCGCAACCGCAGGCGCACGGCCTCCAGCGTGGCGTCCACCACGCTGCGGCCGCGCTCTTGCAGCTGGGTGGCAAATTCCACGATCAGGATGGCGTTCTTGGACGACAGCCCCACGGTGGTGAGCAGGCCCACCTGAAAGTACACGTCGTTCGGCAGTCCGCGAAAACCGATGCCCAGCAGCGCCCCGACAATGCCCAGCGGCACTACCAGAATCACCGAGAACGGCACCGACCAGCTTTCATACAGCGCGGCCAGGCACAAGAATACGAACAGGATCGACACCGCATACAGCAGCGGCGCCTGCGAGCCCGAGAGCCGCTCCTGGAACGAGGCGCCGGTCCATTCGTAGCCAATGCCGGGCGGCATTTCCTTCATGATGTTTTCGACCGCCGCCATGGCCACGCCCGAACTCACGCCCGCGGCCGCATTGCCCACGAATTCATAGCTGGGGGCGCCGTTGTAGCGCTGCAGCTGCGGCGAGCCATAGGTCCAGCGGGTGCTCGAAAATGCCGAGAATGGCACCATCTGCCCCTGGTTGTTGCGCACCGTCCAGGGGGCCACGTCCTGCGGCAGCATGCGAAATGGCGCATCGCCCTGCATGTATACGCGCTTGACGCGCCCCTTGTTCAGAAAATCGTTCACATAGGTGCCGCCCAGCGCGCTCGACAGGGTGTTGTTCACGTCCACCGTGGCCAGACCCAGGGCGCCGGCCTTGCGGTCGTCGATGTCCACGCCCAGCTGCGCGGTGTCATCGAGGTTGGTGCTGCGCGTGTTGCTCAGTTCGGGGCGCTTGGCGGCCAGGTCCAGCACCTTGTCGCGTGCAGCCACCAGCGCGTCGTGGCCCAGGCCGTTCAGGTCCTTGAGCTGGAAGTTGAACCCCGCATTGGCCCCCAGCCCGCGCACGGCAGGCGGCAGCAGCACGAAGATGCGCGCATCGCGGATGGCGGCCAGGTCCTTGGTGGCCTTGCGCGCAATGGCGTCGGCGCTCTGGTCTGGGCGCTTGCGCTGGCTCCAGTTGGTCAGCCGCACAAAGCCGCGCGCCGAGCTCTGGTCGCCGCCCGAGCCGGTGATGGAGTTGAAGCTGATCACATCGGGCTGGGCCGCAAAGTACTTTTGCACCTGCGCCATCACGGCCTGCAACCGCGCGTTGGAAGAGCCCGGTGGCAGGGTGATCTGCACCGATATCGCGCCCTGGTCCTCATTGGGCAAGAACGACGTGGGCAGGCGCAAGAACAGCACCGCCATGCCCGCACAGATCAGCAGGTACACCAGCATCATGCGTTTGCCCCGGCGCACCACGCCGCCCACGCCGCGCTGGTAGCTGTCGGCCGTGCGGTCGAAGCGGCGGTTGAACCCCACAAAAAAGCGGTCGATCCAACCCGCAATGCCCTTGCGCGGTGCGCCAAAGGGGCTGTGCTGCCCCTTGGCAATGGGCTTGAGCAAGGTGGCGCACAGCGCGGGCGTGAGCGTCAGGGCCACCAGCACCGACAGCACCATGGCCGACACGATGGTGATGGAAAACTGCCGGTAGATCACGCCGGTGGAGCCGCCAAAGAACGCCATGGGGATGAACACCGCCGACAGCGTGAGGGCGATGCCCACGAGGGCGGGCGTGATCTCGGCCATCGATTTGCGCGTGGCCTCCTTGGGCGACAGGCCTTCCTCGCCCATCACGCGCTCGACGTTTTCCACCACCACGATGGCGTCGTCCACCAGCAGGCCGATGGCCAGCACCAGGCCGAACATGGTGAGCGTGTTGATCGAGAAACCCGCTGCCGACAGCACCCCGAAGGTGCCCAGCAGCACCACGGGCACGGCAATGGCCGGGATCAGCGTGGCGCGGAAGTTCTGCAAGAACACATACATCACCAGCACCACCAGCGCCATGGCTTCGAGCAGGGCCTTGACCACTTCTTCGATCGAGGCGCTGACGAACGGTGTGGTGTCGTAGCTGGTGAAGGGCTTGAGCTGGTAGGGAAAGAACGGCTGCAGCTCGGCAATCTTGGCGTTGACGGCTGTGGCCACGGCCATGGCGTTGGCGCTGTCGGCCAGCACCACGCCCATGCTGGCGCCGGGCTGGCCGTTCAGGCGCGAGGTGATGGTGAGGTTTTCCGCCCCCAGCTCGATGCGCGCCACGTCCTTGAGGCGCACGGCGGCACCGTCGGTGGTGGACTTGAGCACGATCTGCTCGAACTCTTCTTTCGTCTGCAGCTTGCTGCGCGCCGTGATGGTGGCATTGAGCTGCTGCTCGCCCACGGCGGGCAGGGCCCCCAGCTGGCCCGCCGACACCTGTGCGTTCTGCGCGTTGATGGCGCTGCCGATATCGGACGGCATGAGCGCATATTTTTCGAGCTTGCCCGGATCGAGCCACACGCGCATGGCGTAGCCGGTGCCCAGCGTGAGCACGTCGCCCACGCCGTCGATGCGGCTGATCACGTCCACCAGGTTGCTGGTGATGTAGTCGCCAATGTCCACCTGCGACACGCTGGGGTCGGGCGAGGTGAAGGTGATGATCATCAGGTAGTCGTTGCCGCCCTTGGTGACGGTGACGCCCCGGCTTTGCACCGCCGGCGGCAGGCGCGACATGGCCTGCTGCAGCTTGTTTTGCACCTGCACCTGCGCCACGTCGATGTTGGTGCCGGCATTGAAGGTGAGCGTGGTGCGCGAGCTGCCCGAGGCGTCGCTGGTCGAGCCCATGTAGATCAGGTTATCGAGGCCCTTGAGCTGCTGCTCGATCACCTGCGTGACCGATTCCTCGACGGTCTTGGCCGACGCACCGGTGTACAGGGCGCTGATCGACACGCGCTGCGGCGCGATGTCGGGGTATTGCTCCAGCGGCAATGTCTTGATCGACATGGCGCCGGCCAGCATGATGATGATGGCGATGACCCACGCGAAGATGGGCCGGTTGATGAAGAACTGTGCCATGGCGGGCCGGCCCTCAGCGTGCGGCCGATGCGGCCGAAGCTGCAGGCGTCGCGGTCGCAGAAGCCGGCGCTGCCATCGGCTTGGGTGCCACCTCGGTCGGCTTCACGGTATCGCCGGGCTTGATGTGCTGAAAACCATCCACCACCACGCGGTCGCCGGCCGCCAGCCCGTTGCCCACCAGCCAGCGGTTGCCCACGGCTGTTTCGACAGCAATCTTGCGCCGCTCGATCTTGTCGTTCGCGGTGACCAGTAGCACGCTGGCGTTGCCGGCCGTGTCGCGGTTCACGCCCTGCTGGGGCACCAGCAGCGCCTGCGCGTTGATGCCGGTTTCGAGCACCGCACGCACATACATGCCAGGCATGAGCAGGCCGTCGGGGTTGGGCACCACGGCGCGCAGGGTCACGGCGCCGGTGCCGGGGTTCACGCTCACGCCGGCGAACTGCAGCTTGCCGGGGTGGGGGTAGCGGCTGCCGTCTTCCAGCTGCAGGGTGATGGGCGCCTCGGCCTGGCCGCTTTTCTGGATGCGCCCGCGCGCCAGGTCGCTTTTGAGGCGCAGCACCTCGGTGCTGGACTGGGTGACATCCACATACAGCGGATCGAGCTGCGAGATAGTGGTGAGTGCGGCGGCCTGGTTGGCGGTGACCAGCGCGCCGGGGGTGACGGTGGACGTGGTGGTGCGGCCCGCAATCGGCGCCTTGATGCGGGTGTAACCCAGGTTGATGCGGGCGTTGTCCAGCGCGGCGCGGGCAACGGCCAGGTCGGAGCGGGCCTGCACCAGGGCCGCCTGGCTGTCGTCATGCACCTGCCGGCTCACCGCATCGATCTTCACCAGCTCGGCATTGCGCCGGGCGTTGACCTCGGCCGTGCCCACATTGGCCTGCGCCTTGGCCAGCGAGGCCTCGGCGCTGGCCAGCGCCACCTGGTAGCTGGAGGCGTCGAGCTGGTACAGCGGCTGGCCGGCCTTGACCTGGGCGCCTTCGGTGAACAGCCGCTGCTGCACGATGCCGCCCACCTGCGGGCGGATTTCGGCACTGAGGTAGGCGCTGGTGCGGCCGGGCAGTTCGGTGGTGACGGTCTGGCGCTCGGGCTGGAGGGTGACCACGCCCACTTCCGCCGGGCCTTTGGGCGCCACCGGTGGCGCCTTGTCGGAGCAGGCGCCCAGCAGCAAGGCCAGGCCCATCAGCGTGGCGCAGGCCAGTGGGCGCGGTGAACGCAAGGGCGGGAGAGGGGAATGGAGGGCGGACGGCGTGGGGGCAGGCAGGTGGTCGGGGAAAAGAGGTGTCATGGGCGCGCGCAGTCCTGGTTGGCAAAACATTTTGACGCAAAAAGCGCGGGGGCATGGAAGTCCCGGGCGCCCAAGGGGATGGCGTGCTGTGGCAAGCGGGGCGGCGCCCCCGGCGGGCCGACGATCGCCCGGCATCGCCGGCCATGCCGTGGGCGCCCGTTCAGCGCTTGCGCGGCATGGTCCATGCGTGGCTGTCTGGCGCGGCGATGGTTCTGAGGAATCCGTGCCGAAAGTGCTTCTGGCGCTTTTGGTAAAGCGCTGGATGCTATTTATTTTGCAGCTATGAATCGCGCAAAAATCAGGCAGACTTGCCGGGGGCGGTGGTGCTGTCTTCGTTGCGAAAGCGCTGGAACAGCGTGGCCACCAGCGGGCCCGAGATGTTGTGCCACACGCTGAAGATGGCGCTGGGCACGGCGGCCAGGGGCGAAAAATGCGCCGTGGCCAGCGCCACGCCCAGGCCCGAGTTCTGCATGCCCACCTCGATCGACAAGGCCTTGCGCCTGGAGACCTCCATGCCCGTGAGTTTGCCCAGCCAGTAGCCCAGCAGCAGGCCCAGGCTGTTGTGCAGCACCACCACGGCAAAGATCATCAGGCCGCTGGTGGCAATGCGGGCCTGGTTGCCGGCCACCACCGCCGCCACGATGGCCACGATGGCGGCCACCGACACCAGCGGCAGCACCGAAACCGCCGCCTTCACCTTGTCACGCAGCAGCGATTGCGCCAGCACGCCAAAGGCGATCGGCAGCACCACCACCTGCACGATGGACCAGAACATGGCCGAGGCGCTCACCTCCAGCCACTGGCTGGCCAGCAGGTAGATGAGGGTGGGCGTCACCACCGGCGCCAGCAGCGTGGTCACCGAGGTGATGGCCACCGACAGCGCCACGTCGCCGCGCGCCAGGAAGGTCATCACGTTCGATGCCGTGCCCCCGGGACAGCAGCCCACCAGGATCACGCCCACGGCCACCTCGGGCGGCAGGTTCAGCGCCTTGGAAAGCGCCCAGGCCAGGCCCGGCATGATGATGAACTGGCCCAGTACGCCGATGGCCACGTCCAGCGGGCGCTTGGCGACTTCCTTGAAATCGTCCTTGGACAGCGTCAGGCCCATGCCGAACATGATGATGCCCAGCAGCGGCACGATGTAAGGGCCGATCCACTTGAATTGGGCGGGGGCATAGAACGCCAGCACGGCGAACAGAAGAACCCAGATGGCAAAAGTCTTGCCCACGAACTGGCTCAGACGGGCGATGGCCTGCATGGTGCATATCCTTGGAAGGCGCAGCGGTCGCGGCGGCGCGGTGCTGGCGTGCAGCACGCGGGGCAGCGCAACGGTGGCTGAAAAGTCGAATGGGGGGAGGGCCCGCGAATGCCACGCGGTACGTGGCGATGGGCGTGCACAGCGCGCAGGTGGGCGCGCACGTCGTGCAACGGTCTGCAACGGCCGGGTGGGCTGCAACAAATCAAGGGTTAACCCTGATTGTAATAAGGGGTAAATCCCTTGTTCCTGACCCGGTTGTTGACTTGGCAAGGGGTCACCGTGCACTGCGATGTCACCCATTGGGCCTACCATGTCTGCCGGGCCCGGTGGCCCATGCATTTTTTGAAAGGATGCCTGTCATGAACTCCCCTGCCTCCCTTGTTGACGAACTGATGGCCCAGCTTCAGGGTGCGCCGCTGCAGCAGATGGCCCAGCAACTCGGCACCAGCCCGGCGCAGGCCGAGAGCGCCGTGGGCGCGGCCCTGCCGCTGCTGCTGGGCACGCTGGGGCGCAATGCGGCCCAGCCCCAGGGCGCGATGGACCTTTTTGGCGCCTTGCAGCGCGACCACAGCGGCGGCCCCGACCTGGGTGGCCTGCTCGGTTCGCTGCTGGGCGGTGGTGGCGGCCAGCCCGATGGCGCGGCCATCCTGGGCCACATCTTCGGTGGCAACCAGCAGCGTGCCGAGGCCGGCCTGGGCCAGGCCACGGGGCTGGGGGCGAACGCCGGGCAGTTGCTGCAGATGCTGGCGCCCATCGTGATGTCGTTTCTGGCACAGCGCATGAGCGCGGGCGGCATGGACGCCGGCGGTCTGGGTCAGGCGCTGGGCCAGGAGCAGGCGCGCGTGCAGCAGCATGGGGGCCTGGGTGGCGGCTTGCTGGGCAACCTGCTCGACCAGGACGGTGACGGCCAGGTAGGCCTGGGCGACCTGCTCAAGATGGGCGGCGGCCTGCTGGGCGGGCGGCGCTAGGGTGCCACCCATCTGCTCTGCTTTCGAGCGCTCTTGGCGCTTTGCGGGGAAGCAATTTTGCCCACTATGGCTTCAAAATAATGGGCAACGCCAAGCAAGTCCGTGGCGTTGCCAGATGCCGCCAGGCAGGGCCCATGACGCTGCCGGTGTTGCGCACAAGGCAGGATGCGTTGAAACTCTTTCACGTCCGCCATCATTTTTGTAGGGAGGTCCTCCATGACAGCCGTTGCCGAAATTCTCAAATCCAAGAGCGACCACACCATTTACGCCATCGCACCGCAAGACTCGGTGTTCGATGCGCTGCAGCGCATGGCCGACAAGCGCATCGGGGCGCTGCTGGTGATGGAGGGTGACACCATCGTGGGCATCGTCACCGAGCGCGATTACGCCCGCAAGATCGCCCTGCTGGGGCGCAAGTCCACCGCCACGCTGGTGCGCGATGTCATGACGACGGCGGTGATGTATGTGGGCCCCACCCAGACCAGCCAGGAGTGCATGGCGCTCATGACCGAAAACCGCCTGCGCCACCTGCCGGTGGTCGATGGTGGCAAGCTGGTGGGGCTGATCTCCATTGGCGACCTGGTCAAGGACATCATTTCCGAGCAGAAATTCATCATCGAGCAGCTCGAGCACTACATCACTGGCGGCGGGCGCTAAGCACGCCTGACACCGGCGCGGCGGGTGTCGCCGGGCGCCGGGCTCGCCAAAGCGGGCGAAGCCGTGGCCGCGCGCCATGCGCGCCATCACGTCGCATTGCGTGCGCGTGTTTCGCAGCGCGCACCCCTGCCGCGTGGTCGGACCACAAGATGCGTGGCCGTGGTCGCGCCTGCGGCTGCAGCTGCCAGAGTCGCCAGGGGCGCCCGTGCGGTGCGGCCGCGTTCAGGCTGGCATTGGACGGGCGCGGCCGCCCTTGTCCACCCAGGTCCGGGTCCAGCGGGGCTGCATGGTGCGCAGCAACGCCAGCATGGCGGCGGCACAGGCAGCAAACAGGACAAAGCCCCACAGGTAGGTGCCGGTGTACTGGCGCGACAGGCCCATGGCGCTGGGAATCAGGCCGCCGCCCAAGGCCCCGATCTCGCCGATCATTGAGCCCGCCACGGCCGTGGCCAGCGGCCAGCGCAGCGGCACCAGCTGGAACAGCGCGCCGTTGCCCGCGCCCAGTGCGGCAAAGCACAGCAGAAACAGCAGCATGGTGGTCAGCAGCGAGCCTTCGGCCAGACCGCACAGCACCAGGCTGATGGCCGTGACGGCCAGCACGCCGGTCAGGGTGTTGATGCCACCCCAGTGGTCAGACAGCCAGCCGCCCACGATGCGCAGCGCCGCGCCCAGAAAGGCGACCAGCATCGTGAGTTGCCCGGCCTGCACCTTGCCCACACCGAACTGGTCGTGAAAATAGCTGGGCAAGAAGCTGGTCAGGCCGATGAAGCCGCCAAAGGTGACGGCGTAGATCAGGCTGAACGCCCAGCCGTCCTTTTCGAACAGGCAGGCCACGTGCTCGCGCAGGCTGGCATGGTGGTTGTTGTCGGGCGGCTCCTGCGCGCAGAAGACCATCACCAGCATGGGCAGGGCGATGCCGATGGCCGCAAAGCCATACACCGTCTGCCAGCCGAACTGCTGCGCCAGCGGCGGCGCCAGCAGGGCGCACGCGGCTGTGCCCACGTTGCCCGCGCCCACCAACCCCATGGCCAGACCCTTGTAGCGGGGCGGGAACGAGCCCGATCCCAGTGACAACGCCACGCCAAAACTGGCTCCCGCAATGCCCAGCAGCACGCCCATGGCCAGCAGGTCGTGGTAACTCGCCACGAAGAAATAGCCAAAGCCCATGGCCAGCGCAATGCCGGTCATCTCCACCAGCGTGGCGTTCTTGCGCCCGATGTACTGGGCCAGAACGCCCAGCGGAAACCGCATCAGGGCGCCAGCGAAGATGGGGATGGAGAGCATGAGCCCTTTTTGCGCGGGGCTGAGCTGGTAGGTCTCGCTGATGAAAGGCGCCATCGCGCCATTGATGACCCAGATGCCGCAGGAGAAGGCAAAGTACAGAAACGAGGCCCACAGCGTGGGGGCATGGCCTGCGTGGTGAAAATCGCGGAGGTTGAACATGGCGGTGCCTTGAGGTCCGTATGCAATGCCAAAAACAGAAAAGGCGTCCGTGCCGCCACTGGGCAAGCAGTGGTTGGCAGGGACACCTTTGTCGGGGGAGGCGGGAGTGCGTCGTTGCACCAGGCCAGTGCGCGACCACGTGGCCGCGCGGAAGTCATGCAGTTTCTATGCCAGCACAGGGGCGAATGGGTGGCGTTTCATGCGGCCTTCTCCACATGCCCCTGGCGCGTGTACAGAAAGTCGATCACCGCCTTGCGGTAGTTCACGTAGCGCGCATCCTCGGCCAGCTCCACGCGCGAGCGCGGGCGCGGCAGATCGACCGCCAGCACCTCGCCAATGGTGGCGGCCGGTCCGTTGGTCATCATCACGATCTTGTCGGACAGCAGCACGGCCTCGTCCACGTCGTGGGTCACCATCACCACCGTGCTGTGCGTGCGCGCCACGATCTCCAGCAGCTCGTCCTGCAGCTTGGCGCGGGTGAGCGCGTCGAGCGCACCGAAGGGCTCGTCCATCAGCAGTACCTGGGGTTCCATCGACAGCGCCCGGGCGATGCCCACGCGCTGCTTCATGCCGCCCGAGATCTCGCCGGGGCGCTTCTGGCCCGCGTGCGTCAGGCCCACCAGGGCCAGTGCGGCGTCGGTGCGCGCCTTCAGTTGCGCCTTGCCTTCGCGGGCGCCGAACACACGCTCCACGGCCAGGTACACGTTGTCGAAGCAGGTGAGCCAGGGCAGCAGCGAGTGGTTCTGGAACACCACGGCGCGCTCGGGCCCGGGGCCCTTGATCTCCTTGTTGGCGCACAGCAGCGCGCCGTGGGTGGGCGTGGTCAGCCCGGCGATCAGGTTCAGCAGCGTGGACTTGCCGCAGCCCGAGTGCCCGATGAGCGCCACGAACTCGCCCTTGGCGATGGTCAGGTTGATATCGCGCAGTGCCGGGAACAGGCCCTTGGCTGTCTTGAACGTCTGCTCGACGCCCTGGACCTCGATGAACTTGGTGGTGAGAGATGTATGCATGAGGTTCTCCTGGTTTTTCCGAGGCCACCGTGGAACCGGCTTTGCCGGGCCACTGGTGGCGCCCCCTGGAGGGGGTGACGCGCCGCAGGGGTGGGTCAAGTCCTCACCTCTTCGAACGTGAAGGCCGTGGCCAGCTTGACCAGGGCGTATTCGAGCAGCAGCCCGACGATGCCGATCACGAAGATGGCGATGATGATGTTCTTGACGTTGAGGTTGTTCCACTCGTCCCACACCCAGAAGCCGATGCCCACGCCGCCCGTCAGCATCTCGGCCGCCACGATCACCAGCCACGCCGTGCCCACGGCCAGGCGCACGCCGGTCAGCATGTAGGGCAGCACCGAGGGGAACAGGATCTTGGTGAGCACCTTCCACTCGCTCAGGTTCAGCACGCGGGCCACGTTCAGATAATCCTGCGGCACGCGCTGCACGCCCACGGCGGTGTTGATGACCATGGGCCAGATCGAGCAGATGAAGATGGTCCAGATCGCGGCCGGGTTGGCGCCCTTGAACACCAGCAGCCCGATGGGCAGCCAGGCCAGCGGCGACACCGGCCGCAGCAGGCTGATGAGCGGGTTGAACATGCGCGCCAGGAAGGCAAAGCGCCCGATGGCGAAGCCTGCCGGAATACCCACCAGCGCCGCCAGCCCAAAGCCCACGGCCACGCGCTGCAGCGAGGCCAGCACGTTCCAGCCCACGCCCTGGTCGTTGGGGCCGTTGCGGTAAAAGGGGTTGCTGAACACTTCCAGCGCCTGCAGCCAGGTCTCGTGCGGCGTGGGAATGCTGCCGCCCGTGCTGGCCGACACCAGGGCCCACAGCCCCACCAGCAGCCCCAGGCCGAGCGCGGGCGGCAGCACCGCGAGCCAGAAGGCCCGCGAGAGCGCGGCCCCGTCGCGCGCGGAACGGGCTGGCGTGGACGAATGGGTCGGTTTGGATGCTTTTACGGCTGAAGTGCTTGCGGCTTGAGCGTTGTTTGCTATGTTTGCGATAGCGGTTGACGGTGTTGCTGGTGCGTGCTCCAGCGGCGAGTGGAAGACTGCGCTGACCATGGTGATCTCCTGCGTGCTTGGCGTGCGGGGGGATGGGGCCGGGCGTCAGGCCTTGATCTTGAAACCATCGGCGTACTTGGTGGGGTCCTTGCCGTCCCACACCACGCCGTCGATGAGTTTGCTGGTGCGCAGCGCGTCCTTGGGCACGTTGACCTTCAGGGCGCCGGCGACCGACCGGTACAGCTCCACCTGGTTCACCTGCCTGGCCACGGCCAGGTAGTCGGGGTGGCTCTTGAGCAGGCCCCAGCGCTTGTGTTGCGTGAGGAACCACATGCCGTCCGACAGGTAGGGGAAGTTCACCGCGCCGTCGTTGAAGAACTTCATGTGGTTGGGGTCGTCCCAGGTCTTGCCCTGGCCGCCACCCACGCCGTTGCTGTAGCGCCCCAGGATGCGCTGGTTGATGGCATCCACGCTGGTGTTCACATAGGCCTTGCCGGCAATGGTTTCGGCCATCTTCATCTTGTTCGACAGGCTCGCGTCGATCCACTGGCTGGCCTCCAGCACCGCCATCATCACGGCGCGCGTGGTGTTGGGGTGCTTCTTCATGAACTCGGCCGTGGTGCCCAGCACCTTCTCGGGGTGGTCGCGCCAGATGTCCTGCGTGGTGTTGGCCGTGATGCCGATGCCGTCCATGATGGCGCGGTGGTTCCAGGGCTCGCCCACGCAGAAGCCGTCCATGTTGCCCACGCGCATGTTGGCCACCATCTGCGGCGGCGGCACGGTAATCAGCTTGGCGCCCGACAGCGGGTTGATGTCCGCCGCTGCCAGCCAGTAGTGCATCCACATCGCGTGCGTGCCCGTGGGGAAGGTGCCCGCGAAGGTGTATTCGCGCTTCTCCCTGGCCATCAGCGCCGCGAGCGAGGGGCCGTCCACCGCGCCCTTGTCGGCCAGTGCCTTCGACAGCGTGATCGCCTGGCCGTTGTGGTTGAGGGACATGAGCACCGCCATGTCCTTCTTCGGGCCCGCCGTGCCCAGGTGCACGCCGTACACCAGGCCGTAGAGCACATGGGCAAAGTCCAGCTCGCCGTTCACCAGCTTGTCGCGCACGCCGGCCCAGCTGGCTTCCTTGGTGGGAATGATGGTCACGCCGTATTTCTTGTCGAAACCCAGCACCGAGGCCATCACCACGCTGGCGCAGTCGGTCAGCGGGATGAAGCCGATCTTCACTTCCTTCTTCTCGGGCGCGTCCGAGCCCTGGGCATGCACCAGCGCGCGCAGCGCGGGGCTTACGCCCACGGCGCCCACGGTGGCGGCCTGCAGTACGGTGCGGCGGTTGAGGCGAGTTTTGAGCAGATCGGTCATGGGGCTTCCCTGGTGGCGTGACAAACAAAAAAGGCGTCCTCACACCGCGCCTGGCTGCGTCATGCAGTTGTGCGCGGGTGGGGACGCCTTTGTCCGGTTTCTGGCCGCATCCGCCCGCCGTTGGGCAGAATCGCCATTGCAGACCTGTGAGGGTCTTGCCTAATGCATTGCAAGCCCTGTGCCAGCTGGTGGAAGTGATTTTTGCTATTGAATGATGAGCGTACTGCGAAGTATTTACCGGCACTGCAGGCCTTTCTTTCTGAAAGAGACCGGGGGAGGCAGTGCACCGGTGTTGTGCTGCGCACCATCAGGGCGCGGGGAGCTGAGGGCTGAAAACGGCCACGATCTGCCGTTCGTGACTGATCGGTTTCTGGCGCAGCTCTATGCACTCAATCCACAGTCCCAGTTCGCGGCGTGAACGTAGGCCAGCGGTTGTAGCCGACTTCAGGATCGTTGGCCCGCAGCGTCTGGATGAAGTGAACCTCAAACATCGCCGAAAGGCTGGCAAGGCCGTCGCCCGCGTCCATGCGTTCTTACTCGTGATGTGCATCATGGCCGTCGATGCGCAGGGCCACTTTGCCGAATTGCGCACCAGACTCCAGCTGGTTGAGTGCAGCGTGGATATCGTCCAGCGCATAAGTGCTGTCGATCAGCGGGCGCAGGCTGGTGCGATCCACGAAGCCGAGCATGTCGTGGAACTCCCCATAGCTTCCCAGGCTGGAGCCGAAGATCTGTAACTGGCGCACGAAGAGGCGGCGCAGGTCGGCACCGGGTTGATCTCCTGTGGTGGCGCCGCAGGTGACGAGTCGGCCGCCGCGCACCAGCGATTTCATGGCCGATGGCCAGGTGGCCGCACCCGTGTTCTCGAACACCACGTCCACTCCCCGACCGCCTGTAAGGGCCATGGCCTGTTTCGCGACATCCTGGGTCTGGCTGTTGATTCCGTGATCGGCCCCTATCGCAAGGGCGCGTTCGAGCTTGGCGTCGTCGCGCGAGGTCACGAACACACGCGCGCCGATGGCCCTGGCCAGCTGCAGGGCGGCCAACGAGACGCCGCCGCCGATACCGAAGACCAGCACCGTTTCCCAGGGCTGCAGGCGCGCCTTGGAAAACAGCATGCGCCAGGCCGTGAGGTGGTTGACACCGAGGGCGGCCGCCTCGGCAAAAGTCAGGTGGGCGGGCTTGGGAAACACCTGTGTCGCCGGCACCTGAATCCATTGGGCGAACGTGCCATCGCGGTGCTCGCCCAGGAACTGGATGCGCGTGCACAGGGCGCTGTCGCCGTGCAGGCAGAACTCGCAACGGCCGCAGGCCACGCCGGGGTGAATGACCACCTCCTGGCCCGGGCGCAGCAGCGGATCGCTGGCGTCGCAGGCGTCCACCACACCGGCCGCGTCGAGGCCCAGGATCTGCGGCAGGCGGTGCGTGATGCCGGCGCCACTGTTGCGCATGTACAGATCTACCTGGTTGAGGGTGGCGGCCTGCACGCGCACGCGCACCTCGCCGGGTGCGCGCTCTGGGAGGTGGTGTTCACGCACCTCGACCACTTCGTTGCCGCCATGGCCGGAAATGAATGCTGCTTTCATGGTCTGGTTTGTCCTCGTGAAGTACCGTTCAAGATCAAAGCGCCGTCCCGCCCGGGCCGCCAAGGTCCAGCGCCTTGGCGTACGTGGCGAAGAAGTCCAGGCTGTGGGGGTTCTGCATGGCGTCCGGGCTGGCCACCTGGGACAGGCGGGCGCCCAGCAGCAGTTTGCGCACCGGCACTTCCATCTTCTTGCCGCTCAGCGTGCGCGGAATCTCGCCCACCTGGACCACCGCATCGGGCACATGGCGGCCCGATGCCTTGGTGCGGATCTGTTGCCGGATGCGCTCGGTCAGGGAGGCGTCCAAGGCCACGCCCGGCTGCAACACGACGAACAAGGGCATGAAGGAGGGGCGCCCCAGGTACTCCAGGTCCACGACCAGGCTGTCAAGCACCTCGGGGAGTTCCTCCACCACCCGGTAGATTTCCGCCGTGCCGATGCGGATGCCGTAGCGGTTGATGGTGCTGTCGGAGCGGCCATAGATCACCGAGCTGCCATAGGGCGTGAAACGAATCCAGTCGCCGTGGCGCCATACCCCGGGGTATATCTCGAAGTAGCTCTCGCGGTAGCGCCGTCCGTCGGGATCGTTCCAGAAGTACAGCGGCATCGACGGCATCGGCTGGGTGATCACCAGTTCGCCCACCTCGTCGATCACCGCCTGACCCTGTTCGTTGAAGGCGTAGGCGGCCACCCCCAGCTCCGCGCACTGGATCTCTCCGGCATGCACCGGCAGGGTGGGCGCGCAGGCGACAAAGCAGGCGGCGATGTCCGTGCCGCCGCTGACCGACGCCAGCCAGACGTCGGGCTTGACGTCGCGGTACACCCATTCAAACGCATCCACGGGCAGGGGTGAGCCCGTGGAGAGGATGGTGCGCAGCTTCCTCAGCGGCGCGTAATCCCGGGGGCGCAGCCCGTCCTTCCTGTGCGCGATGAGGACGGCCGCCCCCGTGCCGAACACGGCGACTTCCTGCTCGTCGATGAACCGCCAGAGGGTGTCGCCACAGGGCCAGGAGGGATGGCCGTCGTACAGTACGATGGAGGCGCCTGTGACCAGGGCGCCCACCAGCAGGTTCCACACGGCCCAGCCCGTGCTGCCCAGGAACAGCAGTCGGTCGCCGGGCCGCAGGTCGTTGTGCAGTGCCATTTCCTTCAGGTGCGTGAGCAGGATGCCGCCATGGCCGTGCACCATCGCCTTGGGCAGCCCCGTGGTGCCCGAGGAATAGAGGATCCACAGCGGGTGGCCGAAAGGCAGGCGCTCGTAGCGGGGTGAGGCATCCCGGGCCACGGTCGCGTGCCAGCCCGTGCGTTGGCGCCAATCGACCGCGCGCTCCTGCGCCAGCGGCCCATCCACCTGCACGACATGCTCGACACTGGGCAACTCGGCCAGCAATTGCGCGACTTCCCGGGCCCGGTCGTGCGGCTTGCCGTTGTAGCGGTAGCTGTCCACGGCGAACAGTACCTTGGGCTCGATCTGGCGCAGGCGGTCCAGCACGACAGGCGCCCCCATGTCGGGTGCGCAGCTGGACCATACGGCGCCGATGCTGGCGCAGGCCAGAAATGCGATCACCGTTTCGGGGCGGTTGGGCATGTAGCTCGCCACGCGGTCGCCCGGCCCCACGCCCCAGCCGCGCAACGTGGCCGCCAGCGCTGCGGTGGCGCGCTCCAGCTCGGCCCAGGCAATGTGCTGCAGCGGCACATCCTCGCTGCGTGCGATCACGGCCGGTTGCTGGGACGTGGCATGGCGGAACACATGCTCGGCAAAATTCACCCGGGCCTTGGGAAACCACTCGGCGCCTGGCATGCTGCGCTGGCCCAGCGCGGGCTCGCGTTCGCCATCGGCCTGGATGTCGAAATAGCTCCAGATCGACTGCCAGAAGTCATCCAGGTGCTCGATCGACCAGCGCCACAGCCCGGCGTAATCGTGGGTGGTAACGCCTTGTTCCCGCGCCAGCCAGTCCTGGTATTGCACCAGGCGGCTGGACTGCAGTTGCTCGGGGCCGGGAGTCCAGAGGATGTCGGAGGTAGAGGGGGTCATGGTACTGGGCAGGGCAAGCTGAAAATCAGGGGGCGCTCAGCGCTGCGGCGGCGACCACCGCGGTGCCGGTGAGTTTGGTCTCGCCCGCCTGGTTGCGTGCGGTCAATGCCAGAGTCAGGCAGGGTTCACCGTGCTCGATGCAGTGGCCGGTTGCGCGGGCCTGGCAATGCACCTCGTCACCGATGTGGGTGATGGCTTCAAAACGTACGCTGAAGCGCCGCAGCGCCGCAGGCTCCGCCCAGCGGGTGAGCACACGCGCCAGGTATGCGGCCGACAGCATGCCGTGCGCGAAGACATCGGGCATGCCGGCCTGGCGGGCATAGTCCATGTCGATGTGCAGCGGGTTGTAGTCCCCCGATGCACCGGCATACAGACCCAGCTGGTGTCGGGTGATGGGGCCCGCCGCCACGCGGGGCAGGCCGTCCTCCGCAGCGGGAGCGGTGGCGCGTGGGGCGGGGTGCCCGCTTTCGGGCTGCGGCGGGCGGACGATCATCACGCTGCGCAGATCGGCCACGGGTGTGCCATCGCTGGCCTCGACACGGGTCTCCCAGACCATGAAGCCCAGGGTGCCGTCTTTTTTTTCATAGAGATCGGCAATGCGCGGCTTGAAGTGCAGCGTTTCCCCCGCAAAAGCCAGGCGGTGGTAGACGAAGTGCTGTTCCCCGTGCAACACATGCGCATAGTTGACCTGAAGGCGCTCGTACACCTCCATCGGCCGGGGGCCTGCCATTTCCAGGCAGAACAGGAAGGTGGGCGGCAGCGGCAGCGAAGGGTAGCCACGGGCCTGTGCCACGGCCTCGTCCCGGAACAACGGGTTTTCCTCCCCGGTCACCTGGGCGAACAAGCGCAGACGGTCGCATTCCACCCGGGCGCTGAATGGCGTGAGGTCTGTGCCCTTGAGCGAGATGTCCAGCATGGCGCCCCTTACTGCGCGGTCCAGCCGCCGTCCATGGCCCAGGTCACGCCACGCACATTGGCCGCAGCGGGAGAGCAGAAGAACAGGGCCAGTTGCCCGATGTCCTGCGTCGTCGTGAACTGCATGGACGGCTCCTTTTCACCCAGGCACAGGCGGGTGGCCTCCTGCTCGTCAACGCCCATCGCCTGTGCCCTGTCCACGCCCCCGAACCGGTCGCTGGCGAAGCGCATCAGATCGGCGATATCCGAGGGCCTGGTCAGATCGGCCGGATGGTGTTCAACCCGGCCGCCCAGTGCCGCCACTTCCTGCATGGCGGCCTGCACGTCGCCAAAGCCGTTCATCACCAGGTTGGCGCCCTGTTGGGCCAGGGCCTTGGCGATACCCAGGCCGATGCCGCTGGTGGAGCCCGTCACAAGGGCGGTCTTGTTGTTGGGGTTCATGGTGTTGGTACAAGATGGCCACCACCTGGCGGCGGTGCGGCACATGGAGCGCCCAACGGCGCCACTGCTGCCACCACCCGCCGCGCAGGCGCGGGAGTTACTTCCACAGCGCGCAGCGCGACTCCGCCTTGGTGGTGAAGACCTCTTCGCCCGGCATGGTGGCGATCCGCTTCACATAGTCCCAGGGCATGGTCGATTCGGCGGGCGCCTTGACCTGCATGAGGTACATGTTGTGCACATAGCGGCCATCGGGGCGCACATGGCCCTGGGCGTAGAAGTCCTTGAGCGGGGTCTTCTTGAACCAATCCATGACCTTGTCGGCATCCGTGGTCTTGAGGGCCTGCACTGCCTTGAGCCATTGCATGGTGGCCGAGTAGTTGGCCGCCTGGATGTCGGTGGGCATGCGCTTGGCCTTCTCGAAGAAGCGGCGGCCGAACTGGCGGCTCTCATCGTCCAGGCTCCAGTCCCAGCTGGTGGTGAACAGCAGGCCCTCGGCGTTCTTCAGGCCCATGCTGTGCACGTCCACCAGGAACAGCATCAGGCTGGCGACCTTCATGCTCTTGCCGATGCTGAACTCGCGCGAGGCCTTGAGTGCGTTGATCATGTCGCTGCCACCGTTGGCGATGCCCAGGATCTGCGCCTTGGAGCTCTGCGCCTGCACCAGGAAGGACGAGAAATCCGCGGCACCCAGCGGGTGCTTGACGCCACCTATGACCTGGCCGTTGTGGGCCTTGATCACGCTCGTCGCGTCGCGCTGCAGGGCTTCGCCGAAAGCGTAGTCGGCGGCAAGAAAGAACCAGTTCTTGTAGCCCTGCTTGAGCAGGGCGCCCGCCGTGCCCTTGGCCAAGGCCGTGGTGTCCCAGGCGTAGTGGATGGTGTAGGGCGAGCACTGCTCGTTGGTCAGCGCCGAGGTTCCGGGGCCGTTGGCGATGAACACGCGCTTCTTTTCCTGCGCGAGCTTGGCCATGGCCAGGGCGGCGGCCGAGTTGGTGCCACCCACGAGCATGCTGATGTTCTGGGTGTCCATCCACTCACGCGCCTTGGAGGCGGCGATGTCGGCCTTGTTCTGGTGGTCGGCGCTGAGGAGTTCGATGGGCAGGCCGTTGACCTTGCCGCCGAAGTCGTCGATGGCCATCTGGATGGCCATGGCGCCGTTCTTGCCGTCCAGGTCGGCGTAGGCGCTGGACATGTCGGTCAGAAAGCCGATGCGAATCTTGTCCTGTGCCTGGGCGGGCAGGCTCATCAGGCCAGCCAGGCCGAGCGCGATGGCGAGATGGCGGGAATGCAGGGGCATACTTGTCTCCTTCTTGGGTTGGTGGGTTGGTGGGGGGGAGTGCCGTCACTTCCTTGGAAAACGAGGCGGAGCACGTGTCTGCGCAGCGCCGCCCCGAGGCACGGGCTTAGAAGGCGTGGCGCAGTCCGACCATCAGGCCGGTCTGGTTCTGGCCCGCGACGGGCGCCAGCGCGGTGTTGCTCACGCCCACCGAGGGCGAGAAGCGCGCGCTGCCGTCGTTGCGCAGGGCGCCCACCGTGGCGTAGGCGGCCGTGCGCTTGGAGAAGGCATGGGTGCCGCGCAGCGCCAGCATCTTGCTGCCGTCGTCGCTGTCCTTGTAATCGACCACGCGCCGCAGGCCATAGATCAGCGCCAGTCCCGAGCGCATCACGATGAGCAGGGCGCCGTACACCAATCGGTTGAAAAGATTGATCGTCAACATGTTCTTGTCTCCTGGTGCGGGTGCTCGGATCCACGTTGTGGCCACCGGCTACCCGTTTGTTGCTATGTTTTTAATAGCTTATAGTGTTTAAATTCATTGGCCTGGATGGAGAAAGCGCTTGGCAAACTATCGGGGCACCTCAGCGGTGCTGGAAGTCCGGCTTGCGCTTATCCAGGAAGGCGTGCATGCCCTCATGCGCATCGCTGCTCGCGAAGCGGCCGTACAGCGCGCGGCGCTCGAACAAGATGCCCTCGGTCAGCGGGCTTTCCCAGGCACGGTTCACCGATTCCTTGATGGCCGCCAGCGCGGGCAGCGAGAACGACGCGATCTGCGCCGCCAGCGCCAGGCTGCGCTCCAGGAGTTCTGCGTCGGGAACGACGCGCGAAACCAGGCCGTAGCGGTCGGCCTCCTGGGCGTCGAGCATGCGCGCCGACAGGCACATGTCCATGGCCTTGGCCTTGCCGATGGCGCGCGGCAGGCGTTGCGTGCCGCCGGCGCCGGGCAGCATGGCGAGCTTGATCTCGGGCAGGGCAAAGCGCGCCGACTCGGCCGCCACGACGATGTCGCAGGCCAGCGCCAGCTCGCAGCCGCCGCCCATGGCGTAGCCCGCCACGGCGGCGATCACGGGTTTGCGGACGGCGCGGATGGTTTCCCAGTTGCGCGTGATGAAGTTGCCCTGGGTGACGTCCATGTACGTCCAGTCGGCCATGGCCTCGATGTCCGCCCCGGCGGCAAAGGCCTTGTCGCTGCCCGTGATGACGATGGCGCCGATGCCGGGGTCGGCATCGAAGGCCAGGAGGGCCGCGCCCAGTTCGTCCATCAGTGTGTCGTTCAGGGCGTTGAGCTGCTGGGGCCGGTGCAGGGTGATCAGGCCTGTGCGGCCGTGCGTTTCCACGCGGATGGGGTGGTCGTCCGTCATGCGGTGTCTCCGGTGGGGCGGATCAGCCCTGGGCGCGCATCAGCTCGCGCAGCTTGAACTTCTGGATCTTTCCGGACGGCGTGGACGGCATGGTGTCGGTGACTTCCAGCCGCTCGGGGATGTACTGCAGGGCCACCTTCTGGTCTTTGAGGTACTCCACCATGGTGGGCAGGTCGAAGGTCTGGCCCGGCTTGGGCACCACCACGGCGCAGGCGCGCTCGCCCAGGCGCTCGTCGGGGTAGGCCACGATGGCAGCCATGGCCACGGCGGGGTGGCGGTAGAGCAGCGACTCGATCTCCACCACCGGGATGTTCTCGCCGCCGCGGATGATCACGTCCTTGCTGCGGCCGGTGATGCGGATGTAGCCTCGCGCGTCTATGCGTGCCAGGTCGCCGGTGTCGAACCAGTCTTCGGCATCGGTCCCGTTGAGGTGCGCGCGGTGCAGATATCCGCCGAAGTTGGAGCACGAGCGCAGCATCAGCCGGCCGGTCTCGCCCACGGGCAGGTCATTGCCATCGACATCGACCACCTTGACCTCCACGCCGGGCAGCGGGCAGCCGTCGGTGGAGAAGGAGCGCTCGTCCTCGTCGTCGAGCTGGGTCAACGTGACGGCGCCGTTCTCCGTCATGCCCCAGGCGGACACGATCTTGGCTCCCAGCGCGACGCGGGCCTGCTCCACCAGCGGACCGGGGATGGGCGCGCCGGCGCACAGGAAGGTGCGCAGCGTGGACACGCCCTGGCCCGTCTCGGTGACGGTCTTGGCCAGGTCGGTGAGGAACGGGGTGGAGGCCATGGTGAAGGTCACGCCTTTCTTCTGGATCAGTTCGATCGCCTTCCTGGGCTCCCAGATGTCCTGCAGCACCACGCTGGCCTTGAGCATGACGGGCATGATCAGCCCGTACATGAAGCCGGTCTGGTGCGCCATGGGCGAGGCCATGAGGATGATGTCCTCGGCGTCCAGGTGCAGGCGCTGGGCGTAGGGGATGATGTTGGCCATCACCGTGTTGGCCGAGTGCATCACGCCTTTGGGCTCGCCAGTGGTGCCCGAGGTGTAGATGAGCTGCGTGATGTCGTCCGGGCCCGGGCGGTGGCGCGTCAGGATGTCCTGCGCGTCGGGCGCTTTTTCCCATTCCGGGCCGCTCAGCAGCGCTTCGAAGCTGTTGGCGCCGGTGCCGTCCACCGCCACCAGGTGCTGCAGGTGCGGCAGGCTGGGTCGCAGGTCGGTGACCATCTTTTCGAAATCGAAGCCGCGGAAGGTCTTGGGTGCGATCATGACCTTGGCTTCGCCGTGCTTCAGCATGAACGACAGCTCGCGCTCGCGGAAGATGTGCATCAGCGGGTTCATCACCGCGCCGATGCGGGAGCAGGCCAGGTAGGTCAGCGTGAACTGCCACCAGTTGGGCAGTTGGCAGGCCACGATGTCGTTCTTGCCCACGCCCAGCCGCGTGAGGCCTACGGCGATGCGGTCGGTCATGCGTGCCAGCTCGCCGTAGGTGAAGCGCCGGAATTCTCCCGTTTCCACGCGCAACGCCGTCAGCGCAAGCTTGTCGGGGCAGGTGGCGGCGCAGGCGTCCAGGTCATCGTTGATGGTGCGGTCGTGCCAGAGGCCCCGGGTGATCATGCGCTCGCGGCGCGGGGGCAGCAGTACGGCGTCGAATTGCATGGTTTGTCTCCTTGATTTTGTGTGGGCAGCTTCAGGCGGGTACGTTCTTGCGTCCCGCCCGCGTCCGGGCGATGATGGTTTTCATGATCTGGGCCGTGCCGTCGCCGATCTGGAAGCCCAGCACATCGCGCAGGCGCTGTTCCATCAGGCCACGGTCGTAGCCGCCGTGGCCAAAGCACAGCAGGCACTGGTGGATCACGTCGTAGGCCAGTTTCGGGCCCCACCACTTGGCCATGCCGGCCTCGGCGGTGTGCGGCAGGCCCTGGTCCTTGAGCCAAAGGCCCTGCAGGCACAACAGGCGCGCGCCTTCGACCTCGGTGTCGTATTGCGCCAGCGGATGCGTCACGCCCTGGAAGGCCGACAGGGGCTGGCCAAACGCCTGGCGCTCGGTGATGTAGCGCCAGGCCTCTTCCAGTGCCACGCGCGCCACGGCCAGGCATTGCAGGCCGATGAGCGAGCGCGAAAAATCAAAGCCGTGCATCACCTGCACGAAGCCCTTGTTCTCGTCGCCCAGACGGTGGCTGACGGGCACGCGCACGTTCTCGAAGAAGATGGAGCCGCGGCCAATGGCGCGCTGGCCGTGGCAGTCGAAGCGGTTGGTGGTGATGCCGGGCATGTCCATCGGCACCAGCAGGGCCGTGACGCCATGCGCGCCGGATTCGGGCGTTCCGGTGCGGCCGAAGACCACGGCGATGTCGGCCTGATCGGCCGCCGAGATGGAGGTCTTCTCGCCGTTGATGAGGTATTCGTCGCCCACGCGCTCGATGCGCAGACGCAGGTTGGCCGCGTCCGAGCCGCCGCGTGGCTCGGTCAGCGCGATGGCGCAGATGGCCTGCCCCTGGATGAGCTTTTGCAGCCAGGGCTTGACCACTTCGGGCTGGCCGTACTTGGACAGGATCTGCGCGTTCAGCGAAGCCAGCAGGTTCAGGTACGAGAAGCTCAGGTCAGCGCGCGCGATCTCTTCGTGGATCACGCCGGCCGCCAGGCAGCCCATGCCCAGACCGCCAAACTGCTCGGGCAGTTCGGGCACGATGAAGCCGAGCTCGCCCATCTCGCGCAGCAACGCGCGGTCCAGCACGCGGGTGCGGTCACGCTCCTGGAAGCCGGGGGCGACCTTTTCCTGCGCGAAGCGGCGCACCGTCTCGGCGAGCGCCTGCAGGTCTTCGTTGATGTACGGGTTCGGGTTCATCGCCATGTCTTCCGTTGTTACTTGGCGTACTTTCGGAACTCGGGCTTGCGCTTGTCCTTGAGCGCGTTCACACCCTCGCGCGATTCCTCGGTGTCGTAGAACAGCTTGAGTGCGTACATTCCCAGGCCCGCAATGCCGGCCTGGTGTGCCGTGTCCATGTTGAAGCTGCGCTTGGCGATGGCGATGGCCGTGGGGCTGCGCTCACAGATGGTCTCGGCCCATTCCTGCACGGTGGCGTCGAGCTGCTCGTGCGGCACGCAGATGTTGGCCAGGCCCATGGCCACGGCCTCCTGGCCCGAGTAGCGCTTGTTCAGGTACCAGATCTCGCGCGCCTTCTTCTCGCCCACCACGCGGGCCAGGAAGGCCGTGCCGTAGCCCGGATCCACCGAGCCCATCTTGGGACCCACCTGGCCGAAGACGGCCTTGTCGGAGCAGATGGTCAGGTCGCAGATGGTGCACAGCACATTGCCGCCGCCGATGGCAAAGCCCTGCACGCGCGCGATCACGGGCTTGGGCACGTCGCGGATGGCGGTGTGCAGCTCCTCCATGGGCAGGCCGATGGTGCCGCGCCCGTCGTAGTTGCCGTCGTGCGCCGACTGGTCGCCGCCGGTGCAAAACGCCCGGTCGCCGGCGCCGGCCAGCACGATGGCGCCCACGCTCTTGTCATAGCCGGCCTTGTTCAAGGCCTTGATGATCTCGTCGCAGGTGGTGCCGCGGAAGGCGTTCATCTTCTCGGGCCGGTTGATCGTGATCCAGGCCACGCCGTTCTTCACTTCGTACAGGATGTCTTCGAATTGCATGATGTGCTCCTTGGAAAAATGGATGGGACCGGCGCGGGGTCAGCCGTGCATGGTCAGACCGCCGGAGACGCTGATGACCTGGCCAGTGATGAAGGCCGCGTCTGCGCTGCCAAAGAACACAATGGCGTTAGCCAGGTCTTCGGGCTGTCCCAGGCGGCCCATGGGGATGGCGCTCTTGAACGCCTCGATCAGCTTGGCGGGGTCGCGCGCGCCTTCGGCCACGCCTGCCAGCAGGGCGGTATCGGTGGGACCGGGGCACACCACGTTGACGGTGATGCCCTGGCGGGCATGCTCGCGCGCCAGGGTCTTGGACAGCGCCACCAGGCCGCCCTTGCAGGCGGCATAGACGGCCTCGCCCGAAGAGCCGCCCCGCGCGGCGTCGGAGGCCACATTGACGATGCGGCCGGCCTTGCGCTCGACCATGCCTGGCAGCACCGCGTGGTGCATGTGCAGCGCGCCCGTGAGGTTGATGGCGATGAGCCTGTCCCACTCCGCCGGAACCGTCTTGACGAACGGCTTGAACACGTCCCATCCGGCGTTGTTGACCAGCACGCCGATAGGGCCGAGTTGGGACTCGGTGGCGGCCACGGCGGCGTCCACCTGGTCGCGCTGAGTGATGTCGCAGGCAAAGGCGGCCGCCTGGCCGCCTGCCGCGCGGATGTCGGAGGCCACTTTTTCAGCGGCGGCGAGGTTCATGTCAAACACGGCCACCTTGGCCCCTTCCGCTGCAAAACGCCGGCAGGTGGCGCTGCCGATGCCACCGCCGCCGCCGGTCACGATGACGGTCTGATTCTTGAGTCCTTGCATGTGCTTTCTCTCCTGGTCAGGGGTTGCTATGCTTGCCGTGTTAGGGATTGCGACAGGCATTTAAGTAAATATGTTGCATATAGTAGGCCTGATATTTCCTGAAAACAAGACCGGAAACCAAGAGGAAAATAATGGAAAACCCTAGACGTAAAAGAGATTATGCGAAATCTGAACTGGCCAACAGGCTTTTCTTCAGACTCTATCAATGTGCAAATATGTTGCATAAAACTGGCTCTCGTGCAGTCGAATCCGAGGGGTTGACAACGCAGCAGTGGGCGGTGCTGGGTGCGCTGTCGCGCGAGCCCGCGGGCATGAGCATCGGGGCGCTGGCGCGCTATCTGATGATGAGCCGGCAGAACCTGGCCGGCCTGATCAGTCGCATGGAGCGCGAGGGCCATGTGAGTAGCGCCCCTGACGGGCGTGACCGGCGTTCACGCCTGGTTGCGATGACGCAGGCAGGGCGCCACACTTGGGAGCATGCAGCCCAGGTCAAGATCGAGGCCTACTACGCGCAGGCGCTGGAGGGTTTTTCGGTCAGCGACCAAGTGCATGCGCTGCACTATCTGCTGAAGCTGTTGGACAACATGCAGCGCATCGATGCCGCGCAGGGTGCGGCAGAGGGAGAGGAGCCCGTTTGAGAAGCGTCAGGCCGCCAGTTCGCCCCCGATGGCGGCAGCGGCAGGCCTGTCTTCGCGCAGGCTGGGGCCTCGCTCACCTTGATGCAGCCCGCCTGGCCCGCACCTTCATCGGTCGAGTGGCAGCTGGCATCACCTGGGGCTTGTTGGTCTCGGAACGTGTTCACGATCTTTTCATGGCCGCGCAAGTGCCTTGCCGGAATGGGGTGCAAGGCGCGGTGCGCAGCCAATAGCCCGTGCTATTGGCAAGCGCCGCAACGCCGCAGACCGCCCGGCAAGGCACTTGCCCGCAGGGTTGGGGCGAAATCGGGCTATTGGACGCCCCGGCATTGCGTCAAGCATCTCCGGCGCAAACGAGATGCGAGCGGATTGCCTTGTATATAAAACCTCATTTTTATATCAAGAAATAGCTAAAGAACCGACTTCCGGTGGCATGGCTGTTTACACTTGCTGTCCAGTTCAGGGTTATCCCGTATTTTTGGGGCCCTGCCGTGTATTCATCCGTTGAAAGAGCCCCCCTCATGTTGAAGAAGACCCTGTCCGCACTGGCCCTCGCCGCCCTGGCCGTCAGCGCCCATGCCGCCGACGTACTGAAAGTGGCCGCCACGGCCGTGCCGCACGCCGAGATCCTGAATTTCGTGAAACCCCAGCTCAAGGCCCAGGGTGTGGATCTGCAGGTCAAGGAGTTCAGCGACTATGTGCAGCCCAACATGGCCGTGGAGGACAAGCAGCTCGATGCCAACTTCTTCCAGCACCAGCCCTACCTGGACAGCTTCAACAAGGACCGCAAGACCAGCCTGGTGCAAGTGCCGGGCGGCAAGGTGCATGTGGAGCCCTTCGGCGCCTATTCCAGCAAGATCAAGAACCTGAAGGACCTCAAGGACGGCGCCACGGTGGCCATTCCCAACGATCCGTCCAATGGCGGTCGCGCCCTGATCCTGCTGGCCAAGCAGGGGCTGATCGGGCTGAAGGACCCCAAGAGCCTCACGCCCACGCCGCTCGATGTGGTCAAGAACCCCAAGAAGCTGAAGTTCAAGGAACTCGAAGCGCCGCTGCTGCCCCGTGCACTGGCCGACGTGGACCTGGCCCTGATCAACACCAACTACGCGATCGAAGCCAAGCTCAACCCCACCAAGGACGCCTTGTTCATCGAAGGTGCCGACTCGCCCTACACCAACATCGTGGCCGCCCGCGCCGACCGTGCCAACGATGCCAGCATCGCCAAGCTGATCAAGGCCCTGCACAGCGCCGAGGTGAAGAAGTTCATCCAGGACAAGTACAAGGGTGCCGTGGTCCCGGCGTTCTGAGCGCGCCTGCGCGATCGCTGCGCAACCTGCAAAGCGCTGCCTTCGGGCGGCGCTTTTTTTCTGGACGGTCGGCGCCTCAGCCCAGCAAATCGACCATGTCGAGCATCCGCCTGGCCACTTCGCCCAGTTTCAAGCCCTTGTCCATGGCGGTTTTGCGCAGCTTTTCGTAGGCCGCCTGTTCGGTGAGGCCCTGGCGCTGCATCAGCACGCCCTTGGCGCGGTCGATGGTCTTGCGGTCCTGCAGCTCGGTTCTGGCGTCGGCCAGTTCGGTGCGCAGTGCCTGCTCGTGTGCAAAGCGCGCCATGGCCACATCCAGGATGGGGCGGATGCGCTGGGGCGCCAGCCCGGCCACGATGTAGGCCGACACACCGGCGGCCACGGCGTCTTTCACATGCGTGGTGTCCTCGTCGTTGGTGAACATGACGATGGGGCGGCGTGCGTCGCGGGTGGCCATCACCACATGTTCGAGGGCGTCGCGAGCCTCGCTTTCTGCGTCCACGATGATCAGGTCGGGCTGCAGCTGGGCCAGCCGCTCGCCCAGGAACACATCGGCCGGCAGCGTGGCAATGAGGTTGAAATTGTTTTCCAGCAGGCCAATGCGCAGCGCCCGCGAGCGTTCGACCTGGGTGGCGGCGTGTTCGTCGTCGGGTTCGGCAAGGGCCAGGTCGGGGGCCACCACCACAATGCGCAGGGCGTCGGTCATGCCGCAGAAACATGCAATATTTATGCCACATATTGGTGCGCCGGGATGGTGCACGCTGGGGTGGGCTGGCTGCGAGTTGGCGGTGGACCAGGCTGGCCGGGTGCCGGGTTTTACACTCGGGGCATGAGCTTGCTGATCCTGGGTATTGAATCTTCGTGCGATGAGACCGGCGTGGCGCTGGTCCGCTCCACCGGCGGGGTGGCCGTGCCCACCTTGCTGGCGCATGCCTTGCACAGCCAGATCGAGATGCACCAGGCCTATGGCGGCGTGGTGCCCGAACTGGCCAGCCGCGACCATATCCGCCGCGTGCTGCCGCTGACCGAGGCCGTCATGGCTGAAGCGGGCCAGCGCCTGGCCGACGTGGATGTGGTGGCCTACACCCGCGGGCCGGGCCTGGCCGGCGCACTGCTGGTGGGCGCTGGCGTGGCCTGCGCGCTGGGCGCCGCACTCGACAAGCCCGTGCTGGGCGTGCACCACCTCGAAGGGCATTTGCTGTCGCCCTTTTTGAGTGCCGATCCGCCGGAGTTTCCCTTCGTGGCCCTGTTGGTGTCGGGCGGCCACACGCAACTCATGCGGGTGGACGGCGTGGGCCGCTACGAACTGCTGGGCGAAACCATCGACGATGCGGCGGGCGAGGCGTTTGACAAGTCGGCCAAGCTCATGGGCCTGGGCTACCCCGGCGGGCCCGCGCTGTCGCGCCTGGCCGAGCAGGGCGACCCGGCGGCCTTCAAGCTGCCGCGCCCCTTGCTGCACAGCGGCAACCTTGATTTTTCTTTTGCCGGGCTCAAGACCGCCGTGCTCACCCAGGCCAAGAAGCTGGGCGATGCGCTGGAGGCGCGCAAGCCCGACCTGGCGGCCAGCACCGAGGCGGCGATTGTGGAAGTGCTGGTGAAAAAAACGCTCACGGCCTTGAAGCAGACGGGCTTGAAGCGTGTGGTGGTGGCGGGTGGCGTGGGCGCCAACCGGCATTTGCGCGCCCAGCTCAATGCGGCCTGCGCGCAGGGCAAGGTGCGCGTGCACTACCCCGAGCTGCATCTGTGCACCGACAACGGCGCCATGATCGCCATGGCGGCTGCCATGCGGCTGCAGGCGGGCCAGCAGATGGCCAACCGCGCCTATGCGTTCGACGTCAAGCCCCGCTGGCCGCTGGACGCCCTGGGGGGCTGAATTGCCGGGGCGTTGAACAGCGCCGCTGCGCAAGGTTTTTCCCCGGTGCAGTGTGCGGCAGCTTTACCGGGGCTTCACTTTGCTGCAGCGGGCAGGACATGACTGCACCACACAATGGGGCATGCCATGCACGCTGCCCCTTCGCCATGAATGAACCTTCTGTTGCCACCGCGGCGCGCCCCGCGCAGCCCACCCTTTTTCGCCGGATGGGCGCTGTTTCACCCTGGTGGTTGACCTCGGCGGTGGCCCTGCTGGCCGGCTGTGCCAGCCTGGCGCCACCCGCCAGCCGGCTGCCGCAGACCCCGGTACCCCCCGCTTGGTCTGCGCCCACTGCCGCGGACATGCCCGCCACCTCCCTGGCGCAATGGTGGCAGCGGTTCAACGACCCGCAGCTCACGCAGCTGGTCACGCAGGCCTTGCAGGCCAACACCAGCGTGCGCAGCGCGCAAGCCGCCTTGCAGCAGGCGCGCGCCCAGGTGGATGTGCAGGCCGCCGGCCTGCTGCCCAGCGTGGGGGCTTCGGCCTCGGCGCAGCGCAGCCGGGCGTCGAACAGCACGGGCAACAGTTTCCAGGCAGGGTTTGACGCCAGCTGGGAGCCCGATGTGTTTGGCCGCCTGCGCAGCGGCGTGAACGCCAGCCAGGCCGATGCCCGGGCCGCCGAGGCCAGCCTGGCCGACGTGCAGGTGTCGCTGGCCGCCGAAACCGCCGTGAACTACGTCGAGCTGCGGGGTCTGCAGCAGCGGCTGGCCATAGCGCGCAGCAACCTGGCGAGCCAGCAGGAGACGCTGCAGATCACCCAGTGGCGCCTGCAGGCCGGGCTGACCACCTCGCTGGTGGCCGAGCAGGCCCGTGCGGCGGCCGAGCAGACGGCCGCGCAGATTCCCGCGCTCGCATCGAGCCTGGCGCAGTCGCGCCACAGCCTGGCCGTGCTGACCGGACAGGCTCCGCTGGCGCTCGATGCGCTGCTGGCAGGGCCCGCCGCCGTGCCCCAGCCCGCGCAAGACCTGGCGCTGGCCATTCCTGCCGAAACCCTGCGCCAGCGGCCCGACGTGCGCGCCGCCGAGCAGCGCATTGCCGCCGCGCTGGCCCGGGTGTCGCAAGCCGATGCCGCGCGCTACCCCGACTTCAGCATCTCTGGCAATCTGGGCCTGCGCGCCCTCGCCTTGGGCGCCCTCAGCCATGGCAGCTCCGTGGTCAGCGCCTTGCTGGCCAGTGTGTCGGTGCCCGTGTTCGACGGCGGCGCGGCGCGGGCGCAGGTGCGTGTGCAGGAGGCGGCGCTGGCGCAGGCCCGCGTGGCCTATGAGGCCTCGGTGCTCACGGCGCTCAAGGATGTGGAAGACGCCCTGGCAGCCCTGCAAGGGGACCGCGAGCGCCTGGTGCGCCTGCAGGCGGCCGCCGACGCCGCGGGCAATGCGGACTTGCTGGCCCGCCAGCGCTACAGCAGCGGCCTGATCGACTTCCAGTCGGTGCTGGAGACCCAGCGCACGCTGCTGTCCACCCAGGACAGCGTGGCCGCCACCGTGGTCAGCGTGGCGGCCGACCATGTGCGGTTGTACAAGGCGCTGGGCGGTGGCTGGCAGTAGCCCCCTCGCGCCTGCAAACCCCTGTTGCACCACCACCAGATACCTCCAAAAAACACCGAATTCGATGGCCATGACCTCTCCTGAAAACAACGCATCCCCCGCCAGCCCCTCCACTGCCGCCGATCTGCAGGCGCTGCTCGGCGGAGGCAAGCCGCGCCGCTGGTGGCAACGCTCCTCCCTGTGGCTGGGGGTGGCGGTGCTGGTGGCCGCGGGGGGCGGCCTTTATTACTGGCGGAGCCACCAGCGCGCCAGCGCAGCCCCGATGTATGTGACCGAAGAGGTGGTCCGGGGCAATCTCACGCTCAACGTGTCGGCCAACGGCACGTTGCAGCCGACGCGGGCGGTGACCATTGGCAGCGAGCTGTCGGGCACCGTCAGAAACGTGCGGGTGGATGTGAACGACAAGGTCAAGAAGGGCCAGGTGCTGGTCGAACTCGACACCGCCAAGCTCGATGCGCAGGTGCTGCGTTCGCGCGCCTCTTTGGCGGCGGCACAGGCGCGGCTGGCGCAGGCGCAGGCCACCACCAAAGAGGCGCAGGCCGGCTTTGCGCGGCTGCAGGAGGTAGCGCGCCTGTCGGGCGGCAAGGTGCCCTCGGCCGCCGAGCTGGACAGCGGCCGGGCCACGCTCGACCGGGCCCGCGCCGACGAGGCCAGCGCCCGTGCCTCGGTGGACGACGCCCGGGCGGCGCTGTCCACCGACACCACCAACCTGTCCAAGGCCTCGATCCGCTCGCCCATCGACGGCGTGGTGCTGACCCGTTCGGTCGAGCCCGGCAACGCCGTCGCCGCCTCGCTGCAGGCCGTCACGCTGTTCACGCTGGCCGAAGACCTCACGCGGCTGCGGCTCGATGTCAGCGTGGACGAGGCCGACGTGGGCTCGGTGAAGCTCGACCAGAAGGCCAGCTTCACGGTCAGCGCCTACCCGTCGCGCCGTTATCCGGCCAAGGTCACGCGGGTGTCGTTCGGCTCCACCAAGACCGACAACGTGGTCACCTACATCACCTGGCTGGAGGTGGACAACGCCGACCTGAGCCTGCGCCCCGGCATGACGGCCGCAGCCACCATCACCTCCACCGAGCGCAACGATGTGCTGCTGGTGCCCAACACGGCGCTGCGCTTCACGCCCGCCGTTGCGGCAGGGGCGGCGGCGCAGCCGGCGTCGTCGGGTGGCGGCATCATGTCGCAGCTGATGCCGCGCATGCCGCGCTCAGGCACGCGCCGGGCGGGCGCCGGTGGCGATGCGGCCGACGGCGCGGGCCGTACCCGCCAGGTGTGGGTGCTCCAGGATGGTGCCGCGCATGCCGTGACGGTGCAGGTGGGCATCAGCGATGGCCGCCGCACCGAGGTCAGCGGCGAAGGCCTGGCCGAGGGCATGGCCGTCATCACCGACCAGCGCGCCACCGGGGCCACGAAATGAGCGAGACCGCAAACGCCCCGGGTGAGGGCGGCCGGATGCCCGGCAATGCGCCGCCGCTGATCCGCCTGCGCGGCGTGACCAAGGTGTATGGCGAGGGCGCGCTGGCCTTCCAGGCACTGAAAGGGGTGGACCTCGACATCACCCAGGGCGATTTCGTGGCCATCATGGGCCCCAGCGGCTCCGGCAAATCCACCGCCATGAACACCCTGGGCTGTCTGGACCGGCCCACCGCTGGCGAATACCTGTTCAAAGGCGTGCATGTGGAATCGCTCTCGCGCGACGAGCGCGCCCGCCTGCGCCGGCAGTATTTCGGCTTTGTGTTCCAGGGCTTCAACCTGCTGGCGCGCACCTCGGCACAGGAAAACGTCGAGCTGCCCCTGCTGTACCGGGGCGAATCGGCCACGGCCCGCCACGCCGCTGCGGCCCGCGCGCTCGATGCCGTGGGCCTCAAGGGCTGGGAGCACCACACGCCGTCCGAGCTGTCGGGCGGGCAGCAGCAGCGCGTGGCCATTGCGCGCGCCATCGTCACCGAGCCGGCCGTGCTGCTGGCCGACGAGCCCACCGGCAACCTCGACACCCAGCGCAGCCAGGAAATCATGGAACTGCTGTGGCGGCTCAACGCCGAGCAGGGCATCACCGTGCTGATGGTCACCCACGAGCCCGACATGGCTGCCTACGCCCGGCGCATCGTGCGCTTCGTCGATGGCAGGGTGGACAGCGATGCGCCCAACCCGCACCCCGTGGGCCTGCGCGCCCCCGTGCCTGCCGCGCCGCAGGCGGAGGTGGCCTGATGCTCTTGAACACCCTTCTTCTGGCGCTGCGCTCGATCCGACGCAACCTGATGCGCTCGTTCCTCACGATCCTGGGCATCGTGATCGGCGTCAGCGCCGTCATCACCATGGTCACGCTGGGCAATGGCGCCACCATGGCGGTGCAAAACCAGATCTCGGGCCTGGGCACCAACCTGCTGCAGGTGCGCCCCGGCCAGCGCATGGGCCCGGGCGGCGGCTCCGGGGCGCCCGCGTTCAAGGACACCGATGCCGATGTGATTGCCCAGCAGATTGGCGGCATCCTGGCCGTGGCACCCGAGGCACGCACCAGCGCCACCGTGGTGGCTGGCGGGCGCAACTGGACCACCAGCATCATCGGCAGCACCAATGCCTGGCTTGAAACCGGCAACTGGGACCTGCGCACCGGGCGTGTTTTCTCGGACGCCGAGCTGCGCGCCGGTGCCGCCGTGTGCCTGATTGGCGAAACCGTGCGCCGCGAGCTGTATGGCACACGCGATGCCGTGGGCGAGCAGCTGCGGGTGAAGGCGTTTTCGTGCGAGGTGGTGGGCGTGCTGGCCTCCAAGGGGCAGGGCGCCTTCGGCAACGACCAGGACGACACCGTGCTGGTGCCGCTGCGCACGCTGCAGCGCCGCGTGACCGGCAACACGCGCGTCAACACGCTGCTGGTGTCGATGCAGGACGGCAGCGACCCCGGGCGCGTGAAGGCCAGCCTCACGCAGCTGTTGCGCGAGCTGCGCAAGCTGTCGGATACCGACGAGGACAACTTCAACGTGCTCGACACCAAGCAGCTGGCCGACACGCTCTCGGGTACCACCAAGGTGCTGACCATGCTGCTGGGCGCCGTGGCAGCGGTGAGCCTGCTGGTGGGCGGCATCGGCATCATGAACATCATGCTGGTCAGCGTGACCGAGCGCACGCGCGAGATCGGCCTGCGCCTGGCCATTGGCGCCCTGGAGCGCGAGGTGCTGCTGCAGTTCCTGATCGAGGCCGTGGTGCTGGCCGCCCTGGGCGGGCTGATCGGCATCGTGCTGGCCACGGGGGCCTCGGTGGGCCTGTCGGCCCTGATGGATGTGCCCTATATCTTCAACCCCGGCGTCAACCTGCTGTCGTTCGTGTTCTCGGCCGGGATCGGGGTGGTGTTCGGCTACTTCCCCGCACGCCGCGCGGCGCGCATGGACCCGATCGATGCACTGCGGCATGAGTGATGCGCGGCGCAGCCACGGGCCTTGCCGCTTCATGCACAAAGAAGCCGTAGGCGCTTGTCAGATAAGCGCTACAGCCTGATTTCTCCTGATTTTTCCGTCATATGCGGAGCCGCCGGAAAGCAGCCCCTCGCCGCGGTTCAGTGCACGACCAGCTGCACCGACTTGTCGGCGGGCACCTGCCGCACCAGCGTGAGCGTGAGCACCCCGTGCTCCAGCTTGGCCGTGCTGGCGGCGGCATCGATGTCCTCGGCCAGCTCCCAGGCGCGCTGCACCTGGCGGGGTGCGCCTTCCACGCTTTGCAGCTTGACCACATGGCCGTCGATGCTGATCTGCAATTGCTCGCGCGCCAGGCCGGGCACGTCCAGTTGCAGCGTGGTGGCCTTGTCATCGCGGGCCACGGTGACGCCGGTGGTGCTGGCGCTGGCCGGTGTTGCGAGAGTGCCCATCAGGAAGCGTTGCAGCGCCAGGTCAGAAGAACGGGGTGCACTGGCGTAGGCGGCGCGGCGGATCATGGGGGCGAAAATCATGGGGAGGCTCCTATACACTGCGCGGCTCTCGACGTGGTCGCCGCATGCCAAAGAGGTGTGTGCGGCCCCGCCGCATTTCAAGGAAAAAATGGCATGAATAAATTGCGCTCCGCGGGCTTGAAATCAGGCGCAGCGGCATTACGTCGATCTGTTTTGGTCGTGGTTGCCGCCTTGGCTGGCGCGCTGGTCCCGGTGTCTGCCGGCTGGGCGCAGGCCCCGGCACCCACAGCGGCAGTGGCGCAGGCCAGGCCCATCAAGATGGCCCTGATCGAAAGCCTCTCAGGCCCTTTCGCCAACACCGGCGAGGCGGTTTTTCGCAACATCTACTGGGCGATCGAGCGCGTGAATGCGCGCGGCGGCGTGCAACTGCCTGCAGCGGCCGGCGGTGCCCGACCGCTGGTGCTGGAGCGCTACGACAGCAAGGGCCAGAACGAAGAGGCCCTGTCGGCCCTGCGTGCGGCCATCGATGCTGGCGCGCAGGTCATCCTGCAGGGCAATTCGTCGGCCACGGCGGCGGTGCTGATCGAGGCCATCAACAAGCACAACGAGCGCGAGCCGGGCAAGCGCGTGCTGTTCCTCAACTACTCGGCGGTCGATCCCATCCTTACCAACGAAAAATGCAGTTTCTGGCATTTCCGCTTTGACGCCCATGCCGACATGCGCATGGCCGCCCTCATGGAGGTGGTGCGCGAGGACAAGGCGCTCAAAAGCGTCTACCTCATCGGGCAGGACTACAGCTTTGGCCAGGCCGTGCTGCGCGAGGCCAGGCGGCAGCTGGCCGCGCAGCGTCCCGACGTGGCCGTGGTAGGCGACGAGCTGCACCCCATCGGCCGGGTGAAGGACTTTGCCCCCTATGCCGTCAAGATCAAGGCCAGCGGCGCGCAGGCCGTGGTCACGGGCAACTGGGGCAACGATCTCACGCTGCTGGTCAAGGCCGCGCGCGAGGTGGGTTTTGACGGCAGCTTCTACACCTTCTATGGCAACGCGCTGGGCGCGCCCGCCGCCTTGGGCGATGCCGGCGTGGGCAAGGTGGTGGCCGTGGCCGACTGGCTGCCCAACGTGCCGGGGGCGCAGAGCGAGGCGTTCTACCAGTCCTTTCGCACGCGCTTTCCCAATCCGCAGGACGACTATGTGCACATGCGCATGCAGCTCATGGTGGAGGCGCTGGCCCAGTCCATCGAGCGCGCGGGCAGCACCGACGTGGTAGCCATGGCCCGGCAGATGGAAAAAGCCAGCGTGCAGCTGGCGGGCCAGGGCGGCACCATGCGCGCGGCCGACCACCAGTTCCAGCAGGCCCTGGCCGTGGGCGTGATGGACAAAAAGGGGACGCCCGGCGTGAAGTTCGACGTGGAAGGCTCGGGCTACGGCTTTCGCGTGGTGCGGCAGATCCCCGCCGCCCGGGCGCAGCAGCCGCACAGCTGCAGCATGCAGCGGTATTGAGCGGGTCTGTGCGGTGGGTGGGGCGCTCCCTGCGCGGGGCCCCTGCGCAGGGCGCCGCACCCACCTCAGCGGCGAATCCGGTAACCCGTCTTGAAGACCCACCACACCAGGCCCAGGCACGCCGCCATGAACACCAGCGTCATGCCCACGCTCACGCCAATGTGCACGTCGGCCGCGCCATAGAAGGCCCAGCGCAGGCCGCTGATGAGATAGACCACCGGGTTGAACAGCGAGACCGTCTGCCAAAACGGCGGCAGCATGCTGATGCTGTAGAACGCACCGCCCAGAAACGTCAACGGCGTGATGACCAGCAGCGGAATGATCTGCAGCTTCTGGAAGCTGTCGGCCCACAGCCCGATGAGAAAGCCGAACAGGCAAAAGGTGATGGCCGTGAGCACCAGAAAGCCCAGCATCCACACCGGGTGGGCGATTTCGTAGGGCACGAACAGCCGCGCCGTGGCCAGGATCAGCGCACCGACCATCAGCGATTTGGTGGCCGCGGCGCCCACATAGCCCAGCAGCACCTCGACCCAGTTGACCGGCGCGCTCAGCAGTTCGTAAATGGTGCCCGACCACTTGGGCATGTAGATGCCAAAGGCCGAATTGGAAATGCTCTCGGAGAGCAGCGACAGCATCAGCAGGCCCGGGATGATGAAGGCGCCATAGTCCACGCCGCCAATGTCGCCCATGCGCGAGCCGATGGCCGAGCCGAAGACGATGAAATACAGCGAGGTCGAGAGCACGGGCGCAATCAGGCTTTGCGCCCAGGTGCGAAAGGCGCGGTGCATCTCGAAGCGGTAAATGGCGCGCACGCCGTGCAGGTTCAGGCCCATCATTGGCTGGCTCTCTGTTCGTGGACGAGGCTGACGAAGATGTCTTCGAGCGAACTCTCGGATGAATGCAGGTCCTTGAAGTCGATACCGTGCTCGCCCAGCGCGCGCAGCAGCGCAGCGATGCCGGTGTCTTCCTGCTGGGTGTCAAAGCTGTAGGTCAGTGCATGGCCGTCGGCAGACAGGGCCAGCGGCCAGCGCGCCAGCGTATCGGGCACGCGCTCCATGGGGTGCTGCAGCGTGAGGGTCAGCTGCTTTTTGCCGAGCTTGCGCATCAGCACGTCTTTGTCTTCCACCACGATCAGTTCGCCCTGGCGGATCACGCCGATGCGGTCGGCCATGTCTTCGGCTTCCTCGATATAGTGCGTGGTCAGGATGATGGTGGTGCCGGCGCCCTGCAGCGTGCGCACCAGGCGCCACATGTCGTGGCGCAGCTCCACGTCCACGCCGGCGCTGGGTTCGTCGAGGAACAGGATTTTCGGCTCGTGCGACAGCGCCTTGGCGATCAGCACGCGGCGCTTCATGCCGCCCGAGAGCGCCAGGATCTTGGTGTCCCGCTTGTCCCACAGCGACAGGTCCTTCAGGATCTTTTCGATCAGCGCCGGGTTGGGGGCCTTGCCAAACAGCCCGCGGCTGAAGCTCACGGTGGCCCATACGGTTTCGAATGAATCGGTGTGCAGCTCCTGCGGCACCAGGCCGATGGCGGCACGGGCGGCACGGTAGTCGCGCACGGTATCGAAGCCGTCGGCCGTCACGCTGCCCTCGGTGGCATTGGTCATGCCGCAGATGATGCTGATCAGCGTGGTCTTGCCGGCACCGTTCGGGCCGAGCAGGGCAAAAATTTCGCCACGGCGAATATCCAGGTTGACGTGCTTCAGCGCCCGGAAGCCACCCGCGTAGGTTTTGCCGAGGCCGCGCACGCGCACGATGGCGTCTGCAAAAGGGGGCGAAGGGAGTTTGGCAGACATGCGGTAGGTGAGTGAAAGAGGTGGGGCAGCTTAGCGTGCCCGCGCTGCCGCCACCTCGCGCCCCAGCTCGATCACGGCCATGGCGTAGTAACTCGACCAGTTGTAGCGGGTGATGGCATAGAAATTTTCGGTGCCCGCCACATAGCTGGGCGCATCGTCGCCGTTTTGCAGCTCCACCAGCGCCAGCGGCCCGGTGTGCTGTGCGCCGGCGGCATCCAGCATGGCGCCCTTGGCCTGCATGCTGGCGGCGCTGAAGCTCGGGAGGATGTCGGGGGCCAGCAACTCGTCGAGTTGCACGCGGGCGGGGTCGGGGTCGAACTGCACGCTGTAGTGCGTGGGCATGCCCGGCCTCCAGCCGTGGGCGATGAAGTAATTGGCCACCGAGCCGATGGCGTCGGCGGGGCTGTTGAACAGGTCCACGCGGCCATCGCCGTCGAAATCAATCGCGTAGCGCACCCAGCTCGACGGCATGAACTGCCCCAGGCCCATGGCGCCGGCATAGCTGCCGCGCGGCTCGAACGGGTCCACGTTGCTGCGGTGCGTGAGGCTCAGGAACTGCTCCAGCTCACGCTGGAAGAACTCGGTGCGCTCGGCGGCGCGCGGGTGCGCGGCGGGGAAATCAAAAGCCAGCGTGGCCAGCGCATCCATCACCCGGAAGTTGCCCATCTGCTGGCCGTAGATGGTCTCCACGCCGATGATGCCGACGATCGTTTCGGCGGGGACGCCGAATTCGCGCTCCGCCCGCGCCAGCGTTTCGGCGTGGTCCTGCCAGAAGCGCAGGCCCGCGCGGATGCGCACCGGGTCGATGAAACGGCTGCGGTACACGCGCCAGTTCTTGGCCGTGCCTTTGGCGGGCGGCAGCATGAGCCTGGGCACCTGGGGCAGAAAGCGGGCCTGCCCGATGGCCTGGCGCACCCATTCGCGGTCGAGGTCGCGGCGCTCTGCCAGGTCGTCGGCAAACTGCAGCGCCTCGGGGCGGGTGGCGTAGGCCATGCTGCCGTTCACCGCAGCGCTGCCGGCAGTGGCTGCGCTGCGGGTTTTTCCGGATTTGTGGTGCTTTTGGGCTGTGGCGCTTATGGGTATTGCGCAAGAGGCGATCAACAAAATGGCGGTTGAAACGGTTTTCAGCATGTCGGTGGGTTCATCGGCGCGCGCTGGGGGCGGGCCAGGAAAGGGTTCGGAATTCGCGGCGCAGGGCGCTGAGCTGGCTGGCAGCGCCAGCGGGCTGGGCGGCATAGCGCCATTGCTCCAGCCGCAGCAGCCAGCCGGCCACGCCCTGCGCGGCATCGCCAAATTGTGCCTGCACCCGTTCGGCCATGGCCCGGGGAGGCAGGGTGTCGGGCAGGGTCAATCCACTGCTGGCGAGGCGCCGGCGGGCGCGGGCCAGCAGGCGCAGCCAGGGATCGTGCTGGCTGCGCTCCCACAGCGTCCAGCTGGCGCCGCCCAGCGCGGCCAGCCCCACCAGCGCGCCCAGCACGGAGGCGAGGTCTTGCCAACTGGGCGATTCAAACCCCAGCGCCTTGAGCAGGTTGAGCTGGCGGCTTTGCGTGTAGTTGAGCACCCACTGGTTCCAGCCGTTGTTGACGGCCTCCCATAGGGCGCGCAGGTTCTGCGCCACGCCGGGGCTCATCACGGTGCCCATGGCGGTGGTCAGCGCACCGCGCGGGGCCTGCAGGCGCTCGAAGGCGCCGGTGCGTCCGGGGGCGACGGCGCTGGTGGGGTCCACGCGCACCCAGCCGCGCCCGGCCATCCACACTTCGGCCCAGGCGTGGGCATCGCTCTGGCGCACGGTCCAGTAGCCGTCCACGGCGTTGCGTTCGCCGCCCTGGTAACCGGTGACGATGCGCGCCGGAATGTCCATGGCGCGCATCAGCACCACGAAGGCCGAGGCGATATGTTCGCAAAAACCCTCCTTGCGATCGAACCAGAACTCGTCGGCCGTGTGCTGGCCGTACACGCCGGGCTCCAGCGTGTAGCGGTAGTCGCCGGTGCGCAGGCGGGTGAGCGCGGCATCGATCAGCGCGGGCGTGGCGTCGCGGGCTGGGTCGGGGGCGATGCGGCGGTCGTTGCGCAGCGCCTGGGCCAGTGCCAGCGTGCGCGGGTTGAAGCCCGGGGGCAGCTCGGTGTAGGCACGCAGCGCGGGGGTGGCGGTGTCGGGCCCGTGGCGAAACTGCGGGTGGCTTTCGGCTTGGTAACGCGTCACGTCGGTGATCGGGCGGCTGGTGCGCCATTGCAGGTCGTCCGTCATGAAGGCGCCCATGCCGGCCACGGCGGGCTTGTCGCGGGCGGCGTCCAGCACCAGCAGCCAGGAGCGCTTGTGGGGCTCCAGCGTCACCTCGTAGCGCAGCGCGGCGCCCTGCACCTGCAGTTGGGCGGGGGTGGCAGGGCGCTCCATCGATCGCGTGCCCACGCGGTACGACAAGGGGTGCCACTCGCTGCCGTCAAAGGTGGAGAACACCGGCCCGCGAAAATACAGATCGCTCTGCGGTGGCGGCGCACCGCCGGGGGTGTCGAAGCGCACACGCAGTGCCACGCTGTCGTCGAGCGCCAGCTCGGCGATGTTGCCCACCTTCATCACGCCCGACAGACCGCTGCGCCCGGCCAGGGTGTCGCTGGGCATGCCCCACAGCGGCGCCATGCGCGGAAACAGCAGGAACAGCGCCGCCATGATGGGTGCGCCCAGCAGCGCCATGGTGCCGGCCAGGCGAAACGCGTGCGCCAGCGGCGGGCGCCCTACCGGCATGTGGGCGTTGACCAGGGCCGTGAGCAGCCCCAGCAGCGCCACCAGCATGGCCACGGCCGTGGGCAGCGATTGCGAGAAGAAGAAGTTGCTGAGCATCGTGAAGAAGCCCAGGAAGAAGACCACCATGGCATCGCGCCGCGCACGCAGCTCCAGCGTCTTGAGTGCCAGCAGCATCACGATGAGCGCCACGCCCGCATCGCGCCCCAGGATGGTTTGGTGGGTGAACAGGGTGCCGGCCACCGCCACCGCCAGCAAGCCGGCCACGGCCCAGCGCCCCGGCAGCTGCCGGCCGTTCCAGGCCAGCCAGCCGCGCCACAGCAGCACGGCGCCCGCCATCAGGCTGGCCCACACCGGCAGGTGGGCCACCTGCGGGGCCACCACCCAGGCAATCACCAGCAGCAGAAACAGCGTGTCCCGCGTGTCGCGTGGCAGGGTGGCAAGGGTCTGGCGCAAGGTCATGGGGCATGGTGCCCGTGCAGGTGCCGGGCGATTGCTATTTTATCTATAGCTGATAGCGCTTGAAAGATAGGCGCCACAGGCTGTCCTGGTGTTTTTTGGAGGACAAAGCTCAGCACAGTGCCAGGGCCTCCAGACAGCGCTGGCGGTGGGCCGCGCCGGTGTCCGGGGCCAGTTCCACGCCCGGCAGGCGCAGGCCGTAGTCGATGCCCAGCCGGTCGGCCTGCAGCACCCAGGCCGTCAGGCGCGAGACGCGCGCTTCGTGGCCGGGCAGGGCGGCGTGGGCCAGGTCCAGCCACAACGCATGGCGCTGGGCCTGCTGGGCGTCGCGGCTGACGAGGTCGTCCGTGCCCGTGGCCAGCGATTTGGCGGCCTTCTTCCAGACCACCAGCTTGAGCGGGTCACCGCGCCGGTAGGCCCGCACACCGTCGAATTCGCCAATGCCCTGGGTGCTGGCGCTGCCCGTGCCGCTGGCACCCGGCTCGCCGGGCGGCAGCGGTGGCGCGGGCACCTCGGGGGCGGGGTACACCAGCACCTGGGCGGCCGGGCGCCAGTAGCTCCAGACGCGGAAGGTGCCCAGCGGAAAGCGGGTTTCGGCCACCAGGGTGGGCACGCGGTGCAGGCCCCGGCGCGCGGGGCGGAACGCCACCTGCACGCTGGTGCTGCCTTGCGCGGGCACATCCGTCAGTGCCCAGTCGTGCGTGCGCTGGCCATCGCCGTGCACCGACAGCGCAATGCCGTGGCGTGCGGTGCGCCGGTCGCTGAATAGCTGCACTTCAAACGCCGTGCTGCCGCCCAGAAAGTGGGGCTCGGGCGCCTTCAGGTGCAGCGTGATGCCGCGCAGCGTGGCGTGGCCCAGGTGCATGCCCACCACCGCGCTGCCGGCCAGCAAAAAGGTCAGCAGGTAACCCAGGTTGAGCTGGAAATTGATGGATGCCACCAGCAGCACCAGCAGGGTGCAGGCCAGCATCCAGCCCGCGCCGGTGGGCAGGATGTACACATTGCGCTGCGTGAGGACCAGGGTGTCGGACAGCGGCAGGCGCGCTTCCCACCAGCGCCGAAAGCGCGCCCGCGCCAGGGTCAGCGGATGGAGGCCGGCCAGGCGCGAGGGTGTGGCAGGGCGCGCGGCGTGCACAGAGGGCGCGGCGTGCGTGGGCGCAGGGGCATCTGCGGCAGAGGCGGGCGGCATGGCGTGCAGGCTCAAGGCAGGGGCACCGACTCGACCATCGCGCGCACCTGCTCCACCGCGCCGCGCCGCGCGTCGCCCACGGGCACCAGGCGGTGCGCAATGGTCTGGGGCAGCACGGCCTGCACATCGTCGGGCGCCACATAGTCGCGCCCGCTGATCAGCGCCTGGGCCTTGGCCGCGCGCACCAGCGCAATGCCCGCGCGCGGCGACAGCCCCTGCAGAAACCAGCGGCCCGTGCGGGTGGCGGCAATCAGGTCCTGCACATAGTTGAGCAGCGGTTCGGCGGTGTGCACGGCCAGCACCTGGCGCTGCAGTTGCGCCAGCTCGTCCTGGGACAGCAGGGGCAGCAGGCTGTCCACCAGGTCGCGCCGGTCGCTGCCGGCCAGCAGCAGGCGCTCGGCGGCGCGGTCGGGGTAGCCGATGGAGATGCGCATCAGAAAACGGTCGAGCTGCGACTCGGGCAGCGCAAAGGTGCCCAGCTGGTCGTGCGGGTTCTGGGTGGCGATCACGAAGAAGGGGTGCGGCAGGGCGCGCGTTTCCCCCTCCACCGACACCTGCTTTTCTTCCATGGCTTCGAGCAGGGCGCTCTGCGTCTTGGGGCTGGCACGGTTGATTTCGTCGGCCAGCAACACCTGGGCGAACACCGGGCCGGGGTGGAAGACAAAGGCCTCCTTGCCGCGCTCGTACACCGACACGCCCGTGAGGTCGCTGGGCATGAGGTCGGCCGTGAACTGCACGCGCGCGAACTGCAGGCCGAACGTGCGCGCCAGCGCGTGGGCCAGCGTGGTCTTGCCCACGCCCGGCACGTCTTCGATGAGCAGATGTCCGCCCGCCAGCAGGCAGGCCACGCAGTCCTGTACCTGGGCGCTTTTGCCCACAATCACCGTGTTAAGCTGGTTCAGAAGAGACTTGATTTTGAGCTGTGCATGCATGGCGCCACGTTATCTGAAAAAAGCGACACGGGGATTTCACTGTGAGCAAGACAGGCTATTTCACCCATCCCGACTGCCGAAAGCACGAAATGGGGCCGGGGCATCCCGAATGCCCCGAGCGGCTGGACGCCATCGAAGACCGCCTGCTGATCACCGGCGTGGCCGATGCCCTGGAGCGCTACGAAGCGCCCGAGGCTTCGCTGGCCGATATCGAGCTGGCGCACAACCGGCTCCATGTGGCGGCCATGCGCGGCCTGTCGGACCTGCTCAACGAAGATCTGATGGCGGGTGGCCCCGCCTACTCGCAGCTCGATACCGACACCGCGATCAACGCGCACACCTGGAAGGCCGCGCTGCGCGCCGCCGGCGCGGCCCTGGCCGCCACCGATGCGGTGATGGCCGGCGAAATCAGCAACGCGTTTTGCGCGGTGCGCCCGCCGGGCCACCACGCCTGCCGCGACAAGGCCATGGGTTTCTGCTTTTTCAACAACGTGGCGGTGGCGGCCAAATATGCACTGCAGCGCTACAACCTGCAGCGCGTGGCGGTGGTGGACTTCGATGTACACCACGGCAACGGCACGGAAGACATCCTGGCCAATGAACCGCGCGCACTCATGGTGGGCATCTTCCAGCACCCGTTCTATCCCTACAGCGGCGACCAGAATCCGGCGCCCAACATGGTGAATGTGCCGGTGCCGGCCTACACGCGCGGCATGGATATCCGGGAAATCATCGAGATGATGTGGATCCCGCGCCTGGAGGCCTTCAAGCCCGAGATGATCTTCGTCAGCGCTGGTTTTGACGGCCACCGCGAGGACGACATGGGCCAGCTGGGCCTGGTCGAGGCCGACTACACCTGGATCACCCACCGGATCATGGACATCGCCCGGCGCTATGCCAAGGGCCGCATCGTCTCGTGCCTGGAAGGCGGCTACGTGATGGGCCCCCTGGCGCGCAGCGTGGAAGCCCATGTGCGTGTGCTGGCTGATCTTTGAATTCCCCCTGAGCCGCCTGCGGCGTCTTCCCCCTGAGGGGGACGCCACCCGTGGCCTGGCAAAGCCAGTTCCACGGTGGCACTGGCTTGGGGTCCGCGCGGGTTGCGGGCGGCCCAGCTCTTGCGACACATAGGAGTAAAGACATGACGATTTCGAATTCTGATGAATTGCTGCAGACCACCCGCGACGCGCGCGGCGTGGTGACCCTGACCCTGAACGATCCCGCCCGTTTCAATGCACTGGGCGCGGAGATGCTGGCCGCGCTGCAGCAGGCGCTGGACGCCGTGGCCCGCGATGACAGCGTCCGCGTGGTGGTGCTGGCGGCCGCGGGCAAGGCGTTTTGCGCCGGCCACAACCTCAAGGACATGGCGGCCCATCCCGATCTGGCCTGGTACCAGCAGCTCTTTGCGCAATGCAGCCGCATGATGCTGAGCATCCACAAGCTGCCGGTGCCCGTGGTTGCGCGGGTGCAGGGCATGGCCACGGCGGCCGGTTGCCAGCTGGTGGCGCAGTGCGATCTGGCGGTGGCGGCCAGCAATGCCAGCTTTGCCACCAGTGGCATCCATTACGGCCTGTTCTGTGCCACGCCCAGTGTGCCGCTGGTGCGCAATGTGCCGGCCAAGCGCGCCATGGAAATGCTGCTCACCGGCGACTTCATCGACGCCCCCACGGCGCTGGCGCAGGGCCTGGTGAACCGCGTCGTGGCGCCCGAGGCGCTGGATGACGAGGTGGAAAAACTGGTGCAATCCATTGTGCAGAAACCACGCGCTGCCGTGGCCATGGGCAAGGCGCTGGTCTACCAGCAGCGCGAGCTGGGCCTGGACGCGGCCTACCAGCTGGCAGGCCAGGCCATGGCGGCCAACATGATGGATGCGGCGGCGCAAGAGGGTGCGCGGGCATTTGCCGAGAAACGTGCTCCCGCCTGGAAGTCCTGATGCCCATGCAGTCTGATGCGCCGATCTTCGACGATGTGCAGCAGTGGTTTCGGGCATTCGCGCAGCCCACCGTTCTGATTGAGCTGGGGACGCTGGCCGTTTGCGTGGCGCTGGCCTGGCTCATGGTGTCTGCCGTGCGCCGCGCGCTGCACCGCAATGAGCAGCGCTCCATCCTGTTTGGACGCAAGGTGGTGGATGGTGTGCTGTTTCCGCTGACCTTGCTGGGCCTTGGCTATGTCGCGCGGGCGGTGCTGGCACAGTGGGTGCCATTGGCGGCGTTCAAGGTGATCATTCCGGTGCTGATCTCGCTGGTGGTGATCCGCGTGGGGGTCAAGGTGCTGCAGGCGGCCTTTCCGCAGGCCACCTGGGTGCGCCCGATCGAGCGCACCATTTCCTGGCTGGCCTGGCTGGTCATGGTGCTGTGGGTGACGGGCCTGCTGCCGCTGGTGCTGCAGCAACTCGACGAGATCACCTGGAAGGTGGGGTCCACCACGCTGTCAGTGCGCACCATGCTCGAAGGCTTTGTCACGGCCTGCGCCGTGCTGATCGTGGCGCTGTGGATCTCGTCGGCCATCGAGTCGCGCCTGCTGCGCTCGGTCACGGGCAGCGAGTTGTCGGTGCGCAAGGCGTTCAGCAATGCCGCGCGTGCCCTGCTGATGTTTCTGGGCCTGATCCTGGCGCTGTCGGCCGTGGGCATCGACCTCACGGCCCTGTCGGTGCTGGGCGGCGCCGTGGGCGTGGGCATTGGCTTTGGCCTGCAGAAGCTGGCGGCCAACTATGTGAGCGGCTTTGTGATCCTGGCCGAGCGCAGCGTGCGCATCGGCGACAACGTGCGCGTCGATGGTTTCGAGGGCCGCATCACCGACATCACGGGGCGCTACACGGTCATCCGTTCGGGCGTGGGGCGCGAATCCATCGTCCCCAATGAGATGCTGATCACGCAACGGGTGGAAAACCTCTCGCTGGCCGACCCGCGCGTGTGGATGTCCACGGTGGTCAGCGTGGGCTACGACAGCGATGTCGATCTGGTCACGCGCCTGCTGGGCGAGGCGGCCCTGGTCAACCCGCGCGTGCTGCGCGACCCGGAGCCTGCGGTGGCGCTGTCGGCTTTTGGCGCTGACGGACTGGAGTTCACCGTGGGCTTCTGGATCACCGATCCGGAAAACGGATCGCTGGGGCTGCGCTCGGACATCAACCGCGCCATTCTTGCGGCACTGCGTGCGCACCGGATCGACATTCCTTTCCCGCAGCGTGTCGTGCACCTGAGTCCGCAAGACCGGCCCGCGCCGCCGGATGCCCGCCCGACCCCGGTCGCCTGAATCCCGATGCCGGCGGTTCGGGGGCCGGTCGTCCCGACCCGCAGGCGACGCATGGGCGGGATGACGGGTTGCCACATTGGCCTATAATTCATAAAAAGCACGATCGTTCGATTTTGTGTCTTTGCATCGTCCGTCGCAGCGATTTCGTTGCAGTGCGGCATAGAATGTTTGGTTTAACGTAAACGTCAATTCAACCAACTCTATTGAGGAGTCGCAGCAATGAAGGTCTTGGTCCCAGTCAAACGCGTGGTGGACTACAACGTGAAAGTCCGCGTCAAATCGGACGGCACGGGCGTAGACATTGCCAA
>NZ_JBXAGC010000022.1:0-79501 GCF_058793725.1 Acidovorax sp. GW835-FHT14B10
CGAGAGCACCGTGCGCAAAGCGCACCTTTGGCGAGGCAAAGACAACCCGTACAGCGGGTTGATTTAAAAGTACCTCGTCCGCCGGGGCGAGACCCGGCCTCCGCCCTCAGCAAACGCACGCTACCAACTACGAAAACAATAGCTGTCAGCGTAAGCCAAGTAAGCAAAAAAAGCCCAAAAATTCAAGGCGCAATCTTTCGCTTCAGCGCCCTCGCCACCGCCGGCGGCAAGCTCGGCAGCGAGCGCAGCAGCCACGGCAGCAGCCTGCGCTTGAGGCCGCTGAGCGACTGCGGCACCATGGCCTCGATCAGGTGCGGGCCGGGCGTGGCCAGGGCCTGCTCCAGCGCCTGCACAAACTCCTCGGCCGTGGTGGTGCGCATGCTGTGCACGCCCATGCCCTGGGCAAGGTGGGCGAAGTTCAGCACCGGCCCGGCCAGATCCAGCTGCGATCTGGCCTTGGCACCCACCTCCTCGGCGCCCACGCGCTCCAGCTCCACGTTGAGCACCGAGTACGAGGCGTTGTTGAAGATGATGGAAACGACATTGAGCTGCTCGCGCGCCATGGTCCACAGCGCCTGGACGGTGTACATCGCGCTGCCGTCGCCGACGAGCGCCAGCACCTGGCGATCGGGGCAGGCGATGGCCGCGCCGACGGCGTTGGGCAGGCCCTGGCCGATGGCGCCGCCCGTGAGCGTGATGAGGTCGTGGCGCGGCGCACCGGCGGTGAAGGGGGCGAGCATCAGCCCCGAGGTGATGGCCTCATCGATGACGATGGCGTTCTCGGGCAGCAGGTGGCCCACGGCCTTGCACACTTTCTCGGCGGTGAGCTTGCCGCGCGGACGGCCCGGGCGGGCGGGCGGCTGCAGCGCCGGCGGCACCTGGGCGGCGCCCAGGGCCTGGGCGAGCTTTTCCAGGCTCGCGGCCGCGTCCTGCGCGGGGGTGGAGAGCGTGTGCACGGTGCAGCTGTCGGGTACGAGGTCGCTCTTTTTGCCCGGGTAGGCGAAGAAGGACACCGGTGCCTTGGCGTCCACCAGCACCAGGTGCTCGATACCGGCGAGCTGCACCCCGGCCAGCTCGGCCAGGTAGGCGATGCGCTCCACGGGGGGCAGGCCCGCGCCGCGCTCCAACCGGGTCGGAAACACCTCGGCGAACACCTTCACGCCGCTGTGCGCGGCGATGCGCGCGGCCGCCAGCAGGCCGGGCGCGCGCAGCGCCTGCCCGCCCAGCAGCAGCGCGGCCTTGGGGCCCGCGCGCAGCGTCTGGGCGATGGCCTGCACCGTGGCGTCGTCCGCCGCTGCGGGGCGCGGCGGCGGTGGTGGTGCGCAGGGCACGCCACCCTCGCCCCACGACACGTCTGCGGGCAGGATCAGCGTGGCCACCTGGCCGGGCAGGCCACGCGCGGCAGCGATCGCGTCCACGGCATCCTGGCACAGCGCGGCCGTGCTCTGCGCGGTGCGCACGAAACCGGGCGAGACATTGCGCGCCACGGTCTCGATGTCGGACTGCAATTGCGCGTCGTAGGGCACGTGGTAGCTGGCATGGTCGCCCACGATGTTGACCACGGGCACCTTGCCCTTGCGCGCGTTGTGCAGGTTGGCCAGGCCGTTGCCCAGGCCGCAGCCCAGGTGCAGGAGCGTGGCGGCGGGCTTGCCGGCCATGCGGGCGTAACCATCGGCCGCGCCCGTGGCCACGCCCTCGAACAGGGCCAGTACGGCGCGCATGCGCGGTTCGCTGTCGAGGGCGGCGACGAAGTGCATCTCGCTGGTGCCGGGGTTGGTGAAGCAGACCTCGACGCCGGCATCGGCCAGGGTCTTCATCAAGGCTTGGGCGCCGTTGGGCATGGAAGTCTCCTGGGGGTGGGTCAGCAGAGGCCGTGGCCCGTGGTGATGGAACGCGCGGCGGCGCGGCCGGTGAGGATGCAGCCGGGCAAAAACGTGCCTTCGAGCGAGCGCTTGCCACTGGCGCCACCGCCGCCAAAGCCCGCGGCCTCGCCCACGCCGTACAGGCCGTCGATGGGCTGGCCGGAACCGTCCAGCACGCGGCTGTACAGATCGGTCTGCAGGCCGCCCAGGCTCTTGCGCGTGATGAGCTGCATCTGCACGGCGATGTAGGGCCCCGCGCCGGGTGTTTGCAGCGGCGCGGGCGCGCAGGTGCGCAGCTTGTCCGGCCCCCATTGGCGCGCGTGCAGGATGCGGCGGATCTGGTCGTCGTTGTGCAGCCTGGCGCCCCTGGCAAAGTTGGCGTCGAAGGCGTCGGCCGTGGCCTGCAGCACGGCGGGCTGCACGTCCTGGGTGCCGGTCAGCGCGTTCATCTTGACGGCCAGGCCGGCCAGCGTGTCGTCCACCAGGAAATGCCGGCTCTCGGCGGCCATCTGTTGCACCAGCCGGTGGTTGCCCCGCAGCGTTTCCTTGAGGAACTGGGGGAACTGCATGTCGCGGATGCGCTGGTTGTGCTCGGCGCCCGAGATAGCGAACTCCTTGGCCGCGATGCGCCAGTTCAGCAGGTGCCAGGTCCAGGGTTTCTCTTGTTGCGCCACGCGCTGGCACAGCCAGTGGGTGTCAAAACCGGCCACCAGCGGCTCGGGGCCGATGCGCCGGCCGCTGTGGTCGAGCCACAGCGCCGATTTGCACGGAATGGCGGACAGGCCATGCCCCTCGAAATGCGGGAAGGGGTGCGGAAAACCGGCGGCGTAGTTCCACATCTCGCCCGCATGGGTGATGCGCGCGCTCAAGGTTTCGGCCACCCAGTGGTGCATCTGGCCGTCCGCGAACGGGTGGGCGCCGTTGAGCATCGTGGCGGGCAGGGGGCGGTCCTTGGGCCAGTTGGCGCGGGTCTGCGCGTGGCCGCCGTTGATGCCGCCCATGGCCAGCACCACCACGGGGGCCTGGAGCAGCCGCTCGGCGCCGGTGTCCTCGTTCACCGCCAGCACGCCGGTGGGCCGGCCCTGCTGCAGGTCGAGCGCGGTGGCGCGGTGGCGGTGCAGCAAGGTGAGCCGCCCTTTGCCCGACTCGCCCGCCGCTTGCATCGCGGCAATCATGCGGCGCGTGAGTTCGCGCGACGTGCCCCAGACGATGTGGTAGCGCGGCACGCTGTTGCCGTTGCCGTGCATGCCGCGCTCCACCCAGTTCACGGCGGGCATGAACTTCAGGCCCTTGGCCAGCAGCCAGTCATAGACCTCGGTGCGCGAATGCTGCACGTAGTGCGCGACCCACTGGCGGGGCAGCACATCGTCGGTGCCCAGTTCGCCAAAGCGCAGCCAGTCGGCCAGCGCGCGCTCGGGCGTGTCGGGGATCTTCATGCGCGCCTGCAGCGGCGTACCCACCAGCGCCATGCCGCCAAAGGCCCACAGGGCCAGGCCGCCCAGGCGCTCGGGCGTGTCGCGGTCGATCAGGGCGACCGACGGGCCGGCACGCAGGCACTCGAGTGCGGTGACGATACCGGCCAGCCCGCCGCCGACGATCACCACATCATGGTGCTGTGCCTGCATGGGGTGTCTCCTCCCGGTTCTTGTGGTGGACGCCGGTGCCGGTCGCCTGCGCCGCGTTCTGCTCGGCCAGCCGGGCGCTGAAGCCCGATCGCTCCATCAGCGAGCGCGGCTGCTCTTGCGCATCCAGCACGCTCAGCACGCCGCCGCGCTGGCCCACGGCCTTGAGAATCTGTTCCAGGCCTTCGAGGCCGGTGGTGTCGAGCGCGAACAGGTCGCGTGCATCCAGCAGCACTTCGGGGCCGTCGGGGCCGGCTTCGATGGCCTGCACGATGGGGTCGATCTTGGCCGCTGCGCCAAAGAACAGCGCGCCGCGCAGGCGCCAGGCCATGCGGGGACGGGGGCCAGCCTCCAGGGCGAGGCCATCGGTGCCAGGGGTGGACGCGGACTCGGGTTCGGCGCGGAACAGCGCACTCATACGCCGCACAAACAGCACGCAGGCCAGCCCCAGCCCCACCTCCACGGCCACCGTGAGGTCGAACACCACGGTGAGGAAAAACGTGCCCAGCATCAGCAGCCGGTAGTGGTTGCTGAAATGCCGCAGGCGCACAAACTCGTGCCACTCGCCCATGTTCCACGCCACATGCAGCAGGATGCCGGCCAGCACCGCCAGCGGAATATGCAGCGCCAGCGGCGCGGCCACCAGCACGATCACCGCCAGCGTGGCTGCATGCACCATGCCGGCAATGGGGCTGGTGGCGCCTGCCCGCAGGTTGGTCACGGTGCGGGCAATGGTGCCGGTGGCCGGCATGCCGCCGAAGAACGGCACCACTAAATTGGCCACGCCCTGGGCCATGAGTTCCTGGTTAGGGTCGTGCTTGCGGTAGTGCGGGTCGGTGGCCACCTGGTCGGCCACGCGCGCGCACAGCAGCGATTCAATGGCGCCCAGCAGCGCAATGGTGACGGTGGGTGTGACCAGCAGGCGCACCGTGTCCCACGAAAAATCGGGCAGCGCAAAGGCCGGTGGCTGCTGCGGAATGCCGCCAAATTGGCTGCCGATGGTCTCGACCGGCATCTCCAGCCAGCGTGCCAGCGCCGTGAGCGTGACCAGCGCCACCACGGGCGCCGGAATGCGGGCAAAGCGGCGCACGGTGTGGCCCTCGGCCACGCGCAGCACCGGTGAGCCGTGCGCGAACAGGCGTGGCCACAGAAAAAGCCCGCCCAGGCAGGCAGCGCCCAGCGCCAGCGCATGGGGGTTGAAGCTGCCGATGTGCAGCGCCAGCGTGTGCACCTGCGAGAAGAAGTTGCCCGGCATCTTGTCGATGGCCAGCCCCGCCCAGTCCTTGAGCTGCGACAGCGCAATCAGCACCGCAATGCCGTTGGTGAAACCGATGACGATGCTCACCGGCACGAAGCGCACCAGGCTGCCGAGCTTGAACATCCCGAGCAGGAACAGCAGCACGCCCGCGCAGGCCGTGGAGATCAGCAGGTTGGCCACACCGTAACGCTCGACGATGCCATACACGATGACGATGAACGCCCCTGCCGGCCCGCCGATCTGCACATTGGTGCCGCCCAGCAGTGCAATCAGAAAGCCGCCGATGATGGCCGTCCACAGCCCGGCTTCGGGCTTGAGCCCGCTGGCGATCGCAAACGCCATGGCCAGCGGCAGCGCCACGATGCCCACGGTAACGCCCGCACCCAGGTCGGCCAGCCAGCGGCTGCGGCTGTAACCGCGCAGGGCATCGAGCAGGCGGGGGCGAAAGGCAGGCGAGAAACGCATGGATGGACGGGGCGCGGGTGGCCAGCGAAGGCAAAAGCCGGTGGCCCAGTGTAGTGAACCGGTAACAAAGCACAACCGCTGCGGTCGTGCCCTGCGAGCGCATGTTTTTTGTTGATGCTATATAATTAATAGCATAATGCGCTTTTTTCATAAGCGCTACAGGCATTTTTGGCCCAAGATGCTGTGGCGGGCCTTGCTGGCGCAGCGGTCAGCCGCTCCATGGCTTGGCGCGTTGCTTGCTTGTACTCCTCTCGTGAACTCCTCCATGCCTGACGCCTCCCCTCCGCCTTCTTCCCTGCGCCACGGCACGTTTGAAGACGTGCAGGCACTGTTTGCCGGCACGCTGTTCGTGGCCATGGCGCTCATGCTGTTCAACCAGGCAGGTCTGCTGGTGGGGGGCACGGCGGGGGCGGCATTCTTGCTGCACTACGTCACGGGCATCTCGTTTGGCAAACTGTTCTTTGTGGTGAACCTGCCGTTTTACTGGTTCGCCTGGACGCGCATGGGGCGCGAATTCACGATCAAGACCTTTGTCTGCGTGGCCCTGCTGTCGCTGCTGACCGAGCTGTTCCCGCATGTGATGCATGTGGACTACCTGAACCCGCTGTTCGCATCGTTGCTGGGCGGGCTGCTGCTGGGCACGGGCTGCCTGTTTCTGGCGCGCCACCGCTCCAGCCTGGGTGGGGCCACGGTGGTGTCGCTGTACCTGCAAAGCCGCTACGGCATGCGCGCCGGCAAGGTGCAGATGATGATCGACGGCACCGTGGTGCTGCTGGCGCTGTTCGTCGTGCCGGGGGAACGGGTGGCGTATTCGGTGCTGGCGGTTCTGGTGATGAGCGGTTTTTTGTGGATCAGCCACCGGCCGGGGCGCTATACCGGGGAGTGAGCGGGGGCGGATTTGACTGGGGCTGTGGGTCCGGCAGAGCGGGTGGTGCGGATTGCGCTCCGGGCGCCGGGCGGATGGATTCCCTGATCGTGATGCCGCTGTTGTCTGCCGCTGCCCCGTCACTGGACATGGCATCGACGGCCATTCCCACGCCCTTGCCCACCACCTTGGCCGTGCCCACGGCAGCATCCGCCGCCAGGCCCACGGCGGTGGCCGTGACGCTGACGGCCGTGGTGGTCACCGCCACCACCGTGCAGCCGGCCAGCAACTGCGGTAGCAGCAAGGCGCTCACCAGGGTACAGGCCAGACTGCGCATAAGACGGGCCGCTTTCAGCGCACGCGCATGCCGGGCGTGGCGCCGGGCCAGGGGTTGAGCACGTAGATGCCGGGGTTGGCCTTTTCGTCGCCATGGCTGGCGGCCAGCACCATGCCTTCCGACACGCCAAACTTCATCTTGCGCGGCGCCAGATTGGCCACCATCACGGTGTGCTTGCCGATCAGGTCGGCGGGCTGGTAGGCGCTGGCAATGCCGCTGAAGACATTGCGCGTGACGGGATTCCCCTGCGGGTCGGTGCCCTCACCCACGTCCAACGTCAGGCGCAGCAGCTTGGTCGAGCCTTCCACGGCCTCGCAGTGCACGATCAGCGCAATGCGCAGGTCGACCTTGGTGAAGTCATCGATGGTGATGGTGGGGGCCAGTTCCTCGCCGCCGGGTGCTGCGGTTTCAGCCGCTGCCTGCGCTGGGGGCTCAAACAATGCTTCCAGCTGCTTGGCATCCACGCGCTGCATCAGGTGCTTGTATTCGCCGATCCCATGGCCCTTGCCCAGCATGGTGGCGGCGTCGGCAAAGGAGAAGGGCGGCACCTTGAGGAAGGCCTCGACCTGCGCGGCCAGCGCGGGCAGCACGGGCTTGAGCAGGATGGTGAGCAGGCGGAAGGCCTCGATGCAGGTGGTGCACACGTCCTGCAGGCGGCCTTCCATGCCCTCTTGCTTGGCCAGCTCCCAGGGTTTGTTCTGGTCCACGTAGGCGTTGACGCGGTCGGTCAGCAGCATGGTCTCGCGCAGGGCCTTGCCATATTCGCGCTCGGCCAGCAGCTCGATGATCGACGGCGCCACGGTGCGCAGGTGGTCCAGCAGCGCATCGCCATCGGCCGACACTTCACCAAGCTGGCCACCGAAGCGTTTGGCGATGAAGCCGGCCGCCCGGCTGGCGATGTTGATGTACTTGCCGATCAGGTCGCTGTTGACGCGGGCCATGAAGTCGTCGGCGTTGAAGTCGATGTCCTCGTTGCGGCTGCTCAGCTTGGTGGCCAGGTAGTAGCGCAGCCATTCGGCGTTCATACCGAGGCCCAGGTACTTGAGCGGGTCCAGGCCCGTGCCGCGGCTCTTGCTCATCTTCTCACCGTTGTTCACCGTGAGGAAGCCGTGCACGAACACCGAGTCAGGCACCTTGCGTCCGCTGAATTTCAGCGTGGCGGGCCAGAACAGGGTGTGGAAGGTGACGATGTCCTTGCCGATGAAGTGGTACTGCTCCAGCTGCGGGTCGGCCATGTAGGCCTCGTAATCTTCACCGCGCTTGGTCAGCAGGTTTTTCAACGAGGCTAGGTAGCCAATGGGTGCGTCGAGCCACACGTAGAAGTATTTGCCCGGCGCGTCGGGGATCTCGATGCCGAAATAGGGTGCATCGCGCGAGATGTCCCAGTCGCCCAGGCCCTCGCTGGTCGTGCCGTCGGGGTTGGTGCGCACGGTGAACCATTCGCGCACCTTGTTGGCCACTTCGGGTTGCAGGCGGCCGTTTTGCGTCCACTCTTCCAGAAAGGCCACGCAGCGCGGGTCGGACAGCTTGAAGAAGAAATGCTCCGAGCTTTTGAGCACCGGCTTGGCGCCCGAGAGCGCCGAGTAGGGGTTGACCAGGTCGGTGGGCGCATACACGGCGCCACAGACCTCGCAGTTGTCGCCGTACTGGTCCTTGGCGTGGCACTTGGGGCATTCGCCCTTGATGAAGCGGTCGGGCAGGAACATGTTCTTCTCGGGGTCGAAGAACTGCTCGATGGTGCGCGTCTCGATCAGGCCGTTGGCCTTGAGGTCGCGGTAGATATCTTGCGCGAGCTGGTGGTTTTCGGGGGCGTCCGTGCTGTGCCAGTTGTCGAATTCGATGTGAAAGCCGTCCAGGTACTGCTTGCGGCCGGCGGCAATGTCGGCCACGAACTGCTGCGGTGTCTTGCCGGCTTTTTCGGCGGCGATCATGATGGGCGCGCCGTGGGTGTCGTCGGCGCCGACGAAGTTCACCGCGTTGCCCAGCAGCCGCTGCGTGCGCACCCAGATGTCGGCCTGGATGTATTCCATGATGTGGCCGATGTGGAAGTTGCCGTTGGCATACGGCAGGGCGGTGGTGACGAAGAGTTTGCGTGCGGAGGACGTCATGGAAGCGGCTTTCTCGGGCGGAACCCGCAATTTTAGGCGCTCTGGGATGCAGACCCGGCGTCAGGTGTATGGGCGGGTGCGCAGTTCGGCGCCCGTGTCCTTCCAGCCAAAGAAGTGGCACACCTCGGCCCGCCGGGCCAGGGTGTCCTTGCGGCCCAGGGCCATCAGTTCCTGGGTGTAGCCCCGTTCGAACAGCAGGTAGCTGGCCAGCGCCGCGCCGCGCACATCGGCCATGTTCGATGTCACGCCCAGCGCGCCCAGCATGGCGCGCACGGGACCGGGCAGGTCGCCCACATGGCGGGCCGCTATGGCGTCGAGCCGCTGCGAGGGGGCAATCACCAGCAGTTCGATGGGCCGCAGCGCACTGTGGGAGCGTTTGTCCTCGGAGATGAGCGACAGCGTCTGGTTGATGCGTTTGACCCGCTCCACATCGACCGACAGCGCATCCAGAAAGATATTGGACAGCGCATGCCCGGCAATCTGCGCCAGCGATGGGTACCCGGGCGAGGGCGTGGCGGCGCTGTCGCCCCGGGGCTCGTGCATGCGGCCCGCGCCGATGACCAGCACACGCTCGGCCCCCAGGTGGATCGCCGCGGCGATGGGAGCCGACTGGCGCATGGAGCCGTCGCCAAAGTATTCGGTGTGGCCATTGATGGCGAGGCCCTTGGCCGGAAAGACGAAGGGAATGGCCGAAGACGCCAGCAGGTGCTCGTGCGTGATGCGGGTGCGCACCGCCTTGCGCTGCGAGCGCACCCAGGGCTGCTCACCGTCGGCCACCTGGAAAAAAGTGACATGCTCGCCCGAGCTGTAGCTCGATGCCGTGACCGCCAGTGCCGTGAGGTGACCTTTGTGCATCAGCCGGGGCAGGCGCATGAGCGGCACCATCTTGCCCAGCAGTTTTTCGAGCGGCGCATTGTCCAGCAGCGAGCGCGGGCGCAGGCGGCGCCAGCGGGCCAGCGCCCAGCCCAGCGACACCAGGGTGAGCCAGCGCGCGCCGCTGCGCATCACGCTGAACGGATCTGCGCCGTATACCTGGCCAGCGTGGAACTGGCGCCACACGCGGGCGATGCGGCGCACGGTGCGGTCGAAATCATCGGCGCCGCAGGCCAGCGCGGCGGCGTTGATGGCCCCCGCCGAGGTGCCCGTGATGATGGGAAACGGATTGGGCTGGCGGCTGGCGCCGCAGGCGTGGCGCAGGTCGGCAATGGCTTCGAGCACGCCCATCTGGTAAGCGGCCCGTGCTCCGCCCCCGGTGAGGAGCAGGCCTGTGCGGGGCGAGGGGGGGGCGGTCGGCATGGTGCGGCGGGTCGGCTTGTGCGGGGCGCTGGCTCAGGCTTTGGCGAGCAGCAGCGCGGCCAGGGCGGTGTCCTGCACGATGGTGATGCCGTTGTCGCGCGCATACAGCCGGGCGTTGTCGCTCAGGCCGCCCTGCGCCAGCACATACAGGCCCGTGGGAGCGCCGCGCTGGTCCATGGCGGCGCGCAGTTCGCGCAGCGGCTCCACGCCATGGGTGGCGGCTTTCCAGCGGCGGGCACTGGCCAGCGTGGTGCTGCCGTTCTTCGCCAGGCAGAAATCGGCGGCAGCGGTGCCTGGCAGGCGCTCCACGGTGTAGCCCGCGCGCGTCCAGGCGGCCACGAGCGCATCGGCGAAGTCACGCCAGGGCATGCGGGCCGCTGCGTCGAGCATTCCGGTCAGTTGGGCTGGGTTGGGCGCGCGCAGCTGCTTCCAGGCGGCAAGACAGCCCACCACGAAGATGGGAAAGCCGGCCAGCGCACCCACCACGAAATACTCCCTGGGCAGCAGCGCACCTGCCGCCAGGACGATGGCGCCCACCACCACGAAGCTGACCCACCACGGCGAGCGCAGCAGCAGGGCAAACAGGGATTTCTCGGCCATCTTGAATTTCACGGAGGTCCTTTTCTTTCGGTTTCACGGGGCGCCGACTGCGACGGGGCGTGCGCATTGTCCTTCAGGCAACGGGGGAACAGCGCTTGGATAGACTACCGGCCTCTTCTGGAGTTTATTGAATGGCAGTCACCGAACAGGGCCTCTTGGCCGCACTTTCCAGCGTGCTGGACCCCCACACAGGCCAGGATTTCGTCAGCACCCGCGCTCTGCGCAATGTGCAGATCACCGGCGGCGATGTGGCCTTTGATGTAGAGCTGGGCTACCCCGCCAAGAGCCTGGTGCCCGAGCTGCGCCGCAGCCTGGTGGCCGCCGCCAAGGGCGTGGCGGGGGTCGAAAACGTGTCGGTCAACATCACCACCAAAGTGGTGGCCCATGCGGTGCAGCGCGGTGTGCAGCTGCTGCCGCAGGTCAAGAACATCATTGCCGTGGCTTCGGGCAAGGGCGGCGTGGGCAAGAGCACCACGGCCGCCAACCTGGCCCTGGCGCTGGCCGCCGAGGGCGCCAGCGTGGGCGTGCTCGATGCCGACATCTACGGCCCCAGCCAGCCCATGATGCTGGGCATCAATCGCCGCCCCGAAAGCGACGATGGCAAGACCATGGAGCCCCTGGAGAACTATGGCGTGCAGGTCATGTCCATCGGCTTCCTGGTGGACCAGGACGAGGCCATGATCTGGCGCGGCCCCATGGCCACCCAGGCGCTGGAGCAGCTGCTGCGCCAGACCAACTGGAAAGACCTCGACTACCTCATCATCGACATGCCGCCCGGCACCGGTGACATCCAGCTCACGCTCTCCCAGCGCGTTCCCATGACGGGCGCCGTGATCGTGACCACGCCCCAGGACATCGCCCTGCTCGATGCCAAGAAGGGCATCAAGATGTTCGAGAAGGTGGGCGTGCCCATCCTGGGCATCGTCGAGAACATGGCCGTGCATGTGTGCAGCAACTGTGGCCAGGTCGAGCACATCTTTGGCGCCGATGGCGGCAAGAAGATGGCGGCCGAGTACGGTATGGACTATCTGGGCGCGCTGCCGCTCGACATGAGCATCCGCCTGCAGGCCGACAGTGGCAAGCCCACGGTGGTGGCCGACCCCGATGGCGACGTGGCCAGGATCTACAAGAAGGTGGCGCGCGACGTGGCGGTGAAGATCGCCCGGCAGGCGAAAGACTTCTCCAGCAAGTTCCCAACGATCTCGATCAGCAAGAACACCTGATCTCCGCCAGGCGCCGTACTGCCCCATGAACCTGCTCGCGTCCCTGCGCTACCTGGTCGCGCTGCACGAGCACCGGCACTTTGGCCGGGCAGCACAGGCCTGCCACATCACGCAGCCGGCGTTGTCCAACGCCCTGCGCTCCTTGGAGAAGGAGTTCGGGGTGGTGGTAGTGCGCCGGGGGCGCAGTTTTGAAGGCTTCACGCCCGAGGGCGAGCGGGTGCTGGCCACGGCGCAGCGCATGCTGCACGAGCGCCAGGTGTTGCAGCAGGATCTCTCCAGCGACGCTGCCCACCCGCGTGGCACGCTGCGCCTGGGCGCCGTGCCCACCGCCATGCCCATCCTGGCGCGGTTTGCGGCGCAATTGCAGGCGCGGCACCCGGGCATCGTGCCGGTGGTTCTGTCGATGAGCTCACAGGCGCTGGAGACAGGGTTGGAGAGTATTTCGCTCGACCTTGCTCTGGGCTACACCGAGCGCATGCCCGCGCGCGGCGGCCAGTTCAGGGCGTGGCCTCAGTATGTGGAGCACTATTTTCTGCTGCGCCGGGCGCCGCGTCTGCCCAAGGGAAAGGTGCGCGGGTTGCAGATGGGCAGGCCCATGGGCTGGGCCGATGCGGCGGCGCTGCCGCTGTGCCTGCTCACACCCGAGATGCACAACCGCAGCCTGGTCGATGGCGCCTTTCGCAGCGCAGGCGCCACGGTATGCCCGGCGATGGAAACAGATTCTGTTCTGACCTTGGCCCTGAGCGTGGTGGCGGGCGGTGTGTGCAGCGTGCTGCCCGGCGCGCTGGTGGATGCCGTGCGCGGCCATGACGGGCTGGAGGCGCTGCCGCTGACCGGCCCTTTGCTGACCACGCCCATCGGATTCATGTCGCACCGCCAGGTGCAGCCCACGCGTGCGTTGGACGCCGCGCTGGCGCTGGCGCAGGATGCTGACTGGTTGCAGCACGTTGCCGAGCACAGCGGGCTGCTGGCCGCCCACTGACCGCAGGGAGGTGGGTGGCCGTGGGTGATTCGCGGGTCGCCCCATTTTCGGGCGTTTCATTTGTTTTTGTGATCGACCCATGTGCATCGGCAATTTGACGCACGCGGCCGCAGTGGTCGACACTGCGGTGGCCCGTGCGCCCTGTGCCGGCGCCTTTATACAAAACAACGTCTCCACGCCCCCGGTCCATGCATCTTGCCCCTGAAACCCCCACCGTGGCCGCCGTGTCGGTCAACGACATGCGCGAGCGCATCCGCCGCAAAAGCCGCCTCAAGGGTCGCCAGCCCGAGGACGCGGCCTTGGCCGAGGTGGCGCAACTGCTGGGCCCGCGCCCGGCCACGGGTTTTCGGCAGGATTGGCTCATCGAGTACCTGCACCGCCTGAACGACCACTTCGGCGTGCTGCATGACCGGCACCTGGTGGCGCTGGCAAAGCAGATGGATCTGCCCATGGCCGAGGTGTACGAAGTGGCCAGCTTCTACCACCACTTCGAGATCGTGCGCGGCGACCAGGCCCAGGCACCGCGCCTGGTGCTGCGCGTGTGCGACAGCCTGGGCTGCAGCATGGCCGGTGCGCGCGAATTGCTGGCCGCGCTGCCCGAGCGCCTGCGTGCGGCCGGGCAGGGCGACGTGCAGGTGCAGGCTGTGCCCTGCGTGGGCCGCTGCGAGCAGGCGCCCGTGGCCGTGGTGCACCAGTGCCCGGTGCCCCGCGCCACGGTGGATGCCGTGATGGCTGTGGTGAGTAGTAAGCCCAATCGGTCCCTGGCGCTTCATCCACGAACGCTGGATGCTATCAATTTTGATATTTCGGCGTTGGCGGAAGCCAGTGTGCCCATGCTGCCGTACGACATCAGTCCCGCCCACACCGACCTGGCTACCTACCGCGCCCACGGCGGTTACCAGCTGGCAGCGGCGCTGGCCAACGGCGAGATGCCCGTCGACGCCGTGCTCACCGCCATGGAGGATTCGGGCCTGCGCGGCCTGGGCGGGGCGGGCTTCCCCGCCGGGCGGAAGTGGCGGATTGTCCGGGAGCAAGCAACCCCGCGCCTGATGGCCGTCAACATCGACGAGGGCGAGCCCGGTACCTTCAAGGACCGCACCTACCTCGAACGCGACCCGCACCGCTTCCTGGAAGGCGTGCTCATCGCCGCCCAGGTGGTGGGCACGGAGGCGGTCTACATCTACCTGCGCGACGAATACCACGGCTGCCGCGCGCTGCTGCAGGCGGCGCTCGACGACCTGCACACCCAGCCGCCATGCCCCTTGCCGCACATTGAGCTGCGGCGCGGCGCGGGCGCGTACATCTGCGGCGAAGAGTCGGCCATGATCGAGAGCATCGAAGGCAAACGCGGCGAGCCGCGCATGCGCCCGCCCTACATCGCGCAGGTGGGCCTGTTCGGCCGACCCACGCTGGAGCACAACTTCGAGACACTGTACTGGGTGCGCGACATCGTGGAGCGCGGGCCTCAGTGGTTTGCCAGCTTTGGCCGCCACGGCCGCAAGGGGCTGCGCAGCTTCAGCGTGAGCGGGCGTGTGAAGCATCCGGGCGTGAAGCTCGCGCCGGCGGGCATCACGGTGCAGGAGCTCATCGACGAATACTGCGGCGGCATGCTGGACGGCCACCAGCTCTACGCCTACCTGCCCGGCGGCGCCTCGGGCGGCATCCTGCCCGCCCACCTGAACCAGATTCCGCTGGACTTCGACACGCTGCAGCCCTACGGCTGCTTCATCGGCTCGGCCGCCGTCATCGTGCTCAGCCAGCACGACCGGGCGCGCGATGCGGCGCTGAACGTGATGCGTTTCTTCGCGCACGAAAGCTGCGGCCAGTGCACGCCCTGCCGCGTGGGAACGGCCAAGGCCGCCACGCTGATGGAGGCGCCGCAGTGGAACGCCGACCTGCTGGACGACCTGGCCCAGGTGATGGCCGATGCATCGATTTGCGGGCTGGGGCAGGCCGCGCCCAATCCGATCCGCTGCATCCACAAGTACTTCCCGCACGAAGTGGGCGAGGGACCCTGGCCGGGCGATCTGCCCAAGCCGCGCAACAGCCCCCTCATCGAACAACTGCCCGGAGGTTTGAAGCCATGAGCGCCGTGTTGACTTCTGCTGCTGAGCAGCCTGGCGTGGCGTTCGAGCTGGACGGCCAGCCGGTTACGGCCCACCCCGGCGAAACCATCCTGAAAGCCGCGCAGCGCCACGGCGTGGATATCCCCCATCTTTGCTACACCGATGGCCTGCGCCCCGACGGCAACTGCCGCGCTTGCGTGGTCGAGATCGCGGGTGAGCGCACGCTGGCCCCCAGCTGCTGCCGCGCACCGACCGAAGGCATGAGGGTGCAGGCGACCAGCCCGCGCGCCCGCAAGAGCCAGCAGATGGTGGTGGAGATGCTGCTGTCGGACATGCCGGATTCGGGCTACCAATGGAACGACGTCGGAGAAGATAGCCCTGAATTGATAGCTGGTAGTGCATGTAAATCAATCGCTAGAGGCCAATCTGATTCAAAAACCGCACCAGCGGTGGGCCAGCATGGTGAGCTGAGCGCCTGGGCCAACCGCCTGGGCGTGGCCGTGCGTCCGGCGCTCAAAGCCCTGCGCCGCGAGCAGCCCGCGCCCGACTTGAGCCACCCCGCGATGGCGGTCAACCTCGACGCCTGCATCCAGTGCAACCGCTGCGTGCGCGCCTGCCGCGAGGAACAGGTCAACGATGTGATCGGCTACGCGCTGCGCGGGGCGGACAGCAAGATCGTGTTCGACCTCGACGATCCGATGGCCGAGAGCACCTGCGTGGCCTGCGGCGAATGTGTGCAGGCCTGCCCCACCGGCGCGCTCAGCCCCAAGACGCACATCGGTTCGCAAAAAGTGGACCGCAAGGTCGATTCGGTCTGCCCCTTCTGCGGCGTGGGCTGCCTCATCACCTACAACGTGCGCGATGAAAAGATCATCAGCGTCGAAGGCCGCGACGGTCCGGCCAACCGGGGCCGCCTGTGCGTGAAAGGGCGCTTCGGTTTCGACTACGCCCACCACCCCGATCGCCTGACCATGCCGCTGATCCGCAAGCCTGGTGTGCCGAAAGAGGTGATGCCCTACGGTGCCGACTGGCGTGACACCTTCCGCGAAGCGACCTGGGATGAGGCCTTGGACTTGGCCGCAGGTACGCTCAAAAACCTGCGTGACACGCACGGCCCCAAGGCGCTGGCGGGCTTCGGCTCGGCCAAGGGCAGCAACGAAGAGGCCTACCTGTTCCAGAAGCTGGTGCGCACGGGTTTCGGCAGCAACAACGTGGACCATTGCACGCGGTTGTGCCATGCCTCCAGCGTGGCCGCGCTGCTCGAAGGCGTGGGCTCGGGCGCGGTGAGCAACCCGGTCAAGGACGTGGAGCATGCCGGGCTGATCTTCGTGATCGGCTCCAACCCCACGGCCAACCACCCGGTGGCCGCTACCTGGATGAAAAATGCCGCACAACGCGGCGCCAGGATCGTCCTGGCCGACCCGCGCGTGACCGACATCGGCCGCCACGCCTGGCGCACCCTGCAGTTCAAGGCCGACACCGATGTGGCCATGCTCAACGCGCTCATCCACACGGTGATCGACGAGGGCCTGGTGGATGAGGCCTTCATCCGTGATCGCGCGAACAACTTCGAGGCGCTCAAGGCCAACGTGATGGACTGCAGCCCCGAGGCCATGGCCCCGGTGTGCGGCATTCCGGCCGAAACGCTGCGCGAGGTGGCGCGCGCCTTCGCCAACGCCAAGTCCGCCATGATCCTCTGGGGCATGGGCGTGAGCCAGCATGTGCACGGCACCGACAATGCGCGCTGCCTGATCGCCCTGTGCGCCGTCACCGGCCAGATCGGCAAGCCCGGCTCGGGCCTGCACCCGCTGCGCGGCCAGAACAACGTGCAGGGCGCGAGCGACGCGGGGCTCATCCCCATGATGTTCCCCAACTACCAGCGCGTGGACAACGCCGGGGCACACGCCTGGTTTGAGAATTTCTGGGGTACCAAGCTGGATGAAGCGCCCGGCTACACCGTGGTCGAGATCATGCACAAGGCCCTGGCCGATGACAGCGACCCGCACAAGGTGCACGGCATGTACATCATGGGCGAGAACCCCGCCATGAGCGACCCCGACCTGAACCACGCGCGCCATGCGCTGGCCAGCCTGTCGCATCTGGTGGTGCAAGACATTTTCCTGACCGAAACCGCCTGGCTGGCCGACGTGGTGCTGCCCGCCAGCGCCTGGCCCGAGAAGACCGGCACCGCCAGCAACACCGACCGCATGGTGCAGATGGGCCGCCGCGCGTTGAATCCGCCCGGAGATGCCCAACCGGACTTGTGGATCATCCAGCAGATCGCCGCACGCATGGGGTTGGCGTGGAACTACGAAGGCGACGAGTCGGGCGTGGCCGCCGTGTACGACGAGATGCGCCAGGCCATGCACGCCAGCATCGAGGGCATCACCTGGGAGCGGCTGGAGCGCGATTCCAGCGTGACCTATCCTTGCCTCACCGAAGGCGACCCGGGCCAACCCATCGTCTTCACCGAAAAATTTCCGACGCCCACGGGGCGCCTGCAGCTGGTGCCCGCCAGCGTGATCCCTGCGGCCGAAACGCCCAACGCTGACTATCCCCTGGTGCTCATCACCGGCCGCCAGCTGGAGCACTGGCACACCGGCAGCATGACGCGGCGCAGCACCGTGCTCGATGCCATCGAGCCCATGGCCACCGCATCGCTGCATGGCGACGAGCTGGCGCGCTTGGGCGTGGCGCCTGGGGCGCTGGTGGACATTCGCTCGCGGCGCGGCATGGTGCAGGTGCGCGTGCGCCGTGACGACGGCACGCCGCGTGGCACGGTGTTCATGCCGTTTGCATACGTGGAGGCGGCGGCCAATCTGCTGACCAACGCGGCGCTGGACCCGTTCGGCAAGATCCCGGAGTTCAAGTACTGCGCGGTGGCGGTGGACGTGCTGGAAGGGGCTGCAAGCTGACGGTGAGCAGGTTCTACGGGCATTGCCGCCGATGGCGCGGCTCCGGGGTAAAGTCTGCGTCCATGACTGAGCGCCCCTACACCGACGTTGCCGTGATCATGCGCTGCGAGCACATCGACAACCGCTGGCAGCCCTGGCGGTGGTCGCTGGCCGAGGTGGTGATCAACGAGCCCGGCTTTGGCGCCGAGCCGCGCCAGATCATCCAGGACGAGCGCGAGCAGCGCTGGCTGTTCCCGGGCTTTCGCGTGGAGCTGTTCCGCGACGACGCCGAGGGCTACCACCTGAATCTCAGTTCGCCAGCCCCCTGCTGGTTTGTGATGTGGCGCCGCGATGAAGACCCCGGCACCGGCGAGATCCCGCTGGCCCGCCCGGTCGAAGTGAGTCTGAGCTACCACGACGCGGGCCGCTGGCTGGACGCGCAGGAAACCGTGGAACAGGTGCCTGCGGCGCCCGAGGTGGTGGAGGCCCTGCGCGTCTTCGTGGCCGAGCACTACCAGCCCGAGCCCAAGCGCCGCAAGCGCCCCGACAGCTTCCGGCCACTGCAGGACCGGTTTGGCAATCCGGCCTCCGTGTCCACCGAAAAGCAGCGTGGCGGCGGTGGAGGAGGGGCCGGCCATGGCTGATGGATTCCTCGGGCGCTGGTCGCGCCGCAAGCAGGATGTGCTGGCGGGCAAGCCCGTGCAGGACCCGCCGCCGCCCGCGCCAGCCCCGCAGGTGGAAAACCTCGCACCCGTGCCCGCTCCGGCTGCTGCTGGAGCAGCCCCCGCCGCACCCACAGCCTCCGCCCCGGATGCGCCGCCACCGCCCACTTTGTCGGATGCGGAGGCCCTCACCCCCGCCTCTGACTTCAAGCCCTTTGTGGACCGTGCCGTCTCGCCCGAAGTGCGCAATCTGGCCATGAAGAAGTTGTTTGCCGATCCGCACTTCAATGTGATGGATGGCCTCGATATTTACGTTGGCGATTACACCCAGCCCGATCCGCTGCCCGCCGGGATGCTGCGAGACATGGCCAGCGCCCATGCGATGGGCTTCTTTGACCATGAGAAGAAGGCCGACGCCGAGGCATCGCCCGGTGCGCTGGTGGACGGCGCCACCGCAGACGCGCAAGCAGATGCAAGAGCCCCTGCCATTGTTCAGCCTCGGGATGATGCCGAGGGTGAGACACCCCCAAACGTGGCACAGTCCGGGGTATGCAACGCTATTCCTAGCGACCTCTCCAGCGAGCTTGGGATGGTCACCCGCTCCGCAGAGGAAGCGGTGGCCATGCCAGCCAGCCACACAGAACATGACCACGACGCTCATTTGCGACTGCAACCAGACGATGCCCCTCAACGCGAAGGCGTTGGGCGCGGCACTGCATGAAGACCTGACCCTCCACTCCACCCTGTGCCGGCGCGATGCGGCTGCCTTCCAGAAGGCCATCCAGTCGGGTGACGATGTGGTGGTGGCCTGCACGCAAGAGCAGCGCCTGTTTGGCGACCTGGGCCAGCAGACCGAACGGGCGGTGTCTCCCATCCGGTTTGTGAACATCCGCGAAACCGGTGGCTGGAGCCGCGATGCCGCCCAGGCCAGCCCCAAGATCGCCGCGCTGCTGGCGGCCGCCCGGCTGCCCGACCCGCCGCCCGTGCCCACGGTGACCTACAAGAGCACGGGCCGCCTGCTCATCATCGGCCCGCTCGATCAGGCCGAGCAGGCGGCGGCCCTGGTGTCGGACGTGCTGGATGTGACCCTGTTCACGCAGGGCCCTGGCAACGCCGGTGGCGCGCAGGCACGGCGCTTTCCGGTGCTGGGCGGGCGCATCACGGGCCTCACCGGCTGGCTGGGCGCGTTCGAGCTGCAATGGAAGGCCGACAACCCCATCGACCTCGATCTGTGCACGCGCTGCAATGCCTGCGTGGCGGCCTGCCCCGAGAACGCCATTGGCCTCGACTACCAGATCGACATGGCCGCCTGCCAGTCGCACCGCGCCTGCGTGAAGGTGTGCCAGGTGGCCGGTGCCATCGACTTCACGCGCGATGCCGCCGTGCAGACCGAGCGCTTTGACCTGGTGCTGGACCTGCGCTCACCCACGGCCACGCCCACTTTCCTGCAGCACGCGCTGCCGCAGGGCTATTTCCGATGGGATGGTCGCGACCTGTCGGCCCTGCTCCAACTGCGCGAACTGGTGGGGGAATTCGAGAAGCCCCGATTCTTTGCCTACAAACAAAAGCTCTGCGCCCACAGCCGCAACGAAACCGTGGGCTGCAACGCCTGCGTGGACATCTGCTCGGCCGAGGCGATAGCCAGCGACAAGGGCCGCCAGCAGATCAAGGTGAACCCCAACCTGTGCGTGGGCTGCGGCGCCTGCACCACCGTGTGCCCCACGGGCGCGCTGACCTATGCCTACCCCAGCGCTGTGGAGCAGGGCACCAGGTTCAAGACCTTGTTGTCCACCTACACCGCCGCAGGCGGCAAGGACGCCGTGCTGCTGCTGCACAGCCAGGAGCGCGGCCAGGCGCTGGTGGAGGAACTGGGGCGTGCCGCGCAACTGAAGCTGGCGCAGGGCATGCCCGCCCACGTGATCCCGGTGGCGCTGTGGCACACGGCCAGCACCGGCGTGGACCTGTGGCTCGGCGCCATTGCCTACGGCGCCTCGCAGGTGGTGGTGCTGACGACGCACGAAGAGGCGCCGCAGTACCTCGATGGTCTGCAGGCGCAAATGGATGTGGCGCAAGCCATTCTGCGGGGCCTGGGCTACACCGGCACGCATGTGCAGCTGCTGCGCGCCACGCACCCCACCGAGCTGGACGCCGCATTGCAGTCCCTGGGCCAGACGCGCCAGAAGACCCCGGCCGTGGCCGCACGTTTTGCGGTGGCGCAAGAAAAGCGCAGCACGCTGGAGATGGCGCTCGACCACCTCATCGAGCAGGCCCCGATGCCCGTGGCAGCACGCCCAGAGGCCATCGCCTTGCCGGCCGTGGGATCCCCCCTGGGCACCATCGAAGTCAACAAGGACCGCTGCACCCTGTGCCTGAGCTGCGTGAGCGCCTGCCCCGCCAGTGCGCTGCAGGACAACCCGCAGCTGCCGCAACTGCGCTTCATCGAAAAGAACTGCGTGCAGTGTGGCCTGTGCGCCACCACCTGCCCGGAAGACGCCATCACCCTGCAGCCGCGCCTGCTGCTGGCGCCGGAGCGTGCACAACTGCGTGTGCTCAACGAGGCCAAGCCCTGGGCCTGCGTGCGCTGCAGCAAACCCTTTGGCACCGTCAAGGCCATCGAGGCCATGCTGGGCAAGCTGTCGGGCCACCCCATGTTCCAGGGCGAGGCGCTGGAGCGGCTGAAGATGTGCAGCGACTGCCGCGTGATCGACCTGTATTCCTCCCAAAGCGAAACGAAAGTGACCGATCTGTGAGCGATTCCCTTTCCCTGAACGCGGCCGGCAGCTCGGCGCTGGACGAAGAAACCGCGCGCGCCGAGGTGTATGGGTTGCTGGCGCAGCTGTACTACGCCAGGCCCACGCCGGAATCCCTGGCCGCGCTGCGCGTGGCCGTCACCGAAGCCCCCATGGAGGGCGGCTTTCTGCAAGAGCCCTGGCAGCAGCTGGTGGGCGCCGCACGGGCCCACAGCGATGCGGCCATTGCCGCAGAGTTTGATCGCCTGTTCGGCGGTGTGGGCAAGCCCGAGGTGTTCTTGTATGGTTCGCACTACCTGAGCGGATTCCTGAACGAAAAGCCGCTGGTGCGCTTGCGCAGTGACCTTGCGGCGCTGGGCCTGGCGCGCGCAGAAGCGATGTCGGAAACCGAAGACCATGTGGCCTGCCTGTGCGAGGTGATGCGCTACCTGATCGCGGGCGACGACATGGCTGTCTGCAACCTGACGGTGCAACGTGATTTTTTTGCGGCACACCTGCAACCCTGGATCCTGCAGTTGTGCGATGCCCTGCAGGGGCAGCCGGCGGCCCGGTTTTATGCTGCACTGGCCCAGTTCACGCGGGCTTTCATGGCGGTGGAGGCCCAGGGCTTCGATATGCTGGAGTGAGTCTTGGAGTCCGTAAAAACCCTGATGCGGACGCTATAAAAGATGAGCGCATTGGTGGGAGGTGGAAAGCGCGATTGCAGGGTTTGACACACTGGCATAGACTTGTATGAAATCCGTTTCATAGCTGCCAGCCATTCTGGAGACAAGCATGCAGAACCGCCAGCCCCATTCCTCACGCCGGAGTTTCTTTTCCGGTGCCGCCACCGTAGGGGCTGCAGCAGCAGCCGTCGTGGCGCTTCCCCAGGTGATGCCCTCTGACGCCACGGTGTCCGAGCCTGCCCGCGTGGCCCCTGAAAAGGGCGGTGGCTACCACCTGTCTGCCCACGTCAAGCAGTACTACAAAACCACCCAACTCTGACAGCGGGGCGCACCATGTTGCTTACCAAGAAGTCCTCCCACGCCGCGCAGGTCGCATCGTCCTCGGCGTCTCCTTTTGTGCACAGCCTGCGCCGTGGCCTGTCGCAGGCTCTGCCAACGATGGACCGTCGTTCGTTCCTGCGCCGCTCCGGCCTGGGGGTGGGCGTCGGCATTGCCGCGACGCAACTCACGCTGGTCAAGAAATCCAACGCCGCCGAAGGTGCCAAGGTCGGCATGGGCGACAGCAAGATCGAAGTGCGCCGCACTGTCTGCACCCACTGTTCGGTGGGCTGCGCGGTCGATGCCGTGGTGGAAAACGGCGTGTGGGTGCGCCAGGAGCCTGTGTTCGACTCGCCCATCAACCTGGGCGCCCACTGTGCCAAGGGCGCGGCCCTGCGCGAACACGGCCACGGCGAATACCGCCTGCGCTACCCCATGAAGCTGGTCAACGGCAAGTACGAGCGCATCAGCTGGGACACGGCCCTGAACGAGATCACGGCCAAGATGCAGGAGCTGCGCAAGGCCAGCGGTCCTGACAGCGTGTATTTCATTGGCTCCTCCAAGCACAACAACGAGCAGTCTTACCTGTTGCGCAAGTTCGTGAGCTTCTGGGGCACCAACAACTGCGACCACCAGGCGCGCATCTGCCACTCGACCACCGTGGCGGGCGTGGCCAACACATGGGGCTACGGCGCCATGACCAATTCGTACAACGACATGCAAAACAGCAAGGTCGCTCTGTACATCGGCTCCAACGCCGCCGAAGCCCACCCGGTGAGCATGCTGCACATGCTGCATGCCAAGGAAACCGGCTGCAAGATGATCGTGGTGGACCCGCGCTTCACCCGCACCGCGGCCAAGGCCGACGAATACGTGCGCATCCGCTCGGGCACCGACATCCCCTTCCTGTTTGGCCTGCTGTACCACATCTTCAAGAACGGCTGGGAAGACAAGCAATACATCAACGACCGTGTCTATGGCATGGACAAGGTGCGCGAGGACGTACTGGCCAAGTGGTCGCCCGACAAGGTGGAAGAAGCCTGCGGCGTCAAGGAAGACCAGATGTTCAAGGTCGCCAAGATGCTGCACGACAACAACCCCGGCACCATCGTCTGGTGCATGGGCCAGACACAGCACAGCATCGGCAATGCCATGGTGCGCGCCTCGTGCATCGTGCAGCTGGCGCTGGGCAATGTGGGCAAGAGCGGTGGTGGCACCAACATCTTCCGCGGCCATGACAATGTGCAGGGCGCCACCGATGTGGGCCCCAACCCCGATTCGCTGCCCGGCTACTACGGCCTGGCCGAAGGATCGTGGAAGCATTTTGCGGCCGTGTGGGGCGTGGACTTCGAATGGATCAAGAAGCAGTACGCCTCGCCCGCGATGATGACCAAGAACGGTATCACCGTGTCGCGCTGGATCGACGGTGTGCTGGAGAAAAACGAACTGATCGACCAGGATGCCAACCTGCGTGGCGTGTTCTATTGGGGCCATGCCCCCAATTCGCAGACCCGCGGTCTGGAGATGAAGCGGGCCATGGACAAGCTGGATCTGCTGGTGGTGGTGGACCCTTATCCGTCGGCCACTGCCGCCATGGCGGCCATGCCGGGCCAGCCTGAAGACCTGAACCCCGACCGGGCGGTGTACCTGTTGCCGGCGGCCACGCAGTTCGAAACCAGCGGTTCCTGCACGGCATCCAACCGCTCGTTGCAGTGGCGCGAGAAGGTGATCGACCCGCTCTGGGAGAGTCGCAGCGACCACATGATCATGCACCAGTTCGCTGAAAAGCTCGGTTTTGCCAACGAGCTGTCCAAGAACTACAAGATGCAAAAGATCAAGGGCCTGGACGAGCCCATGCCGGAGGACATCCTGCGCGAGATCAACCGCAGTGTCTGGACCATTGGCTACACCGGCCAGAGCCCCGAGCGCCTGAAGGCCCACATGAAGAACATGCATGTGTTCGATGTGAAAACCCTCAAGGCCAAGGGTGGCAAGGACAAGGAAACCGGCTACGACTTCACCGGTGACTACTTTGGCTTGCCCTGGCCCTGTTATGGCACACCCGAACTCAAGCACCCGGGCTCGTCCAATCTGTACGACACCTCCAAGCATGTGATGGATGGTGGCGGTAACTTCCGCGCAAATTTCGGTGTCGAAAAGGATGGCCAGAACCTGCTGGCCGAAGATGGATCGCATTCGCTGGGTGCGGAAATCACCACGGGCTACCCCGAGTTCGACCATGTGCTGCTCAAGAAGCTGGGCTGGTGGGACGATCTTTCGGACGCCGAGAAGGCCAAGGCCGAAGGCAAGAACTGGAAGACCGACCCCACGGGCGCCATCATCCGCGTGGCCATGAAGCATGGTTGCCATCCGTTTGGCAACGCCAAGGCACGGGCCGTGGTGTGGAACTTCCCCGATGCGATTCCGCAGCACCGCGAGCCCATTTACGGCACGCGTCCCGACCTGGTGGCCAAGTACCCCACGCACGACGACAAGAAGGCTTTCTGGCGCCTGCCCACGCTCTACAAGTCCCTGCAGGACAAGAACGTGGCCGACAAGGTCTACGAGAAATTCCCGCTCATCCTGACTTCCGGCCGCCTGGTCGAATACGAAGGCGGCGGCGAGGAAACCCGCTCCAATCCCTGGCTGGCCGAACTGCAGCAAGAGGCGTTTGTGGAAATCAACCCCAAGACGGCTGCCGACCGGGGCATCCGCAATGGTGAGCGCGTGTGGCTGAGCTCCCCCACGGGTGCGCGCCTGAATGTGCAGGCACTGGTCACCGAGCGTGTCGCTCCAGACACGGTCTGGATGCCCTTTCACTTCTCTGGCCGGTGGCAAGGTGCCGACATGCTGGCGCACTACCCGAAGGGGGCCGCACCCGTTGTGCGGGGCGAGGCAGTGAACACGGCCACCACCTATGGCTACGACAGCGTGACCATGATGCAGGAAACCAAGACCACGATCTGCAACGTGGAACGGGCGTGAGCGCGCGGCACTGATCAGGAGACAGAACAATGGCACGAATGAAATTCATCTGCGATGCAGAACGCTGTATCGAATGCAATGGCTGCGTCACCGCCTGCAAGAACGAGCACGAGGTACCGTGGGGCGTGAACCGCCGCCGCGTGGTCACGCTCAACGACGGTGTCCCCGGCGAAAAATCCATCTCGGTGGCCTGCATGCACTGCAGCGATGCGCCCTGCATGGCTGTCTGCCCTGTGAACTGCTTTTACCGCACCGACGAAGGTGTGGTGCTGCACGACAAGGATGTCTGCATCGGTTGCGGGTACTGCAGCTATGCCTGCCCGTTTGGCGCCCCCCAGTTCCCGTCGCAAGGCACGTTCGGCGTGCGTGGCAAGATGGACAAGTGCACTTTCTGCGCCGGCGGCCCCGAGGCCAATGGCAGCCAGGCCGAGTTCGAGAAATATGGGCGCAATCGCCTGGCAGAAGGCAAGCTGCCCGCCTGTGCCGAAATGTGCTCGACCAAGGCGCTGCTGGCTGGCGATGGCGATGTGGTGGCAGACATCTTCCGCAACCGCGTGGTGCAGCGCGGCAAGGGGGCCGAAGTGTGGGGCTGGGGAACAGCCTACGGTACGCACAAGGGTGCGCAGCCACCCGCAGGAGCCAAGTCATGAAGCGCATTTCCATCACCCTGACGGCGGTGCTGGCCCTTGCCGGCCTGGCCGCCTGCACCGAAAAGCCGCAGACCGGTGGCGGCATCAAGAGCGACGTTGCACCCTATGCGGGCACAGGCAGCAACTTCACCCAGCCGGGTTGGAAGGCGGGCGACAAGACCAGTTGGGAGCAGCAGCTGAAGGCGCGCCAGCAGTACGGCCAGAACGAATACCCCCGCACCCAATCCAAGTGAGGCCCACCATGAAACACATCATGTGGTCCCTGGCATTGACGGCGGGTCTGGCATGGGTGCCTGCCCATGCGCAGGCCCAGGATGCGTCCGCGGCTCCGGCCGCGATGGCGCCCGCGCCTGCTGCAGCGCCCGGTGGCATTCAGAGCCAGAACATTTTTGAAATCAAGCCCGACGCCAGCGCCGACCCCCAATACGCCGATCAGACCAACGCCGAGCGCGCCAAGGTACAGCCTGGCAACAACGCCCCCATGTGGCGCCAGGTGGGACAGGGTGTGACGGGCTACAGCAGTCTGCCCCGGACCCAGGCGCCCGAGGCCGGCAACCTGATCCAGCCGATGGTGGCATACCCCGGAGCCCGGGTGACCAACGCGGGTGAGGGCTGGCGCCAGGTGCGCAACCAGTGGATCATTCCCTACGGTGCTGCCTTGCTGGGACTGGTGTTGCTGGCCCTGGCGATTTTCTACTTCACCAAGGGCCCCATGGGGCACGAGCACCCCGAATCAGACCGCCGGATCGAGCGTTTCACGCCATTTGAGCGGGCGGCGCACTGGGCCAATGCCGGTGCCTTCATCGCGCTGGCGATTTCGGGCATCGTCATGGCGTTTGGCAAGTTCTTTCTGCTGCCGGTCATCGGCAGCACGCTGTTTGGCTGGCTGGCCTATGCGCTCAAGAATGTGCACAACTTCATGGGCCCCCTGTTTGCGGTCTCGCTGCTGGTCATCATCCTCACCTTCGTGAAGGACAACATCGCCAACCGCGCTGATTTCATCTGGCTCAGCAAGGGCGGCGGCCTGCTCGGTGGCGGTGACCACCAGGTGCCTTCACACCGCTTCAACGCGGGTGAAAAGGGCTTGTTCTGGTGGGGTATCACCATCCCTGGCATCTTTGTGGTGGCCACGGGGCTGGTGCTGGACAAGCTGATCCCCGGCTTTGGTGATGTGCGTGGTGACATGCAGATCGCCCACATGGTCCATGCCGTGCTGGCGATCTGGATGATGGCCTTGATCTGCGGTCACATCTACATGGGTACCGTCGGCATGCGGGGCGCCTACAAGGCCATGAAAACCGGCTATGTCAGCGAGGGCTGGGCCCGCGAGCACCACGAGCTCTGGGCCGATGATGTCCGTGCCGGCAAGATTCCAGCGCAGCGCAGCAGCGTTGCCGTACCCACCGAAAGTGCCGCCCGTGCGGCGCAGGCAGCGAGGCCTACATGAAAATGAGCATGCACCATTCCCTGCTGGCCTTCCTGTTGGCCGGCGCATCCTCTGTGGCACTTGCCAAGTTGCCAGCGCCCACACCCGAAGCACAGGCCAAGGCGGCCGAGTCTGCTGCCAAAGCCGCCTGGAGCGGCAAGGTGGGCAGCTACAAGCTCTGCCAATCGCAGGACAAGGTGGCTGCGCACTACCGGCGCACGGCCACGGATGCCAAGCCCGCCGTGGCCACCAGCGGGTGCACCGATCCGGGTCCTTTTGCCTACACCCCGCCGGCTGCCAAGCCGCTCGAAGCTGCGGGTGCCCATTCGCCACCCGGCACCGCCAGCAGCCCGCCCAGCACGCTCATGCCTGCGGCGTCAGCGCCCAAGCCCTGAGTTCGTGTCGATATTCCCCCAGTCCTGCGGCGGGCTGGCGAGGAATGCGTGTACGCTGATCGCATGACTGACGTACCCGATCTTGCGGCCACCGCCTTGCCGCGCCTGACCCAGGCACAAGCCCCCCTGACCCACGCCGTGGAGGTGGTGAACGAGCACGGTGAACGCGAGCAGGTGCATATTCCCGCCGAACGCCCGTTGACCGTGTATGTGGACAAGCGCGAGCTCGTCACGCTGATGACGCTGGGTGCCCTGCCCGAGCTGCTGGTGCTGGGCTATTTGCGCAACCAGCGGCTGGTGCAATCGGTGCATGACATCGAATCCATCACCGTCGACTGGGAGGTCAACGCTGCGGCCGTCAAGACGCGCAGCGGCATCGAGCGCATCGAAGAGCGCACAGCGGCCAGGGTGGTCACCACCGGCTGTGGGCAGGGCAGCGTGTTCGGTGGTTTGATGGACGAGGTGGACCGCATCGTGCTGCCGGCAGCGCAGCTCACGCAGGCGCAGCTTTACGGCATCGTCAACGCGATTCGCCTCAAGGAAAGCACCTACAAGTCCGCCGGCTCGGTGCACGGCTGCGCGCTGTTTCGCGGCGAGGAACTGCTCACGTTCGTGGAAGACGTGGGCCGGCACAACGCCATCGACACCATCGCCGGCTGGATGTGGATGCAGGCAGGCGACATGGCGGGTGGCGACAAGGTCTTCTACACCACGGGCCGGCTGACCAGCGAGATGGTCATCAAGTCGGCTCAGATGGGCGTGCCCATCGTGGTCTCGCGCAGCGGCATGACGCAGATGGGCCATGCCGTGGCGCAGCAACTCGGCCTGTGCGCGATTGGCCGCGCAACCAACCGGCGCTTCGTCTGTTACAGCGGCGCCGACCGCCTGCTGCTGCAACCCGAACTGGCTGCGGCAAATCCCTAAAGCCGCTTCGGCAGCGCAATTGCGCTAAGGTCCGCCTCCATGAATCTGTCCTTTTTCCGCCTGGGGCTGCGCACCCTGGCACGTGATTTGCGCGCCGGAGAGTTGCGCCTGCTCATGGTGGCTGTCACGCTGGCGGTGGCGGCGCTGACGTCGGTGGGTTTTTTTGCCGACCGGCTGCAGGGGGGGCTGGAGCGGGACGCCCTGCAGTTGCTGGGTGGCGATGCCGTGGTGGCCAGCGACAACCCCACGCCCCCGGCTTTTGCCGAGCGCGCCCGGGCGCTGGGCCTGCAGGCCGTGACGACCATGGGCTTCCCCACCATGGGCCGGGCCAGCGATCTGCAGGGCGGTGCCACCAAGCTGGTGGCCCTCAAGAGCGTGGAGCCGGGCTATCCCTTGCGCGGCAATCTGCAGGTGGCCGACTCACCCGATGCCTTGGGTGAGGCCACCCGCGATATTCCTGCGCCGGGCGAGGTCTGGGTCGATGCGCCCTTGCTGGAAGCGCTGAACCTCGCCATGGGCGACATGCTGCTGTTGGGCGATGCACAGCTGCGCATTGCACGCATCATCGTGGTGGAGCCCGACCGGGGTGCCGGCTTCATGAGCTTTGCGCCGCGCGCCCTGATCAACCAGGCCGACGTACCCGCCACCGGCCTGGTGCAGCCGGCCAGCCGCCTGACCTACCGTTTTGCCGTGGCCGGATCGCCCGCTGCCGTCAAGGCCTTCAGCGAATGGGCTGCCACCGAGGCAAAGAAGCCCGAGGTGCACGGCGTGCGTGTGGAGTCGCTTGAAAGCGGCCGCCCCGAGATGCGCCAGACGCTGGACCGTGCCCAGAAATTCCTCAATCTGGTGGCCCTGCTGGCGGCCCTGCTGTCGGCCGTGGCCGTGGCGCTGGCGGCCAGGGGCTTTGCGGCCGACCATCTCGATGCCTCGGCCATGCTGCGCGTGCTGGGCCAGAGCCAGCGCGCCATCGCAGGCGCTTACACCACCGAGTTCGCGCTGATCGGGCTGTTTGCCAGCGCCCTGGGCGTGGCGCTCGGTTATCTGGTGCACAACGTTTTCGTGCTGCTGCTGGCAGGGCTGGTGGAGTCGGCTTTGCCCGCGCCCAGCCTGTGGCCCGTGGCATTTGGCCTGGGCATGGGCCTGACGCTGCTGCTGGCCTTCGGGCTGCCACCGGTGCTGCAACTGGCCCAGGTGCCGCCGCTGCGGGTGATCCGGCGCGACATGGGCGGGCTCAAGCCTGTGTCGCTGGCGGTGCTGGCGGTGGGCGTGGCCGGTTTTGCGGCATTGCTGCTGGCCGTGAGCAGCGATCTGGTGCTGGGCTTGATTGCCGTGGGCGGCTTTGCCGGCGCCGTGGCGCTGTTTGCGCTGCTGAGCTGGGCGGCGGTGAAGCTGCTGCGCAAAAGCGTCCACGAATCCACCGCGCCGCGCTGGCTGGTGCTGGCCACGCGGCAGATTTCAGCCCGCCCGGGCTACGCGGTGGTGCAGGTCAGCAGCCTGGCCGTGGGGCTGCTGGCGCTGGTGCTGCTGGTGCTGTTGCGTACCGACCTGATTGCCAGCTGGCGCAAGGCCACGCCGCCCGATGCGCCGAACCGCTTCGTCATCAATGTCATGCCGGATCAGGCCGATGCCTTTCAGCAGGTGCTGAAAGACGCTGGCGTGGCCCGCTACGACTGGTATCCGATGATTCGTGGCCGCCTGCTGGCCGTGAACGGCCAGCCCGTGGGCCCCGACAGCTACGCCGAAGACCGCGCCAAGCGCCTGGTGGACCGTGAGTTCAACCTTTCCACCGCGGTGGACCAGCCCCGCCACAACCAGGTGGTGGCCGGCCAGTGGACGCCCGGCGAAGAGGGTGCCATCAGCGTGGAAGAGGGTATTGCGCAGACCCTGGGCCTGAAGCTGGGTGACCGCCTGCGGTTCGACATGGGCGGTGTGCACAACGAAGCCCGTATCACCAGTCTGCGCAAGGTGGACTGGGGTTCCATGCGCGCCAATTTCTTCGTGATGTATCCCGTGGCCAGCCTCCAGGATGTGCCGGTGACCTATCTTGCCGCCTACCGCGCGCCCGACAAGGCGGGCTTTGACAACACCCTGGTGCGCCAGTTTCCCAACATCACCAACGTGGACATGGGTGCCACCATTGCCCAGGTCCAGCGCGTGCTGGAACAGGTGATCCAGGCGGTGGAATTCCTGTTCGCCTTCACGCTGGCAGCCGGTCTGGTGGTGCTGTTTGCCGCCGTCACGGCCACGCGCGAGGAGCGTGCACGCGAGTTCGCGATCATGCGTGCCGTGGGGGCCCGCGCCAGCCTGCTGCGCCAGGTGCAGCGCGCCGAGCTGCTGGGCGTGGGTCTGCTGGCTGGCTTTCTGGCCAGTTGCGTGGCCGTGGCCGTGGGCTGGGCCCTGGCGCGCTACGTGTTCGATTTCGCCTGGACTGCCGCGCCCTGGGTGCCGCTGGCGGGGGCCTTGGCCGGCGCCGTGCTGGCGCTGGCCGCTGGCTGGTGGGGGCTGCGCGATGTGCTCAACCGCCCTGTGGTGGATACGCTGCGGCGCGCAGCGGAATAGGCGGTGCGAGCCACTGCCGCGAGATGGTTTTATCTTGGTATGGATTTGACAGTTGTCAGCGCATGCTCCCATTGCGCTAGAGCCGGTTTTATATGAACTCTTCAACCCCTGGTGCGCACCGGAACAGCTCCGAACCCGCAGCCACCCAGACGCCCTTTGAATGGATCGGTGGCGAAAGCCGTGTGCACGCGCTCACCGAGCGCTTTTACGACCTGATGGACCTGGAGCCCGGCTACGCCGAACTGCGCGCTGCCCACGGCAGTGAACTGGCCGATGCCCGGCAAAAGCTCTTCATGTTCCTGTGCGGCTGGCTGGGCGGGCCCTCGTACTACACCGACCAGTTTGGCCACCCCCGCCTGCGTGCGCGCCACATGCCGTTTGCCATCGGCATCAAGGAGCGCGATCAGTGGGTGGCCTGCATGGACCAGGCCATGGGCGAAACCGGTGTGCCGCAGGATCTGCGTGCACGGCTGAAAGAGAGCTTCATGGGTACGGCCGACTGGATGCGCAACAAGGGCGTTTGAGGGTTCCGCCAAGCCATCTTTGGCCGTTAAGATGGCTCTATTCAAGCAAGCAGAGGGTGGGATATGTCGGCAACTGCATGGATTGTTGTGGCGTTGGTGGTGTGGGCCATCGCTGTTGACAACCGGCTGGTGCAGTTGCGCAACCGCATCGCCAACGCCTTTGCGCCGATCGACGTGCAGCTCAAGCGCCGCTACGACCTGGTGCCCCACCTGGTGGAGGTGGCGCGCGGTTACCCGGCCCACGAAGCGGCCATGCTGGAGTTGGTCTACAACTTTGGCGCCGAAGTGCGCGAACACCGTGGTCTGGCGTGGCTGTTCGGCTCGGGCACCATGCTGGCGGGCTTTGCTGGCCGGCAGGCCGCGTGCCCAAGGCCGCTGTGTCGCGGCAGCGCGAGTACCTGGCCGATGCCAGTGCCTTGCAATGGACGCGCAGCCTAGATGGCCTGGGCGGCGTGCTGCGCAAGGTGATGGCGCAGCGGCGCGCCACCCACCAGGGCCTGGCACGCCCCGCGGTGCAGCACATGCTGCTGGTGGACCTGGAGGGTGCGGGCACCATGGAGCGCTGGCTCGACGCGCATCCCACGCTGGCAGAACGTGTGCAGCGCATCTACGGCCGCAGCATGCAGCCGCTGCCGCTCAAACCGGTCCACGAGCCTCCCGAGACCACCCGCCGCGCGGGCACCGCGGCGCCCGGCGCCGTGACACTGGCCTCGCTGGTCGATCCGTTCGCTCGCCTGTGAATCCATGGGCATGACAGCGTCCTTTGGATGACCTTGTCCCTGTGCCACTGGGTTCTTGATGCTCCGGCACCATGGCATCTTCACGGGCAGCGCATGTATCACGCATTGCAGCAGCGCCGGTCTCCTGCCGTCCGGAAAACGTGCGGGGGCTTTACGCTGCAGGATCCAGGGCGCGCCTCACAGCCAGGGCTTGAGCCAGCCGAGTCCGTCCGATGTGGCGTGGGGCGCTGCACCGCGCGCGGGGCGGTATTCGCAGCCAATCCAGCCGCCATAGCCCAGGCTGTCCAGCAGCTGGAACAGGTAGGTGTAGTTCACCTCCCCCACATCGGGTTCGTGGCGCTCGGGCACGCCCGCGATCTGCAGGTGGCCCACATTGCCGGTGGGCAGGTACTGGCGGATCTTCATGGCCAGGTCGCCTTCCACGATCTGCGCGTGGTACAGGTCCATCTGCACCTTGACGTTGGTCGCACCGATCTCGGCAATCAGCGCGTGGGCCTGGTCCTGGCGGCTGAGGAAGAAGCCGGGCATGTCGCGGCCGTTGATGGGTTCCAGCAGGATCTGGATGCCGTGGGGCGCGGCCTGCTCGGCGGCATGGCGCACGTTGGCGATGTAGGTGGCGCGCACGGTGGCCGCATCGGCCCCGGCGGGCACCAGGCCGGCCATCACGTGGATGCGCGGGCACTGCAGCGCCTTGGCGTACTCAATGGCCTTGGCCATGCCGTCGCGGAACTCGGCCTCGCGCCCGGGCAGGCAGGCCAGGCCGCGCTCGCCCGCGTCCCAGTCGCCGGGCGGGGCATTGAACAGCACCTGCTGCAGGCCGTTGGCCTGCAGGCGCGCGGCCAGCTCCGGGGCGGGGTAGGCGTAGGGGAAGAGGTATTCCACCGCCTTGAAGCCGTCGCGGGCTGCGGCGGCAAAGCGGTCGAGGAAGTCCACGTCGTTGTAGAGCATGGACAGGTTGGCGGCAAAACGGGGCATGGGCTTCTTTCAGTCTGGGGCTAAGGCGTTGCCTTACCACTGCGCGCCAAATGTCTGGCGCAATTCTTCAATCTGGGGCTCGGTCAGCGGCGTGGGGCGGAGTTGGCACAGCAGCCACAGGCGCGCAGTTTCTTCCAGCTCCTCCAGCACGGCCATGGCCGCGGCGGGCGTCTCGTGCCACACATTGGGCCCCAGGCGCGCCAGCATCACGGCGCGCACGGGGCTGCCCTGTGCGGCGTAGCGGGTGATGGCTTGCGCCACCATGGCTGCCGCTGCAGCGTCGCCGGGGCGGTGGTAGGGGATATGCGGCACACGGCCCACTTTCATCACAAAGTAGGGTGTGATGGGGGGCAGCAATGGCGCATCGGGCGCGAGCTGGCCGCCTGCAGCGGTATCGGCCTGCAGCGAGCAGCCCACCAGGTGCGTGCTGTGGGTGTGGATCACGCAGCGCGCCGGGGCGGCTGTGGCGGCCGATGCGCTGTAGATCTGCCGGTGCAGCGCAATGGTCTTGCTGGCCCGGTCGCCTGCCATTTGCTGTCCCTGCGCATCCAGCCGCGCCAGCCGTTCGGGCTGCAGCGTGCCCAGGCAGGCATCGGTGGGGGTGATGAGGTAGCCATCGGCCAGCCGCACGCTGATGTTGCCAGCGGTGGCGTGCACGTAGCCCCGCTCGAACAGGCTGCGGCCCACGCGGCAGATGTCGTCGCGGGCCTGGGCTTCGTCCATGAAGGCGGTGATGGCTGGGGTGGTGGTGCTCATGCCTGCCATTGTGCAAAAGCCTTGGTGAAGAAATCGGTGCTGCCAAAGTTGCCCGATTTCAGCGTGATGTGCAGGCCGTCCGCCGCGTCGGGCGCTACGGCGTGGCACCACGGCACGCCGGGGTCGATCTGCGCGCCAATGCGCATCTGCGTGATGCCCAGGGCCTGCACGCAGGCGCCCGAGGTTTCGCCACCCGCCACGATGAGCTGGCGCACGCCGCGCTGCACCAGGCCGCGTGCGATGGCGGCAATGGTTTCTTCGACCATGGCGCCCGCCTTGTCGGAGCCCAGCTTGCCCTGGATAGCGCGCACGGCCGAGGGCTCGGCGGTGGAATACACCAGCACCGGGCCGTGGGCAACGTGGCCCTCGGCCCAGGCCAGCGCTTCGGCGGCCACGTCCACACCGGCGGCAATGCGCAGCGGGTCGATGGCCAGGGCCGGTTTGCCGGCCTTGATGAAATCCATGACCTGCTGGTTGGTGGCCACCGAGCAGCTGCCTGACACAATGGCCTGCAGGCCGTGGGCAGCAGGCAGGCGCGCGGCCTCGTGGCTGGGGGCCACGCCAAAGTTCGGGGGCAGGCCAATGGCCACGCCCGAGCCTGCGGTGACCAGCGGCATGCCCTGGAGGGCCGGGCCCAGGCGCAGCAGGTCGGCGTTCGACACGGCATCCACCACCGCGATGCGCACGCCTTCGGCCTTGAGTTGGGCGATGCGTGCGCGAATGGCCCCCTCGCCCTGCGCCACCACGCTGTGGTCGATCAGGCCCACGCGGCTCGGCGTCTGCGCCTGCAGCACGCGCACCAGGTTGGGGTCGGCCATGGGCGTGAGCGGGTGGTTCTGCATGCCGCTTTCATTGAGCAGCACATCGCCCACGAACAGGTAGCCCTTGAACACGGTGCGCTTGTTGTCGGGGAAGGCGGGCGTGGCGATGGTGAAGTCGGTGCCCAGCGCCTGCATCAGCGCATCGGTCACGGGGCCGATATTGCCTTCGGCCGTGCTGTCAAACGTGGAGCAGTACTTGAGGTAAATCTGCGCGGCGCCCTGGGCTTGCAGCCACTGCAGCGCGGCCAGCGACTGGGCGATGGCTTCTGCCTTGGGGACGGTGCGCGACTTGAGTGCCACCACGATGGCATCGGCTTCCGTATCGAGCGGCTGCAATACGGCCCCCACGCTCGGCACTTCGTGTCCTCGCTGCCCCCCAAGGGGGTGCGCGCTGGCTTGGGGCGGCCCAGCGCGGCGCGCATTGGGCACGTCCATGACCTGTACCACGCGCATGCCGGCCCGCACCAGGTTGTTGGCCAGGTCGGTGGCGCCGGTGAAGTCGTCGGCAATGCAGCCCAGCAGTGCGCGTGTCATGCCTTCTCCTTGTCCTGACCTTCGCTAGTTGGCAGCGTGATGCCGGGGAAGATCTTGATCACGGCGCTGTCATCTTCCTTGGCAAAGCCGGCGGTGGATGCCTGCATGAACATCTGGTGCGCGGTGGCGGCCAGGGGCAGGGGGAATTTGCTGGCGCGCGCGGTGTCGAGCACCAGGCCCAGGTCCTTCACGAAGATGTCCACGGCCGACAGGGGTGTGTAGTCGCCCGCCAGCACATGGGCCATGCGGTTCTCGAACATCCAGCTGTTGCCCGCGCTGTGGGTGATGACTTCGTACAGCGCGGCGGCGTCCACGCCTTCGCGCAGGCCCAGGGCCATGGCTTCGGCGGCCACGGCAATGTGCACACCGGCCAGCAGTTGGTTGATGATCTTGACCTTGCTGCCCGCACCGGCCTGGTGGCCCAGGCGGTACACCTTGCCGGCCATGCCGTCGAGCACGGCGTTGGCGGCCGCATAGGCTTCGGGTTGGGCCGAGGTCATCATGGTCATCTGGCCCGATGCGGCCTTGGCGGCACCGCCGGAGATGGGGGCGTCCACGTAGTGGAGGCCCAGCGCGTTCAGGCGCGCTTCGAGTGCCACGGACCAGTTGGGGTCCACCGTGGAACACATCACAAAGGTGCTGCCGGGGCGCATCGCCGCGGCGGCACCGTTCTCGCCAAACAGCACGCTTTCGGTCTGCGCGGCGTTCACCACCACCGACACCACCACATCGCTCACCGCCGCCAGGGCAGCGGTCGTGGCGTGGGCGGTGCCGCCGTCGGCCACGAAGGCCTCGGCCACGCCGGGGCGCACATCGCACACATGGATGGCAAAGCCGTTGTTGCGCAGGGTTTGGGCAATGCCGGCGCCCATGGCGCCCAGGCCGATGATGCCTACGGTGGGTTGGGTCATGTTGTCAGTCCTTCAGAGAATCAGGGAAAAGTGTCTCAGGCCACCAGGGCCCACAGCAGGGCGGTGAGCGCAAAGCCCGCCAGGCCCAGCACGGTGGTCAGCACCGTCCAGGTGCGCAGGCCATCGCCCACGCTCAGGCCCAGGTAGCGGGTCACGATCCAGAAGCCTGAATCGTTGACGTGCGACAGCCCCAGGCTGCCAAAGCCGATGGCCACGGTGAGCAGCGCGACCTGCAGGGGGGAATACCCACCGCCCGCCATCGCGTCGGCCAGCAGACCGCAGGTGGTGATGATGGCCACGGTGGCCGAGCCCTGTGCGGCGCGCAGGGCCAGCGCGATGATGAACGCCAGCAGGATCAGCGGCAGGTGCGTGGCCGTCAGGCTTTGCGACAGCGCCGCGCCAATGCCGCTGGCGGTGAGCACCTTGGCGAACACACCGCCCGCGCCCGTCACCAGGATCACGGTGGCGGCGGGGGGCAGGGCGGATTCCATGATGGCGTTGGTGCGCTCACGAGTCCAGCCCTGGTTGCGGCCCAGCAGGTACATGGCCAGGCCTACGGCCACCATCAGCGCAAAGATGGGTGAACCGATAAAGCCCAGCACATTGCGCAGGCTGTCCCCCTTGGGCAGCAGGGTGGCGCCGGTGGTGCCGGCCATGATGAGGGCCAGCGGGACCAGGATCAGCGCCAGGATGGTGCCCACGCCCGGGGCGCTGCGGGCTTTGGATGCAGCGGTTTCGTCGCTGTTGCCAAAGGCGGCAAACTGCTCGGCCGTGGTGGGCAGCAGGGGGTAGCCCTTGCGGTTGAGCCAGCCTGCCACATACTGCGACAGCGCCGCCAGCGGAATGCAGATGGACAGGCCAATGATGGTGATCCAGCCAATGTCGCCCTTGACGATGGCCGCACCGCCCACGATGCCGGGGTGCGGCGGCACCACCACATGTGCGGCCAGCATGATGCCCGCCACGGGCAACCCGAACTTCACCGGGTTGACGCCCGCTGCCTTGCAAAAGCCATAGACGATGGGCACCAGGATGATGAAGCCCACGTCAAAAAACACGGGGACGGCCAGCACCAGCGCCGCCGCCGTGAGCGCCATGGGCACCCGCGTGGGGCCCAGCAGCTGGGTGAAGCGGTTGGCCAGGCTGGCCGCGCCGCCCGAAACCTCGATCATGCGGCCCAGCATGGAGCCCAGCGCCACCAGGATGGCCACCGAACCCAGCGTGCCACCCATGCCCGCAATCAGCGTGCTGATGATGTCGCCCATGGGCATGCCGGTGGCAAATGCCACCAGAAAGCTCACCAGCATCATGGCCACGAAGGCGTGGACCTGCCAGCGGATGATGAGCAAAAGAAGCAGGGCAATGCTGCCGGCGCCAATGCCGAGGAGTGCGAGGGTGGACATGCGAGGGTTCTCTGAAGGGAAGGGCGACCGCGAGGCGTCGCACTTCTGTTGGTATGTTTATATGGTTATCATACAAATTTATGGGAACACCTTTGTTACGGGTTAACCCTGATTCTGGGTGGGTGTATTGCCGCGCGGGCTAAAACAGCAGCGGCGGCGAGGCCTGTACCAGGGGCTGGGCCAGCCGCTCGCCGTCCTGGGCCCAGAAGGCGGGATCGGCCTGCTCGATGCGTGACAGGGCGTTGCGCATGTGTTCGGCAGCGGCATGCCGGGCTGCGGGGGCATCACCCGCTTCTATGGCCTGCACGATGCGCTCATGCTCCTGCGTCACGGCCTGGGCGAAGTCGGCGCGCCGCGCTTCGTTGGCGCGGGTCACGCGCGTGGCGCCCTTGAGGAACTGGGCCAGGTAGTCCAGCGTGCTGATCATGAAGGGATTGCCCGCGGCCCGGGCGATGGCGCGGTGAAACAGCACATCTTCTTCCACGCCATCGCGCCCGGTCTGCACGGCCTGGGCAATCTGTCGCATGGCGTGGCGGATGGCGGCCACGTCGCCGGGATTGCGGCGCTGCGCGGCCAGCTCGGCCACTTCGGATTCGAGGGCCTTGCGCACTTCCACGATCTGCATCACGGCCTCGCGCGATGCCGAGTGCGGCAGGTCAAAGTGGAGCGGCTCGATGCCCGGGGCCTGCACATACACGCCGCTGCCCTGGCGCGAATCCACCAGCCCCAGCGATTTCAGGCGCGAAACGGCTTCGCGCACCACCGTGCGGCTGACCTGGAACTGCTGCGCCAGCGCGGCCTCGGTGGGCAGCTTTTCCGCCGCCTGGATGCGGCCTGCGCGGATCTCCGCCTCCAGCGCGCTGGCGACCTGATCGGACAGCTTGATGCCGGGTTTGATGGCGGAAAAAGGTGACGACATGGGTAAAGCAGGCTCAGGGATGACGGCGGCAGCGCGGGGGAGGCAAGCCCGGCTGACTGTACCCCAAGCGCCTGCATGGACACCGGCGCAGCGAAGGGGCCAGGGCAGGTGCACAAGGACGCATGGCCCGGCGTGCAACCCGCCGTCTGGCTACTTTGGCGCCGCGCAGGCATCGTCCAGCCGCGCCAGGTCCGCGATTTTTTGCAGGCGGGAACGGCTGTCCAAGCAGGTCTGGTAATGTGCCTCGGCGGTCTTCTGCTGGGCCAGCCGCGCAGCGTTGGCGCGTTCGGCCTGCAGCTGGGCCATTCGCTCGCGGATTTGCGGCATGGCGGCCAGGGCCGATTTTTCACCTTCCACGATGGCATTGGCGCGCTGGCTGAAGTCCGTCGCGCCGATGTCCAGCACCTGGGGGCGGATGATCACATCGGCACGCGCCAGTTCGGCTTGGCCCAGTTTCTGGCCCATGATGGCAATCGACTGGCCCAGCGTGCCCAGCATGTCGCCGGGTGATTTGCCCCGGGCCTTGCTGGAGATGTCCACGGCGATCACGATGTCCGCGCCCAGCTGGCGCGCCGCATCCACCGGCACGGGGCTCACGACGCCGCCATCCACAAAATGGTATTTGCCGATGGTCACGGGCTGGAACACGCCCGGCACGCTGCTGGAGGCGCGCACGGCCTGGCCCGTGTTGCCGCGCGCAAACACGGTGCGCTCGCCGTCTTCAAGCCTTGTGGCCACGGCCACGAAGGGCCTGGCCAGCTGCTCCATGGGCTTGCGGCGCACCTGCTCGTTCACATAGTCTTCGAGCTTCTGGCCCAGCACAAGCCCGCCCGAAGACAGCTGCAGGTCGCGGATCCGGGTTTCGTCGAGTGCCACGGCTTTTTCCTGCATCTCGAAGGCATTCATGCCGCTGGCATACAGCGCGCCGACCACGCTGCCTGCGCTGGTGCCGGAGATGACAGCGGGTGCAAAGCCATTGGCCTCCAGCATCTTGATCACGCCGATGTGCGCAAAACCCTTGGCCGCACCGCCGCCCAGGGCAATGCCCACGCGGATGGGGGTGGTGGAAGATGCCAGAGGGGGCTGCGCCGAGGCTTCGGGACGCGTGGGCGTGGTGCCACCACAGGCCGCCAGGGCCAGGGCTGCCAGCACGGTCACTGCAGCGGGGGCGGCCAGTGGATGGAAAAAAGCGGTCAAGCGCATGCCAGGCAATCCTGCGGTCCAACGGGGCGGGCAGTATAGCGGTGGCATTCCCCTGACGCCGTGGGTGGTGGTATTTGCCCCTGGAAAAGGAGCTTTTGGCGCTTGACCTGATTGCGCTAGAAGGTTTTTGGGCTGAATTTCAACGGACTAGCACGCCCGCGCACCGTTACGCCCTCTGCGGGCCTCGGGCAGCAGAGCGCCTTGCCCTTACCTGGGCCTTGCCGCCGCGCTGGCCACGGCCAGTGCCGTCATGTTGAACACCCGGCGCACGGTGGATGCGGGCGTCAGGATGCAGGCCGTGGCCGCAACGCCCATCAGGATGGGGCCCACGGTCACACCACCGCTGGTGGTGGTTTTCAGCACGTTGTAGAGGATGTTGGCGGCATCCAGGTTGGGGCAGATCAGCAGGTTGGCCGAATCCGTGAGCGTGGAATCCGCCATGCAGGCGTTGCGGATGTTCGGCTCCAGCGCGGCGTCGCCGTGCAGCTCGCCGTCGCACTCGATCTCGGGGTGGGCCGCCACAAACAGGTCGCGCGCCTCGCGCATCTTGCGGGCCGAGGCGCGTTTGGACGAGCCGTAGCTCGAATGCGACAGGAAGGCCACCTTGGGCGGCAGGCCAAAGCGCTGCACCTCCTGCACCGACATCCAGGCGATGTCGGCGAGCTGCTGCGCCGTGGGGTCTTCGTTCACATAGGTGTCGGCGATGAAGAGCGTGCCGCGGTTGGTCATCAGGGCGTTCAGCGCGGCGTAATCGTTCACGCCGGCCTGCCGGCCCAGGATGCTGTGGATGCGCTCCAGGTGCGTCTCGTAGGTGCCCACCAGGCCGCAGATCATCGCGTCGGCGTCGCCCAGCGACACCATCAGCGAGGCGATGATGGTGTTGGAGCGGCGCACGGCGGCCTTGGCCACTTCGGGCGTGGCACCGTTGCGCTTCATGAGCTGGTGGTAGTGCTCCCAGTACTGGCGAAAGCGCGGGTCGTCCTCGGGATTGCAGACCTCCACATCCTTGCCCAGCTGCATGCGCAGGCCGGCCTTGGCAATGCGCGCGGCGATCACGGCAGGGCGGCCGATCAGGATGGGCTGGGCGATCTTGTCGTCAATCGCCATCTGCGCGGCGCGCAGGGCGCGCTCGTCTTCGCCGTCGGCGTAGGCCACGCGCTTTTGCGCATCGGGCAGGGCCTTGGCTGCGTTGATCACGGGGCGCATGAGCATGCCGGTCTGGTACACAAAGCGCGACAGCGTCTCCTTGTAGGCCTCCATGTCTTCGATGGGGCGCGTGGCCACGCCCGATTCGGCCGCGGCCTTGGCCACGGCGGGAGCGATCTTGAGAATCAGGCGCGAGTCGAACGGTGTGGGGATGAGGTAGTCGGGGCCGAAGGTGAGTTCCTTGCCCGCGTAGGCGCTGGCCACTTCTTCGCTGATGTCGGCCTTGGCCAGATCGGCGATCTGGCGCACGCAGGCCAGCTTCATGGCCTCGGTGATCTTGGTGGCGCCACAGTCCAGCGCGCCCCGGAAGATGTAGGGGAAGCACAGGACGTTGTTGACCTGGTTCGGGTAGTCCGAGCGGCCCGTGGCGATGATGCAGTCGGGGCGGATGGCCTTGGCCAGTTCGGGGCGGATCTCGGGCTCGGGGTTGGCCAGCGCCAGGATGATGGGCTTGGGTGCCATGGTTTTCACCATCTCGGCCGTGAGCACGCCCGGGGCCGAGCAGCCCAGGAACACGTCGGCGCCGTTGACGGCATCGGCCAGCGTGCGCGCTTCGGTTTTTTGCGCGTAGCGGGCCTTGGATTCGTCGTAGCCGCCGGGGCGGCCTTCGTAGATCACGCCCTTGGAGTCGCACATGAAGATGTTTTCCACCTTCACGCCCAGGCCCACCATCACGCCCACGCAGGCAATGGCGGCGGCGCCGGCGCCCGACACCGCGATCCTGACGGCGCCGATGTCCTTGCCCACCAGTTCCAGGCCATTGAGCAGCGCGGCGCTGCTGATGATGGCGGTGCCGTGCTGGTCGTCATGGAACACGGGGATGTTCATGCGCTTGCTCAGCTCCTGTTCGATGTAGAAGCACTCGGGCGCCTTGATGTCTTCGAGGTTGATGCCGCCCAGCGTGGGCTCCAGCGCGGCAATGATGTCGATGAGCTTGTCGGGGTCGCGCTCGGCCAGTTCGATGTCGAACACGTCCACGCCCGCAAACTTCTTGAACAGGCAGCCCTTGCCCTCCATCACCGGCTTGCCGGCCAGCGGGCCGATGTCGCCGAGGCCGAGCACGGCCGTGCCGTTGGTGATCACGCCCACCAGGTTGCCGCGCGAGGTGTAGTCGAAGGCCTTGCTGGGGTCGGCCTGGATATCGAGGCAGGGGTAGGCCACGCCGGGCGAGTAGGCCAGCGACAGGTCGCGCTGGTTGGACAAAGGCTTGGTGGGGGTGACCGAAATCTTGCCCCGCGTGGGGTTGCGGTGGTATTCGCGCGCAGCGTCGCGCAAAGCCTGTTCGGCGGCGGAAATATTCTGTGTCATGCGGAAATCCTGGAAATCGTCGGCGGAATGCAAAACCAGCGCACCCCGGGGGTCACGGGGCCCATGGGTTGTTTCGTGCGCAGGCGAAAGGGTGTGCCGCCGCGCGCAGATGGGGCCGGACCTTCCTTTCCTGCATCTGTCGCCACCCTGCCGAACGCGGGTGCGCGGCGGCCAGGTGGGCGAGCACACAGTCGCGCAGGTGTCGCGACCGGGCCGGTGCAGGGCACTGGAATGTCCCCGGGATGGAGCTGGCTGACAGGATAACCGGGTTACGGTTCTGGCTGAGTGAATCCTGACGGCCGAGGGTTGCTTTGGGGCGGGCGTGAACGCTGCCGCAGCGCTCAGGCAAGCAGGTCGCTGAGTGCCCGGGCAATCACCTGGGTGGCGCGGCGCAGGTCGTCCAGATCGAGCCGCTCGTCGGCCCGCTTGGCATGCGATTCGAGCACGGTGCGCGGGCCGGCGCCATAGATCACGCCCGGAATGCCACGTTCCCCATACAGGCGCACATCGGTGTACAGCGGCGTGCCCACGGCAGGCACGGGCTCGCCCAGCACGGCCTGGGCGTGCTTTTGGATAGCCTGTACCAATGGGGCATTGCCCGCCAGCGGCGTCATCGCGTTGGCCAGCAGCAGGCGCTTGATCTCCACGCTGATGCCGGCGCGCTCGCTTGTGGCCTGCTCGATCACGCGGCGGATCGTGGCTTCCACCTCCACCGGGTTTTCTTCGGGAATCATGCGGCGGTCGAGCTTGAACGTGACCTTGCCGGGCACCACGTTGGTGTTGGTGCCGCCTTCGATGCGGCCCACGTTGAGGTACGGGTGCTGGATGCCCGCGATGCTGGACGTGACCTTCAGGTAGTCCTGGTTCTGCGCATACAGCGCGTTCAGGATGTGCACTGCGCCCTGCAGCGCATCGACGCCGGTGTGGGGCACGGCGGCATGGGCCATCTTGCCGTGCACGGTCACTTCCATCTGCAGGCAGCCGTTGTGGGCGGTCACCACCTCGTGGCTGAAGCCCGCGGCGATCAGAAGATCGGGTTGTGTCAGGCCGTTCTTCAGCAGCCAGCCCGGGCCGAGTTCGCCGCCAAACTCTTCGTCGTAGGTGAAGTGCAGCTCTACTGCGCCTTTCGTGGGCCTGGCCACGGCTTCGAGCGCGCGCACGGCAAAGGTGAAACTGGCAAAGTCGCTTTTGCTCACGGCGGTGGCGCGGCCGTACATCGTGCCGTCCACGATCTCGGCGCCATAGGGGTCGTGCGTCCAGCCTTCGCCGGGGGGCACCACGTCGCCATGGGCGTTCAGGGCGATGGTCCTGCCCGAACCGGGTGCGCCGTAGGGCCGGCGCACGATCAGGTTGGTGATGGATTCCATGCCGTAGGCCAGCACATCGGCAGACGGCACGGCATGTTTCTCGGCGGTGAAGCCGAAACCCTGCAGCAGCTCGGCGGTGCGCTCGGCGTGCGGCGCGTTGTTGCCCGGCGGCGTGTCGGTGGGCACGCGTACCAAGGCCTGCAAAAAGCGCACTTCGTCGTCAAAGTGCTGGTCGATCCAGGCGTCCAGGGCGGAGTAAGGGGCTGGTGTGGGGGTTGTCATGGTTGGTGTTCCTTGGCCAGCTGCTGCAGCACCTGGGTGAAGGCGTCCACGGCCAGCTGCATGTCGTTGTGGGTGGTGGATTCGAGCGGGTTGTGGCTGATGCCGGAGTTTTGCCCGCGCACGAACAGCATGGCCTGCGGCATGATTTCATGCAGCTTCATGGCATCGTGCCCCGCGCCGCTGGGCATGCGGAACACGGGCAGGCCCAGGGCGTCCACGGCGCGCTCCCAGTGGTGCTGCAGGGCAGGGGCGCTGGGCGCTGCGGCGGCGCGCATGGATTCTTCGATCGTGTAGCGCAGGCCGCGCCGTTGGGCAATGCGCGCCAGCGCATCGAGCACGTCGCGCACCAGGGCGTCACGCTGGGCGTCGGTGGGGGCGCGCAAGTCCAGTGAAAAGCTGCAGCGCCCCGGCACCACGTTGATGGAGCCGCCGGGCACACTCAGCAGGCCGATGGTGCCCACCGAGTCGCCATCCTGCGCGGCGCGCTGCTCCACATACAGCGCCAGTTCGGCCACGGCCACGGCGGCGTCGCGGCGGCTGTCCATGGGGGTGGTGCCAGCGTGGCTGGCGGTACCGATCATCTCGGCCACGAAACGCACACCGCCGTTGATGGAGGTGACCACGCCCAGGGGCAGGTCCAGTCCGTTGAGCACCGGGCCCTGCTCAATGTGCACTTCGATGAAGCCCAGGTACTGCGCTGGGTCGCGCTGAAGCTTTGCGATGTCGTCGATGCACAGGCCCGCGTGCTGCATGGCTTCGCGCATGCTCACGCCATCGGCATCCTTCTGGTCCAGCCAGGCGGGGTTGAAGTGCCCGATCAGCGCGCCCGAGCCGAGGAAGGTGGCCTTGTAGCGCTGGCCTTCTTCCTCCGCAAACGCCACCACCTCGATGCCAAACGGCAGGCGCTGGCCTGCGCGGTGCAGTTCGCGCACGCAGGCCATGGGCACAAAGATACCCAGGCGTCCGTCGTACTTGCCACCGTTGCGCACCGTGTCATAGTGCGATCCGCTCATGAGGTATCTGGCTACGGGCTGCGCGCCGTGGTAGCGGCCCACCACATTGCCCACGGCATCGGTCTCCACGCTGTCAAAGCCGCACGCGCGCATCCATTGGCTGATGCGCTGCGCACAGGCGCGGTGTGCGTCGGTGAGGTAGGTGACGGTGAGCTGGCCTTTTTCGGCAAAGCCGGGGTCGGAGTGTTCGGCCAGTTGTTCTTGCCAGTCCCACACATCGCCGCCCAGTACGGGCTCGGCGCCAAACTTGTCGTTCAGGCGAATCTCGGCGATGCGGTGGATGTTGCGCAGGGCCTCGGCCAGCTCAAACTCCGGGTGGTTATCGAGCCGCCGGGCAAAGGTGTCGATGATCTCGCGCTGGGCCAAACCCGTGCCACGCGGGCCGCGCACGGCCAGGATGAAGGGGAAGCCGAAGCGCTCGTTGTACGCGGCGTTGAGCTGCTGGATGTGCTCCAACTCCTCGGGCGTGCACTGCGTCAGGCCCGCCTTGGTTTGCTCGTGGGTGGACTCTTCCGTGAGGCTTTTTGCCACCATGGCCTTGCCTGCGAGTTCGGGGTGGGCGCGGATCAGTGCCAGCTGCGCGTCAGCATGGGCTGTGCGCACGGCTTGCACCATGGCGTGCTTCAGGTGTGCCAGCGAGCGAAAAGGCCGCTGCGCCAGCGCCTGCTTGGCAATCCAGGGCGAATGTTCGTACAGTCCGTCCAGCCACTGCAGGGCATCGGCCGCGCTGGCGGTGTTGAGTTGTTCCAGAGTCAGGGGCATGGTTTTTGCTTCTAAAAAGTGAGCTGCTTGCGCTTGTCGAATAAGCGTCATTGGCCCATTTGATTCAAAAAATAGGCGCTGGAAACCGCTGTGTCCAGTGGCGCGCAATGTCGATGCGCCGGGCCACCCACACCTTGTCGTGCCGGGCGATGTGGTCCAGAAAACGCTGCAGCGCCGTGATGCGCCCGGGGCGGCCCAGCAGGCGGCAGTGCATGCCGACGCTCATCATCTTGGGGGCGTCGTCGCCGGCCGGATCGCCCTCGGCGTACAGGGCATCGAATGTGTCCTTGAGGTACTGGAAAAACGGGTCGGCGTGCGAGTAGCCCTGGGGCAGGGCAAAGCGCATGTCGTTGCAGTCCAGCGTGTAGGGCACGATGAGCTGGGGCACCGCCGTGCCGTCGGTGCGCTGCACCTTCATCCAGAAGGGCAGGTCGTCGCCGTAGTAGTCGCTGTCGTAGGCAAAGCCGCCATCGTCGGCCACCAGGCGGTGGGTGTTGGGGCTGTCGCGGCCGGTGTACCAGCCCAGGGCCCGCTCTCCAGTCAGGCGCTCGATGATGTCCATGGCCTGCTGCATATGGGCGCGCTCTACATCCTCGGGCACGTTCTGGTAGTGGATCCACTTGAGGCCATGGCAGGCGATCTCGTGGCCCAGTTCCACGAAAGCGGCCGTGAGCTCGGGGTGGCGCTGCAGCGCGGTCGATACGCCGAACACCGTGAGCGGCAGCTTGCGCTTTTCAAACGCGCGCAGGATGCGCCACACGCCCGCGCGCGCGCCGTATTCGTAGATGCCTTCCATGCTCATGTGCCGCTCGGGGTAGCTGGCGGGGTTGAACATTTCCGACAAAAACTGCTCACTGCCCGCGTCGCCGTGCAGCACGGCGTTCTCGCCACCTTCCTCGTAGTTCAGCACAAACTGCACGGCAATGCGGGCACCGCCGGGCCAATGCGGATGGGGCGGGTTCTTGCCGTAGCCGATCAGGTCGCGCGGGTAAGGCAGGGTGGAGTCGTAGATCATGGACGGTGGCAAAGGGGTGGGAAATCATGTGTTGCCTGGCAGTATCGCCGCCGAATGGCTGGCGGGGTACCCCTGCCCCCGGCAAGCCAATCATCGGCCCGCCGGAGGCCGGGTTGAAGCAGCGGGGTGCGACGGCAGGCCTCCATGCCTTGGTGCTGGTGGGCGAAAATTCCATGCACCCGATGCGGGGTGGCGCGACCCGCAGTGCCTACACTTTGGGCGCCGGCTGTGGTATCCCGTGCCGGTCTTCCACCTTCAGGAGATTTCCCCATGGGCTTGAGCACCCACGTTCTGGACACCATGCACGGCTGCCCTGCGGCTGGCATGGAGGTGTCGCTGTTTTCCACCCGGGGTGACGAGGCCACGCTGATCCAGCGGCTGGTGCTCAACCACGATGGCCGCACCGATGCGCCGCTGTTGGACAACGCCAGCCTGCACGCTGGCACCTACCGGCTGCGTTTTGACGTGGCGGGATACTTCAAGGCCCGGGGCGTGGCGCTGCCCGAGCCCAATTTCTTGAACCAGGTGAACCTGGACTTCGGCATCGCCCATGCCGACCAGCATTACCACGTGCCGCTGCTGGTGAGCCCCTGGAGCTATTCGACCTACCGGGGGTCGTGATGAGAGCATGGCTGCGCGGGCCGAAACTGGCACGCCCCACGCACGGAAGGCGCACAGCGCCTCCGGGGGATTTCCTTAGAGTTGACCTTCGGTCAGGGTATCCAGCTGGAAATGCCCGCTCTTGTGCCACAGCCAGGTGTCGGTATAGGTGACGCGGCCCATGCGGGCGGGTACCGGGAACGGTGCGGCGGCACGCACGGTGCGCTCGATCTCGGCCACCACTTCGGGGGCATGGCGCGGGGCGCGCATCCAGTGCAATTTGGTGATACGGCCGCTGCGGTCGATGTCCACTTCCAGCACCCCAATGGCGTACAGCATGGGCGGGAGCTTGCCCTTGAAAACCCGCTGGTTGTTCTGGTTGTAGAGATGGGTCGCCGCGTCGCGGCGATAAGCGCGCGCGGTGCTGGCCGCTGAGGGGCCCGGTGTGACCGATTTGCCCAGGGAATGCGCCGCAGCATCGTCACTGGGCGAGCGGCTTTCGGGAGGCGGGGGCACGTTTTCAGGGGTGGACTTGCAGGCGGCAACGATGGCGCCAACGGCCGCCATGAGGCTGGCCAGCAGCCAGTGACGACCCGTTCGGGAGGAGCGTTGGAGCGAGGTGGGGGGCATGGTGTTGTCGCTATGCTGGTGGGCACGATTCATGCGCGCTGTGCATGGGGCGTGCAACGAACCTGTGGGAAGTTTGCCGTGGCTGATCTGTTGTTACTGCTGGAGGGCCTGAAGGCTGCCCCGGCCTGTTTGGTGACCGTGGAGTCTACACAAGGCTCTACCCCGCGGGAAGTGGGGGCGTGGATGTCGGTGTTTGAAGACAACCTGGTGGGCACGGTCGGTGGCGGACATATCGAGCACCAGGCCATTGCCGAGGCCCGGCGCAGGCTGCGCGGGGGGCAGGGGGCGCCGCAGCTGCGTTACGCACTGGGGCCTGCCCTCGGTCAGTGCTGTGGCGGTGTGATGCACCTGCGATTTGCGTTGGTGGGGGCGCAGGACGGGGCAGACCTGCAGCAGCGCCTGGCGAGCGTGCGCCACCCGGTGGCCTTGTTTGGCGGCGGGCATGTGGGCCATGCGCTGGCGCGTGTGCTGGCGCCGCTGCCGTTTGCGCTGACCTGGATCGACAGCCGCGAGGCTGTCTTTCCTGCCCATCCGCCGGGCGATGGGGTGTGCGAGCATTCCGAGCCGGTACACATGGCGGTGCCGCGTCTGGCAGCGGGCAGCCGCGTGCTGGTCATGAGCTTCAGCCATGCCGAAGACCTGGATGTGGTCGCGGCCTGCCTGCAGCGCCAGCGCGTGCAGGGCGATCTGCCCTTCATCGGGCTGATCGGCAGCCAGACCAAATGGGCCAGGTTTGCGAGCCGGCTGCAGGGGCGGGGGTTCACGCCGCAAGAGCTGGCGCATGTGACTTGCCCCATCGGGGTGCCGGGCATCGCAGGCAAGGAGCCCGAGGTGATTGCGGTGGCCGTGGCCGCGCAGCTGCTGCAGACCTTGCAGGGGGCGCGAACGGCTTTCAGGCGCCATTCCAGCGGTCGATGAAGCGGGTTTGGGCATCGCCGGAAAAATTCCTGCTTACACTTTGTGCCGAACCGCAAGGTGTCTGGGTCGCAGCGGTGCCCCGGCAGATGTCTGCCACGGTGCGCGGCCCCTTTTGTCTGCTCAGAGCGCCCGCAGTGGTGAGCAGGTTTGCAACGCAGCGCGCCGGCGCTGCCAGGGTTGAGACATGGAAAGCTATCTTCTCGACTGGGCCAACCTGCTGCTGCGCTGGGTCCACGTCATTACCGCGATTGCCTGGATCGGCTCGTCGTTCTACTTCGTCTTCCTCGACAGCAGCCTCACGCCGCCCGAAGATGCAGACCTGAAAAAGCAGGGAGTCAGCGGCGAGCTGTGGGCCGTGCACGGCGGCGGCTTCTACCATCCGGTCAAGTTCGCCGTGTCGCCGCCCCGGTTGCCCAAACACCTGCACTGGTTCTTCTGGGAAAGCTACAGCACCTGGCTCAGCGGGTTTGCGCTGTTCACGGTGTCTTATCTCTACAGCGCCAGCACCTACCTCATCGACAAAGCGCGCATGGACTGGGCGCCTGCCACGGCCATCGGGGTGGCGCTGGCGTTCTTTGGGGTGTTCTGGCTGTTGTACGACGCCATCTGCCGCATCTTTGGCCAGAAGAAGAACGGCGACGCCACCGTGGGCGCCCTGGCGTTCGTGCTGGTGTGCGTGGCCTCCTGGCTGGCCTGCCACTGGTTTGCCGGCCGCGCGGCCTTTTTGCTGGTGGGCGCCATGATCGCCACCGCCATGAGCGCCAACGTGTTTTTCTGGATCATCCCCGGCCAGCGCACGGTGGTGGCCCAGATCAAAGCCGGCCAGCCGGTGGACCCCATTCACGGCAAGCGTGGCAAGCAGCGCAGCGTGCACAACACCTACTTCACGCTGCCGGTGTTGTTTGCCATGCTGAGCAACCACTACAGCTTTACCTGGAGCCATCCGCAGAACTGGCTGGTGCTCATCCTCATGATGTTGGCAGGCGCGGCCATCCGCCAGTTCTTTGTGATGCGCCATGGCTACAAGCTGGGCAAGAACGGCAATCCGCTGCCGTATGCGTTGGTGGGCGTGGCCGTGATTCTGGGCGCCATCGTGTGGATGCGCCCGGCAGCCGTTGTTGCTCCTGTTGCAGGAGCTGCTGGTGCAGGTGAAGTAAGCGCTGGAGGCCAAAATGGCTATGTGTCCGTGCAGGCGGTGCTGGAGCAGCGCTGCACCCAGTGCCATGGCGCCCAGGTGCAGATGAAGAACCTGCGCCTGGATTCGCCGGGCAGCGTGAAGCAGCACGCCCAGGCCATTTACCAGCAGGTGGTGGTGCAAAAGCTCATGCCCATGAACAATGCCACGCAGATGACCGACGATGAACGCGCACTGATCGGGCGCTGGTACGCGGCGGGTGCCCCCGCGCAGTGATCAGGCGGGTGTGTTGGTCTGCAGGCCCAGACCCGTCAGGTAGATGTCCAGCGCAGCCCGGCCGTTGGCCTGCAGGTCAAACGCGGCGGGGTTGAGCAGCCATTGGTGCACCAGCCCCTCGATCAGCACCTGCAGGCCCCGGGCCGCGCAGTCCAGCGGCACCGGCGGGGGCTGGCTGCGGGCGTCGAAGGCTCTTTGCAGCGCGACATGGTTGCGCGCCACGCAGCCGTCGTGCACGCTCAGATGGCGCTCCAGCACGGCACCCATGTCGGCGGTGTATTCCACCTGGTGGGTGGCGATTTGCAGCACGCAACGGGTTTGCGCGTCGGTGGCGATCAGGTGCAGCGCATCCAGCATGGCGCGGCGGATCTCGGCCACGGGGTGGTGCGATTGCTCCACACAGGCCGCTACCAGGGTTTGCTCCAGCGGCAGGGTCACGCGCTCCATCATGGCGTTGAACAGGTCGGCCTTGTCCTTGAAATGCCAATAGATCGCTCCCCGCGTGGTGCCTGCCGCCACCGCAATGTCATTGAGGGAGGTGTGTGAAACGCCACGCGATTGAAACAATTGTTCCGCAGCATCGAGCAGGTTGTTGCGCGTGGTCTGTGCGTCTGTCTTGGTGCGGCGGGCCATGGAATACCTTTCATTGGCAGGGGTGCTTTTGCCACTATACATACATTCTTGAATGTATGTATGCTCTAATGCAGCACTTCGTTACCGTGCTGCGGTCCTGTGTGCTGAACGCCGAGCCACACTAGACTGACTCCATCCGCGGATTCACCGCGCCTCTCTCTCCAAGGAACACCATGTCTGCCTTGCGCCATGTCAAGACTGTCCCCGTTGTTGCCTCTGCCTCGTCCCCTGCGCTGGTGCGCCTGGGTGTTGCGGCGGGTGGCCTGTCTGTTGTCTTGCTGTTGGCAGCCTGTGGCAAGTCCGAGGCGCCAGCGGCAGCGGCCGGTGGCGGCATGCCCCCACCCGAAGTGGGTGTGATCGTGGCAACGCCGGGCAATGTGGGCCTGGTCACCGAACTGCCCGGGCGTCTGGAAGCCTCGCGCGTGGCCCAGGTGCGGGCCCGGGCGGCCGGCATTCTGCAAAAGCGGCTGTTCCGTGAAGGCAGTGACGTGAAGGCCGGCCAGCCACTTTTTGCGATTGACCCCGCCCCCTACGCGGCGGCCCTGCAAAGTGCCGAGGCCACGCTGGCGCGGGCCCAGGCCAACCTGACCCAGGCCGCCGCGCTGGCAGAGCGCTACAAGCCGCTGCTGGCCGCCAATGCGGTCAGCCAGCAGGAATACGCGAACGCCGTGGCCGCGCACAAGCAGGCCGAGGCCGATGTCGCCGCCGGCAAGGCCGCGGTGCAGACGGGGCGCATCAACCTGAATTACGCCAGCGTCACGGCGCCGATTGCGGGCCGCATCGGCCGCGCCCTGGTCACCGAAGGCGCGCTGGTGGGGCAAGGCGAGGCCACGCAACTGGCCGTGATCCAGCAGATCGACCCGGTGTATGTCAATTTCACCCAGTCGGCTGGCGAGGTGATGAAGCTGCGCCGCGCCATGGCCGACGGCCAGCTCCAGCGCGCCGGGGGCAGTGATGCGGCCAGCGTGCGCGTGGTGCTGGAAGATGGCAGCGAATACGCACGCCCCGGCAAGCTGCTGTTTTCCGACCTGACGGTGGACGCCAGCACGGGCCAGATCACGTTGCGCGCCGAGGTGCCCAACCCCAAGGGCGATTTGCTGCCGGGCCTGTATGTGCGCGTGCGGCTGGAGCAGGCCGAGGTGGCCAACGCCATCACGCTGCCGCAGCAGGCCGTGACGCGCACCCAGCAGGGCGACCGCATCACGGTGGTGGGCACCGACGGCAAGCCCAGCCAGCGCACGGTGAAGGTGGGTGCCGCGCGCAACAACCAGTGGGTTGTGCTCGAAGGCCTGAAAGAAGGCGAGCAGGTCATGGTCGATGGCTTCCAGAAGCTGCAGATGATGCCGCCCGGCACGCCCGTGAAGGCGGTGCCGTGGCAGGCCCCTGGCAGCGCCGCTGCTCCGGCACCCGCGGCCTCAGGTGCTGCGCCAGCGGCCAGCGCCCCCGCTGCGGCTGCCAGCGCCGGCCAGAAATAAGGAGCCATCCCCATGGCCAAGTTCTTTATTGACCGTCCCATCTTTGCGTGGGTGATTGCCTTGTTCATCATGGTGCTGGGCGCCGTGTCGATCACCCGGCTGCCGGTGTCGCAGTATCCCTCCGTGGCACCTCCGAGCATCGTGGTCACCGCTGCCTATCCGGGTGCTTCGGCACAGACGCTGGAAGACAGCGTGCTGGCCGTGATCGAACGCGAAATGAATGGCGCGCCCGGACTCGCTTATATGGAAGCGGTGAGCCAGGCCAACGGCACCGGCACCCTGACGCTGAGCTTCGAGCCGGGCACGAATCCCGATCTGGCCCAGGTCGAGGTGCAAAACCGCCTGTCGCGCGCCACGCCGCGGTTGCCCGCCGTGGTGACCCAGCAGGGCGTGCGCGTGGACAAGTCGCGCAGCAACTTCCTGCTGTTCACCATGCTGTCGTCATCAGACCCCAAGTTCGACGTCAACGCGCTGAGCGATTACGCCGCACGCAACGTGGTGCCGGAACTGCAGCGCGTGCCCGGCATCGGCCAGGTGCAGTTGTTCGGTGCCGAGCGCGCCATGCGCGTCTGGGTCGATCCGGCCAAGCTGCAGGGCTACAACCTGTCTGCCGCCGATGTGGCCAGCGCCATCCAGGCGCAGAACGCGCAGGTCTCGGCCGGCAGCCTGGGCGAGTTGCCCAACCTGCGCGGCCAGAGCATCTCGGCCACCGTGGTGGTGCCCGGGCAGATCAGCTCGACCCAGGAGTTTGGCGACATCGTGCTGCGCGCCAATACCGATGGCTCCACGGTGCGCCTCAAGGATGTGGCGCGCATCGAGCTGGGCGCCCAGTCGTATGCCACCACCGCGCGCCTGAACGGCAAGCCGGCCACCGGCATGGGACTGCAGTTGTCGCCCTCGGGCAATGCGCTGGCTGCAGCCACGGCGGTCAAGACCCGCATGGCCGAGCTGGAAAAATACTTTCCGCCGGGCGTGAGCTGGACCATCCCCTACGACAGCTCCGACTTCGTCAAGATTTCCATCAAGCAGGTGGCAGTGACCCTGCTGGAAGCCATCGCGCTGGTGTTTCTGGTGATGTTCCTGTTTCTGCAGAACTTCCGCTATACCGTCATCCCGACCATCGTGGTGCCGGTGGCACTGCTGGGCACCTTCGGCGCGTTGCTGGCGATGGGCTTTTCGATCAACGTGCTGACCATGTTCGGCATGGTGCTGGTGATCGGCATCGTGGTGGACGACGCCATCGTGGTGGTGGAAAACGTCGAGCGCATCATGAACGAGGAAGGCCTGCCGCCGCTGGAGGCCACCCGCAAGGCCATGGGCCAGATCTCGGGCGCCATCATTGGCATCACCGTGGTGCTGATCTCGGTGTTTTTGCCGCTGGCCTTCTTTGCCGGCTCGGTGGGCAACATCTACCGCCAGTTTTCGGCGGTGATGGCGGTGTCCATCGCCTTTTCTGCCTTCATGGCGCTGTCGCTCACGCCCGCGCTGTGCGCCACCCTGCTCAAGCCGGTCGAGGCCGGGCATGGCCACGCCAAGACGGGCTTTTTCGGGTGGTTCAACCGCAGCTTTGCCCGCGGTGCCAAGGGCTATGAGGGCTGGGTGGCCAAGCTGCTGCGCCGCGGCGGCCGCATGATGGTCATCTATGTGGCATTGATCGCCGCCGTGGGCGTGCTGTACCTGCGCCTGCCCACCTCGTTCCTGCCCAACGAAGACCAGGGCAACCTGCTGGTCAACATCCAGCTGCCGCCTGGCGCCACGCTCGAGCGCACCCAGGCCGTGGTGGAAAAGGTCGAGGGTTTCATGCTGCAGCAGCCGGAAGTCAAGAACATCGTCGCCGTGCTGGGCTTCAGCTTCTCTGGCCAGGGGCAGAACGCCGGTCTCTCGTTCGTGACGCTCAAGGACTGGTCCGAGCGCGTGGGTGCCGGGCACACGGCCGATGCCATTGCGGGCCGGGCCATGGGTGCGCTGTCGGGCGTGCGCGATGCGTTCATCTTTGCACTGAGCCCACCGCCCATTCCCGAGCTGGGCGTGAGTTCAGGCTTCACCTTCCGCCTGCAGGACCGCGGCAGCAACGGCCATGATGCGCTGGTGGCGGCGCGCAACCAGATGCTGGGCATGGCCTCCAAGAGCAAGGTGCTCGCGGGTGTGCGACCCGACGGCCTGGAAGACGCGCCGCAATTGCAGGTGGACATCGACCGTGACAAGGCCAGCGCCCAGGGCGTAGGCTTTGCCGCCATCAACCATGCCATCTCTACCGCTCTGGGCTCGGCCTACATCAACGACTTCCCGAACGCCGGGCGTCTGCAGCGGGTGGTGGTGCAGGCCGAGGCCGAGGCCCGCATGCAGCCCGAGGACATCCTCCAGCTCACGGCACTGAACAGCCAGGGCAAGGCCGTGCCGCTGTCGTCGTTTGCCACCACGCGCTGGATCAGTGGTGCCATGCAGACCGTGCGTTACAACGGCTACCCCGCCATGCGCATTGCCGGTGGCGCGGCCCCCGGCTACAGCACCGGCGAGGCCATGGCCGAGATGGAGCGCATGGCCGCGCAGCTGCCGGCCGGTTTCGGCTTTGAATGGACGGGGCAGTCGCGCGAAGAAAAGCTCGCCGGCTCGCAGGCCATCGTGCTGTACGGCTTTGCCATCCTGGCGGTGTTCCTGTGCCTGGCGGCGCTGTACGAGAGTTGGTCGATTCCGCTGTCGGTGATTCTGGTGGTTCCGCTGGGGGTGCTGGGCGTGCTGCTGGGCATCAGCCTGCGGGGCATGACCAATGACGTGTATTTCCAGGTGGGGCTGATCACCATCATCGGCCTGTCGGCCAAGAACGCCATCTTGATCATCGAGTTCGCGAAAGACCTGCAGGCGCAGGGCAAGGGCGTCATCGAGTCGGCGCTGGCCGCGGCCCATCTGCGCTTTCGCCCGATCGTCATGACCTCGCTGGCCTTCATCCTGGGCGTGGTGCCACTGGCCATTGCCTCGGGCGCCAGCTCGGCGAGCCAGCGCGCCATTGGCACGGGCGTGATCTCCGGCATGGTGGTGGGCACCTTCCTGGCCGTGTTTTTCGTGCCGATCTTCTTCGTGGTGGTGCGCAGCCTGTTCAAGGGCAGCCAGCGCCAGCGGCAATTTGATGCCCAGCATTCCCACCAGGCTGGCCCAGGGGACTCCCATGCTTAATGTTTTCACGCCCCGCCGCGCTGCCGGCGCTTGCGCGGCCCGCCTGCCTGCTGCCACGGTGCTTGCCGCCGCCGCAGCGCTGCTGGCCGGCTGCTCCATGATTCCCACCTATGAGCGGCCCGCGGCCCCCGTGGCGGCGCAATGGCCCGCCGTGGGCGCTGCCCAAGGCACCACGGCCGCCGCAGCCGCCACAGGCACCACCGCGGCGGCCGATCTGCCCTGGCAGGACTTCGTGGGGGACGCGCGCCTGCGCGAGCTGGTGGCGCTGGCGCTGCAAAACAACCGCGACCTGCGCGTGGCGGTGCTCTCCATCGAGCAGGCCCGCGCCCAGTACCAGATCCGCCGGGCCGACCAGTTGCCCACCATCAACGCCGCCGCCATGGGTAACCGCCAGCCGGCCACCGATGGCAGCGGCGGGATCAGCAGCGCCTACACCGCTGGCCTGACCATGGCATCCTGGGAAATCGACTTCTTTGGCCGCGTGGCCAGCCTGAAGGAAGCGGCCCTGGCGCAGTTCCTGGCCACGCAGGAGGCGCGCAGTGCGGTGCAGACCAGCCTGGTCGCCTCCGTGGTCAGCACCTGGCTGAGCCTGCAGACCAACGAAGAACTGCTGGTCCTGACGCAGCGCACCCTGGCCACCCGGGACGACTCGTTGCGGCTCAACCGCTTGCGCTTTGACCAGGGCGTGACCTCGGCCCTGGACCTGCGGCAGGCCGAATCCCTCACGGCTGCCGCGCGCTCCACCCTGGCCCAGCAGCAACGCCTGCGCGCGCTCGATGTGAACGCGCTCACGCTGCTGGTGGGGCAAGCCCTGCCCGAGCGGCTGTTGCCCACGCCGCAGGGCGATGAGCGCGCGGTGGCCCTGCGCGACGTGCCCGAAGGCATGCCGTCCGATCTGCTGGAACGCCGCCCCGACATCCGCCAGGCCGAGCAGCAACTGATCGCGGCCAACGCCAACATCGGTGCGGCGCGGGCCGCGTTCTTTCCGCGCATCGCCCTCACGGCCAGCGCAGGCACCGCCAGCAGTGCGCTGTCGGGCCTGTTCAAGAGCGGCTCGTGGGGCTGGACGCTGGCCCCCCAGGCAGTGCTGCCCATTTTTGATGCCGGGCGCAACCAGGCCGGGCTCGACTCGGCCCGTGCCGCGCGCGAAATTGCGGTGGCCCAGTACGACAAGGCCATCCAGAGCGCGTTTCGTGAAGTGGCCGACGCCCTGGCGGGCCGCGCCACCCTGGGCGAGCAGGTGCGGGCCCAGCAGGAGCAGGCCACCGCCGAGGCCGACCGCTTTCGCCTGGCCGATCTGCGCTACCGCAACGGCGTGGCCAGCTACCTCGATGTGCTCGATGCCCAGCGCGCCCTGTTTGCCACGCAGCAGGCGCTGGCGCAGACCCAGCTGGCCCAGCGGCAAAACCAGGTGGCGCTGTACAAGGCGCTCGGCGGCGGCTGGCGCGATGCGGTTGTCAGTGCCGCAAGCACGGGCCCACAAAACTGAGGGGGGCGGGCCGGGCGTCGGCTGCGGGGTTGACCTGGGAGGTCTTTCGCTCCGGGCGATGGGAAGACGGGCCTGCACCGTGCCGCCGCTTCGCGCTGCGTGGGACTGCGGCGACAATGCCTGCCATGCCAGCACCTTCTGACGTTTCGGGCGCGAGCCTGCCGGACTTTCGTTCCCAGCCGCGCGCATTTTTGCAAGCGCTCTTTCACATCGCCGTGCGCAGTGCCCAGCCACTGCACGGCATGCGGGCCTGGCTGCCCGCGCCGCCACGCGGACGCACGCTGGTGCTGGGCGCCGGCAAGGCGGGGGGCTCCATGGCCCAGGCGCTGGAGGCCCTGTGGCCTGCCGACGCACCCCTGTCGGGTCTGGTGGTGACGCGCTACGGCCATCTGCCGCCCCGGCCGCAGGGGCTGGCGCAGCGCATCGAGGTGGTCGAGGCCGCGCACCCCGTGCCCGATGCGGCGGGCATGGCGGCGGCGGAGCGCATGCTGGGGCTCACCGCCGGGTTGACCGCCGATGACCTGGTCCTGTGCCTGATTTCGGGCGGCGGCTCCTCCTTGCTCACGCTGCCCGCCGACGGCCTGGTGCTGGAAGACAAACAACGCATCAACCGCGCCCTGCTGGAAAGCGGCGCCAGCATTGGCGAGATGAATTGCGTGCGCAAGCACCTCTCCCGCATCAAGGGCGGCCGCCTGGCCGCGGCCTGCGCGCCGGCGCGGGTGGTCACGCTCACCATCAGTGATGTGCCGGGCGATGACCCCTCCATCATCGCCAGCGGCCCCACGGTGCCGGACGCCACCACCTGCGCCGACGCCCTGGAGATTCTGGCGCGCTACCGCATCGACGTGCCGCTGCCCGTGCGCCAGGCCCTGCAAAACGGCATGCTGGAGACGCCCAAGCCTGCCGACGGCGTGTTTGCAGGGCATTCGGTGCACCTGGTGGCCACGCCCTGGCAGGCGCTGGAGGCGGCGGCAGCGGCGGCGCGCGGTGCGGGCCTGGCGGCCTACATCCTGTCGGACGAGATCGAAGGCGAGTCCCGCGATGTCGGGCGGGTGCATGCGGCACTGGCGCGTGGCGTGGCGCTGCGCGGCCAGCCGTTTGCGCGGCCCTGCGTGATCCTGAGCGGAGGCGAAACCACGGTCACGGTGGGCCCGCGCCGTGAGGGTGCGGCCCCCGGCCGCGGCGGGCGTGCCGGCGAGTTTTGCCTGGGACTGGCGCAGGCGCTGCAGGGCATCGATGGCGTGTGGGCGCTGGCGGCCGACACCGACGGCATCGACGGCATCGAAGACAACGCGGGCGCGCTGGTCTCCCCCGACACGCTGGCCCGCGCCGCAGCAGCGCAATTGCGCGTGGCCGACCACCTGGACCGCCACGATGCCTATGGCTACTTCGAGGCGCTGGGCGATCTGGTCATCACCGGCCCCACCCATACCAATGTGAATGACTTCAGGGCGCTCCTGATTTTATAGCTATTGGCGCCTGATTGATAAGTGTTTGGGGTTGTGTTGATGCAAGTCCTTGCGCTGGCGGTCTGAACCGCCACGGCATGAAAAAAGGCACGGCAGAGGGCTCTGCCGTGCCTTGCCTGCGCCCGGGGGCGCGCTCATCAGAAGCGGTGGCGGATGCCCATGCCGAAGCTGTTGCCGTTGGTCTGGCCGGTGATCTTGTCGTTCATGTACATGGCATACACATCGGTGCGCTTGGACAGGTGGTAGTCATAGCCCAGCGTGAAGGTCTTGCGGCTCACGTCGGGGGTGGACCACTCGGTCTTGACCCACTCGGCGAGCAGCTTGCCACCGCCCAGGGGCGCGGAGGCACCCAACTGGTAGGTCTTGCCCTTGGTGGAGGCGGTGTCGTCGATCTTCTTTTCGCCATAGCTCAGGTAGGGCTTGACCATGCCGAAGTCGTAGGCGCCCAGCAGCATCCAGTATTTCTGGTTATTGGCCAGCAGCGTGTTCACCGGGTTGTTGAGGTCGGTGTTTTCATAGAAACCGGTCAGGGTCAGCGGGCCGCCAAAGTAAAAGAAATTGGCGCCGATGTTGTTCTTGCCGGTCTGGCCCGCCTGTTCGCCGAACTGGTACTGCAGGTTGGCCTTGAAGCCACCGATGTCGGGCGTGGAATACACGATCTGATTGCTCCAGCCCGTGTCGGCGGGGGTCATGGAACGCCAGCCGGTGCCGTTGAACAGCGGCACGTCTTTGTGCAGGATCAGCGGCGAGAAGACGAACGAGTCGCCCAGCGGGTTGCCCACCACCGAAGGCAGGAAGTTGGGCGCCATCCAGCGGCCCAGCAGCACCGAGCCGAAGCCGCCCGACAGGCTGACATTGGCATCGCGCGAGAAGAACGTGTCGTTCGTGAAACGGCCTTGCGTGCCGGTGTCCACCTTGATGAACGAGGTCAGGTTGAAGTGGGCCTTCAGACCGCCGCCCAGGTCTTCGGTGCCGTTGAAGCCAAACCACGAGGTGGTCAGGCCGCCGCTGTCGACCACGGACTTGCTCTTGGCGTCGCCCGCCATTTTCATTGAGCCGGCAAACACGTCCATCAGACCAGACACCTGGACGGAACTTTGGGCATGGGCTCCGGCGGCACACAGCAAAGCGGCGCCCAAGGCGATCAGGTTTTTTTGCATTGAAACTCCTGCAGAGATTGAAAGTGCCGGTGTTTCCGGCAGTAAAGGGTATGACACCGTCATGACAGTGCACAGCGGGCTCGATGATCGTGCGCCCCACAATCTGCCGCAAGTTTTGTGCCTCATGCAGGGGCGGGCTGTTGTTTTTCGGGCCTTTTGACCCGGCGCAGAGAGCGGGGGCGGTACCTGGCAGGGCCCAACTTCCTTTTGATCTTCCTCAAAACGCGCAGTGCTAACGCACGGCAAAGTGGCCCACATGTTGCCATCTACATTCTTCTCACTCCCCGCCCAGATCGAAGTGATTGCTGCCGGTGAAGTGCTTCGCCGGCGCAGCGAAACCCTGACCTCGGTGCTGCACCTTGAAAACGGACGGGTGCTGCGCGGCGTTTATGAAGATGGGCGCATGCGCCACCAGCTGGGTGTGGTGGAAGGGCCCTTCTGGCTGGATGCCGCCTCTGCATTGCTGGAACGGCCTTTTCCGGTGGACATGGTGGCGGAAACGCGCGTGCAGGTGCGCCGCCTGCCCATCGAGGAGTTCCGGCGCGGGTGCGCATCGCTGCCTCCCGTGGCGCAGGGGCTGTTGCGGGACCTGGCCACCGGGTATCGGGCGCAGTCCGAACTGGCGGTCAGCCGACTGGCCCAGGACGCCGAGGCGCGCTGCGCCCAGTGGCTGCTCAACCATGCACAGCCCGACCACAGCGGCGCCATGAGCGTCACGCTGCACCAGCGCAAGCGCCTGATTGCGGCGCAGTTGGGCATTGCGCCCGAAACGTTCTCGCGTGTTCTGCGCCACCTGCGCGAGCACGGGCTGATCGCCGGTACCGGCAACGTGCTCAATCTGCCGCAGCCGCACGCGCTGCAGTCCGTGGCAGGTTGCTGACGCGCTGGCCGGCCCTCGGGCTCAGGGTTTTTCCTTGGGCTGAAGCGAGGGTTCCACCCATGCGCGGGGGGCGGCGGGCTGCGTATATTGGCCTGAGAACTCTCTGGCAAGGCCTGCTTGTATGTTGTCCCTCCACGTTTTTTCTGCCCTGGGTCTGCCGCTTGCGGGGTGCCCATGACGCCCTTGGCGCGCGCCCAGGCACAAATGGATGCGCCCGGCTGGTTGCTGCCCGGGCCGCTGGTGTTGCGCCTGATGCTGGCAGCCCTGCTGGCCGTGGCCGTGTCGGGGGTGCTGTCGGCATGGCTGGCCTCGCGTGCTTCGGAGCGCGAGGCCATCCGCCGCCTGGTGGACCAGCAGACGGAAGAAGTCGAGGTGATGGCGCGTCTGCTGGCCAGCAAGATCGAGCAAAGCCAGAAAGTGCTGCGCACCGTGGCCGAAGGCATCACACCGCAGATGCTCGGTTCGCCGTCGTCGCTGCATTGGTTGTTGCAGCAGGGCCTGCCGGCCGTGCAGTTCTTCGATTCCATGCAGGTGGCCCGCCAGGACGGTGAGTTGCGTGTCAACCTGCACTCCGGGCGGCTGGAGGATGCAGCCAACCTCGACCCTGCCGAACGCGATGCCCTGCGGCGCACGCTCAGCGATGGCAAGCCCCTGGTGTCCGAACTGGTGGGGACGCGCACCACCGGCGCACGGGTCGTGTTCACCATGCCGCTGCGCCGCGAGGATGGCCCGGTTCTGGGGGTGGTGGCAGGGGCGCTGAAGCTGCATTCGCAAGGACTGTTGCCTCCGTCCATGACGTCGCCGGCGCGGGACGATTCGCGGCTGATTGTCTTTACCCGCGATGGCACCATCCTGGCGCACCCCGATGCGCAGCGCATTCTGGGGAGCGTGCGCGATGAACCGGGGCTGGGGCCGGTCTATGCCCAATGGCTGCAGCAGGCGCAGCCGGTGGCAGGGCGCGGTACCACCGTGGTGCAGTCGGCGCACATTGTGAGCATGGCCGGAATGCCTCTGCCGCAGTGGCTGGTGGCCCGCGTGACGGATTCCCGCGCCATGCTGGCTCCGCTGGAAGGCGCGCAGCGCAAGGCCTGGTGGCTGGCCACCGCGGTGATGGGCGCCAGCATGGCCCTGCTGGCGGTGTTCACGCTGTGGATGGCGCAGCCGCTGGCCCGGTTGTGCCAGAGTGCACTGCAGCTGGCACAGGGGGGGCGCACCGACTCCATCGTGTGGCCCCGGGCCACGGGCGAGGTGGGGGTACTGGTGCAGGTGTTTGAAGGGCAGGTGCAGCACAGCGCGCATGAGCGCCAGCAGCGCGCCCAGCTGGAGGGGCAGTTCCAGGCCATCCTGGACAACGCCTCGGTGGGTATTGTGATCACCCGCCAGGGCCTTCTGGAAGTGGTGGGGCGGCAGGCCTGCCAGATGCTCGGCTATGGCGCCAGGGAGCTGCAGGGCCGCCCGGCGCGCATTCTTTATGCATCGGATGAAGATTACGCCCGGCTGGGCGAAAGGGTGCAGGCCGAATTCGTGGCCCATGGGGCGTTTGACGGGGATGTGTGTTTCATGCACAAGGATGGCAGCCCCGTCTGGGCGCGGGTGCAGGGCCGGGGGATGCAGGCGCACGATATCGGGGGCGGCACCGTCTGGATTCTGGAGGACATGACGGCTGCGCGCGAGGCGCAGCAGCAGCAGGACTGGGCCGCCACCCACGATCCGCTGACGCAACTGTGCAATCGCGAAGCGTTTGTCCAGCGCATGGCCGTGCTGCTGGCCGAGCGGTCGTCGCGGGCACACACACCGGCCATGGATGCCGCGGAAACCGAGGGCGATGGCGTGATGCTGTTTCTCGATCTGGACCATTTCACCGTGGTGAACGATGTGGCCGGCCACGATGCGGGCGATGACGTGCTGCGCCATGTGGCACGCCTGCTGGAGTCGCAGGTGCGCCAGATCGGCTGGGCAGCGCGGCTGGGCGGCGACGAGTTTGCCGTGGTGCTGCCCGGCTGCTCGCTGGCGCGGGGGCGGGCGCTGGCCGAGCAGCTGCGCGCCGCGGTGCAGGCCTGGGAGCCTTCGTACCAGGGCCGCAGTTTCACGCTGGGGGTGAGCATTGGCCTGGTGGCGCTGGATGCCAGCTTGCAGGATGTGCCTTCGTTGCTGAATGCGGCGGACATGGCTTGTTATGACGCCAAGCGGGCGGGGCGCAATCGGGTGGAGACGCGGTATGCGAGGGAGGCGACGGCATCGGGGCGGGCGGCATTGGGGGCGTTTTAAAGGGTTCTTGGCCACCAACCCAAGGCAGGCAAGCGCCAGAGCCAGAGGCAGAAAACACTCAATCCACCACCCGCCCCAACGCCCTCAGTACATTCTCCGCCGTCGCCGGCGCCGTCAACACCACCGGCGCTGCAGCATCCCCCCCACGTCCCGCCGCCACCGCATTGCGCAGCGCCTCGTACACGCTGATCGCCAGCATCAACGGCGGCTCGCCCACGGCCTTGCTGCCGCCCACGTTGTCCTCGCGGTTGGCCTCGGGCCAAAGCTGAACCTTGAAGTGCGCCGGCACGTCGCTCGTGGCCGGGATCTTGTAGGTGCTGGGTGCGTGGGTGACCAGGATGCCCTGGTCGTTCCACACCAGCTGCTCGGTGGTGAGCCAGCCCATGCCCTGCACAAAGCCGCCCTCGATCTGACCCAAGTCGATGGCCGGGTTGATGCTGTGGCCCACGTCGTGCAGGATGTCCACGGCCAGCACGCGGTTCTCGCCGGTGAGGGTGTCAATCACCACTTCGGTGCAGGCCGCGCCGTAGCTGAAGTAGTAGAACGGTCGGCCCGTGAGCGTGGCCTTGTCGTAGTGGATCTTGGGCGTGCGGTAAAAGCCGTCGCTCCACAGCTGGATGCGGTTGGCATAGGCCTCTTTGACCACGGTTTCGAAGCTGCGCACGGCCTTGGGCGAGACGATCTGCCCGCCCGCAAACCGGATGGCGCCCGCGCCGCAGCCATCGAGCCCGCAGACGAATGCAGCCAGGTTGTCGCGCACATGGCGCGCCGCGTATTGCGCCGCGCGGCCGTTCAGGTCGGTGCCGCTGCTGGCCGCCGTGGCGCTGGCGTTGGGCACCTTGCCGGTGTCGCTGGCCGTGACCTGCACGCGGTGCAGGGGCACGCCCAGCTCGTCGGCCACGATCTGCGCCACCTTGGTGTGCAGGCCCTGGCCCATCTCGGTGCCGCCGTGGTTCACCTGCACGCTGCCGTCGGTGTACACGTGCACCAGTGCACCCGCCTGGTTGAACAGCGTGGCCGTGAAGCTGATGCCGAACTTGACGGGCGTAATGGCGATGCCGCGCTTGAGCACGGCGCTTTGTGCGTTCCACACGGCAATTTCGGCCTGGCGCTGTCGGTAGTTAGCGGTTTGCTCCAGCTCGGGCAGCAGGGCGTGCAGGATGTTGTCCTCCACTGCCATCTGGTAGTGCGTGACGTTGCGTTCCGTGGTGCCGTAGAGGTTGACCAGGCGCACATCCTGCGCGTCCCGCCCCAGGGCGCGCGCGATGTCGCCCAGGATGGCCTCGATCACGATCACGCCCTGCGGGCCGCCAAAGCCGCGAAACGCCGTGTGGCTTTGCGTGTTCGTCTTGCAGCGGTACGAGGCGATTTCCACGTGTTCGAGAAAATAGGCGTTGTCGGCGTGGAACACGGCGCGGTCGGCCACGGGACCCGACAGGTCGGCGCTGAAGCCGCAGTTGGCGGCCATCTGCAGCTGCAGGCCCGTGATGCGGCCCGTATCGTCAAAGCCCACGTCGTATTTGTACGCAAACGGGTGGCGCTTGCCGGTGACCATGAAGTCCGCGTCCCGGTCCAGGCGCAGCTTGACGGGGTGGCCCAGCTTGTTCGCGGCCACGGCGGCCCACACGGCCAGGTGCCCGGCCTGTGTCTCCTTGCCGCCAAAGCCGCCGCCCATGCGGCGGCATTCCACGCGCACGGCGTGGTTGTCTAGCCCCAAGGCGTGTGCCACCCAGTGCTGCACTTCGCCAGGGTGCTGGGTGCTCGAATGGATCGACCATTGCTTTTGCTCCAGCGGCAGCGCGCAGGCAATCTGGCCCTCCAGGTAGAAATGCTCCTGCCCGCCCACCTCGAATGCGCCTTGCAGGCGGTGCGGCGATCGCGCCAGGCCCGTGGCCGCGTCGCCCCGGCGCACGAAAACGGGCGGCAGCACATAGCTTTCGGCCTTCAGTGCCTCCTGCACCGTGAGCACGGCGGGCAGGGGCGTGATGTCGGGCTTCACGGCGCGCACCGCACGGCGCGCCTGCACCACCGAATCGGCCACCACCAGGCCGATGACCTGGCCGACAAACTGCACGGTGTCGGTGGCAAACACGGGCTCGTCATGTGCGAACGCTGCCAGGATCTTGTCGCCCGGCACATCGGCAGCCAGCACCACGCCGCGCACACCGGGCAAGGCCAGCGCGGCGCTGGCATCCACGCCGTTCAGGCGGCCGTGCGCCACGGTCGAGAGGATGGGCGCGGCGTACAGCGTGCCCTTTACCTCGGGCAGGTCGTCGATGTAGTGGGCGGCGCCCGCCACATGCGCGCGGGCGCTTTCGTGGACATGCGGCTGGCCCATGGCGGCCTGTGCGGGCTTTGGCAGGGCGGTTTCGACAATGGTGTGGGGGGCGTTCATGCGGCGGCCTCCAGCGTGAAGAATTCCAGGTTCACCGCCTTCTGGCCCTGGCTCTCCAGCCAGTAACGCTGCAGCAGGCTGCCCAGCACCTGGCGGCGATAGGCGCCGCTGGCGCGCATGTCCGAGAGGGGGTTGAACTCGGCCCGCAGCACGGCGGCAGCGCGCTGCACGGTGGCCTCGGTCCAGGGCTGGCCCGCCAGGGCGGCTTCGGTCTGCAGCGCGCGCGCCGGTGTGGCGGCCACGCCGCCCGCGCCGATGCTGGCGCGTTGCACCGTGCCGTTCACGATGTCGAGGTTCAGCACCAGGCACACGGCGGAGATGTCGTCGTCAAAGCGCTTGGAGATCTTGTACGCCCGGAGCTGCTCTTGCGCCGAGGGGCGGGGCACCACAATGCGCACCAGCAGCTCATCGGCCGCCATCACGTTCTGGCGGTAGCCGGTGTAAAGATCTTCCAGCGCGAGTGTGCGTTCACCGCGCGTGCTGGCCAGCACCACCTGGGCGCGCAGGGCCATCAGGAGCGGCATCGAGTCACCGATGGGCGAGCCGTTGGCCACGTTGCCGCCCAGCGTGCCCGCGCTGCGCACGGGCAGGCCGGCAAAGCGGCTGGCGAAGCGGTGCAGCTGCGGCCACTGCGCGGTGAGGGCTGCGAAGGCGTCGGTCAGCGTGACGGCTGCGCCGATGCGGATGTGGTGCGCGTCCTGCTGCACCGCGCGCAGCTCGGCCACGCGCGTCACGTCCAGAACCTGTGTGTACTGCTGGTGCAGCTTGGTCACCCACAGCCCGACATCGGTACAGCCGGCCACCACCTGGGCGCCGGGGTGGGCCGCGCGCGCGGCCAGCAGGGCGGGCAGCGTGGTGGGAGAAAGATACGAAGAATCCGCCTCTGGCGATGGATGGTTGTGTGCAATTTGCTCCAATTTCTGTAGCAACAGAGCTTCATTCACGGCCAGGACGGGCAGGGCGGCCATCTGCTGCGCGGCGTCCAGGATGGGGCGGTAGCCGGTGCAGCGGCACAGGTTGCCAGAGAGTTCTTCCTGCGCCAGTTCGCGGGTAATGGGCTCACCGTGGCAGACATGGTTCTGGTACATGCCGAAGAGGCTCATGACGAAGCCTGGCGTGCAGAAACCGCATTGGGAGCCGTGGCACTGCACCATGGCTTCCTGTGCGGGATGCAATGTGATTGTCTTGCTGGAGGTGTGCGTGGCCGCGTCGGTCACCGGCTGGATCAGCGGGTCTTCCGCCAGGTCCTCCACCGTCCACAGCGCCATGCCGTCGATCGAATGCGCCAGGCGGATGCAGCTGTTCACGGCGCTGTAGTGCACCCGGCCATCGCGCGCCTCGCCCAGCACCACGGTGCAGGCGCCGCAGTCGCCCTCGCCGCAGCCCTCCTTGGTGCCGGTGCAGTCCAGGTCCTCGCGCAGCACCTGTAGCAGCGTGCGGTCGGGTGGTACATTGCCCAGCGCCACGGGCTGGCCACGGCGCAAGAATTGCAAGGGTCGGGTTGTCATAGGGAAAATGCCACTTCGATTCGAAAGACGACCGTAAAGAGGTTGATGACAGGCAGAGCGCCCGTGCGCACCCGGCGCTGGCGCCGGCTCAAGCTTATGCCGCCCAGGCACACACCGCAATTTCCACGCCAGATGCAGGCGGGCATCTGCTTCTAAAAATATAGCTGCTCACGCATGTGGAACAAGCGCAAACCTTGTTTTTAACCCAATTGCCGTTCGTGAAAACTGAGCGACAATCGCCCGCATGAGTTCCACCCCCATTTCCCTTCAGCCGGGCACACCGGGCGGTTCCGGTGCGGTGCCGCCCCGGCTGCAGCTGGTGGGCATCACCAAGCGCTACCCGGCCGTTGTGGCCAACAGCGGTGTCTCGCTGACGGTGCAGCCCGGCGAGATCCATGCCGTGCTGGGCGAAAACGGTGCGGGCAAGTCCACGCTGATGAAGGTCATCTACGGCGCGGTCAAGCCCGACGAAGGCAGCCTGCACTTCAACGGCCAGGCCGTGCAGGTGCGCAACCCGCAAGAGGCCCGCGCGCTGGGCATCGCCATGGTGTTCCAGCATTTCAGCCTGTTCGACACCCTCACGGTGGCCGAAAACGTGTGGCTGGGCCTGGACAAGCGCCACGCCCTGACCGAGGTGACCGCCCGCATTGCGGCCAAGGCCACCGAATACGGCCTGGGTATCGACCCCCTGCGCCCGGTGCACACCCTGAGCGTGGGCGAGATGCAGCGTGTGGAAATCATCCGCGCGCTGCTCACCAACCCCAAGGTGCTGATCCTGGACGAGCCCACCTCGGTGCTCACGCCCCAGGCGGTCGAAAAGCTGTTCGTGGTGCTGCGCAAGCTCGCCTCCGAGGGCTGCAGCATTCTCTACATCAGCCACAAGCTGCACGAGATCCGTGCGCTGTGCACGGCCTGCACCGTGCTGCGTGGCGGCAAGGTCACCGGCGTTTGCAATCCGGCCGAAGAATCGAATGCCTCGCTCTCGCGGCTGATGATCGGCGCCGAGCCGCCGGCCCTGGAACACCGAGATGTGCAGGCCGGCGCCACCGTGCTCCGCGTTCAGGGCCTGTCGCTGCCCCGCGCCGACCAGTTTGGCGTGGACCTGGTGGACCTGTCCTTCGAGGTGAGGGCGGGCGAGGTGGTGGGCATCGCCGGTGTCTCGGGCAATGGGCAAAAGGAACTGCTCTATGCCCTGTCGGGTGAAGACCAGCGCGCCGAGCCGACCAGCATCCAGGTGGCGGGCCAGAACGCGGGCCGCATGGATCCCCGCCAGCGCCGGGCGCTGGGCCTGCACTTCGTGCCCGAAGAACGCCTGGGCCGCGGTGCCGTGCCCACCATGAGTCTGGCGCACAACCTGCTGCTCACGCGCACCAACGCGGTTGCGGGCAGTGGCTGGGTCCGGATGGGGGCGCTGCAAAAACATGCCCAGGCCCTCATCGAGCGCTTCAACGTGAAGGCGGGCGGCCCCCACTCGGCGGCCCAATCGCTGTCGGGGGGCAATCTGCAAAAGTTCATCGTGGGGCGCGAAATCGATGCCAACCCCGCATTGCTGATCGTTTCGCAACCCACCTGGGGCGTGGACGTGGGCGCGGCCGCGCAGATCCGCGGCGAAATATTGGCGCTGCGCGATGCCGGCTGCGCCGTGCTGGTCGTGAGCGAGGAACTGGACGAATTGTTTGAAATCTGTGACCGCCTGCATGTGGTGGCCAAGGGGCATCTGTCCCCCTCGGTGCCCCGCGCCGAAGCCACCGTGGAGCGCATTGGCGAATGGATGAGCGGCCTGTGGCATGCCGACGTGCAGGCGCATCTGGCCCGCAACAACCGCGAACAGCTCGCGCAACTCACCCAGGAGGCGCAGCATGTTCCGTCTTGAACCCCGCCCGCAGGCATCGCGCTGGTGGAGCTATGGCTCGCCGCTGCTGGCCCTGGCCGTCACGGTGCTGATCGGCATTGCACTGTTTGCCGCGCTGGGCAAGGACCCGGTGCGCGGCCTGCAGGTGTTTTTCTGGGAGCCCATCCGTTCGCAATACGCACTGGGCGAGCTCATGGTCAAGGCCACGCCCCTGCTGCTGATTGCGCTGGGGCTGGCCGTGTGTTTTCGCTCCAACGTCTGGAACATCGGCGCCGAGGGTCAGTTCGTCATCGGCGCCGTGGTGGCCGGTGGCGTGGCGCTGCTGGCCGACAAGACCTCGGGCCCCTGGATCGTGCCCGCCATCCTGCTGGCCGGCGTGCTGGGCGGCATGGCCTGGGCGGGACTCACGGCGCTGCTGCGCGACAGGTTCAATGCCAATGAAATTTTGGTCAGCCTGATGCTGGTGTATGTGGCCACGCTGGTGCTGGGCTACCTGGTCTATGGACCCTGGAAAGACCCCATGGGCTACAACTTTCCGCAAACCAAGACCTTCGAGAAGGTCACGCAGATCCCGCGGCTGATGCAGGGATCGCGCGTGAACATCGGGTTGCTGCTGGCCCTGGCGGGCGCGGGTGCGCTGTGGGTGTTCCTGTTTCGCACGCGGGCGGGCTTTGCCCAGCAGGTGGGCGGGCTGGCGCCGGCGGCGGCGCGCTATGCCGGGTTTTCGTCGCGCCGCGCGCTGTGGACGGCGCTGCTGGTGTCGGGCGGAGCGGCCGGCCTGGCGGGTGCGCTGGAAGTGGCGGGGCCGATTGGCCAGCTCACGCCCTATGTGCCGGCGGGCTATGGGTTCGCCGCCATCATCGTGGCCTTCGTGGGGCGGCTGCATCCGGTGGGCATGGTGTTTTCGGCCATCCTGATGAGCATGTTCTACATCGGTGGCGAGCTGGCGCAATCGCGCATGGGCCTGCCCAAGTCGCTCACGGGCGTATTCCAGGGCCTGCTGCTGTTCACGCTGCTGGCCTGCGACACGCTGATTGCCTTTCGCGTGCGCTGGGTCGGCAAGCGCAACATTTCCACGGGAGGCCGGTGATGGAAGCCTATGCACTGCTGATCGGTGCCACGCTCAGCGCGGGCACCGTGCTGGCCATTGCAGCCCTGGGCCTGCTCATCAACGAGAAGGCCGGCATCGTCAACCTGGGCGCCGAAGGCCTGATGCTGTGCGCCGCCATCGCGGGGTTTGCCACGGTGGTGCACACCGGCAACACCTGGCTGGGCTTTGCCGCCGGCATGGCGGCGGGGGCCTTGCTGGCCGCCATCTTTGGCGTGCTGGTGATCTGGCTCAACACCAACCAGTACGCCACGGGGCTGGCGCTCAGCCTGTTTGGCGTGGGGTTCTCGGCCTTTGCGGGCATCAGCTACGTGCAGGCCAAGCTGCCCGAACTGCCCCAGTACGCGATTCCCGTGCTGGGCGATGTGCCGCTGCTCGGGCCCGCGCTGTTCCGGCAGCACCCGCTGGTGTACCTCACGATGCTGCTGGCGGCGGTGCTGATCTGGTTCCTGTACCGCTCGCGCGCAGGGCTGGTACTGCGTTCGGTGGGCGAGTCACCCGGGTCGGCCCATGCGCTGGGCTACCCCGTGCGCCGCATCCGGCTGGCGGCGGTGATGGCAGGCGGCGCGCTGTGCGGACTGGCGGGGGCCTACATTTCCACCGTGTACACGCCGCTGTGGGTGGAGGGCATGGTGGCCGGGCGCGGCTGGATCGCGCTGGCCCTTACCACCTTTGCCACCTGGCGCCCGGCACGTGTCTTGTTCGGTGCTTACCTGTTTGGTGGCGTGACCATGCTCCAGTTTCATCTGCAGGCCACGGGCGTGCAGGTGGCCAGCCAGTTGCTGAGCATGCTGCCGTATGTGGCCACCATCGTGGTGCTGGCGCTGATTTCACGCAATCCGGCGTGGATCCGGGTGAACATGCCGGCATCGCTGGGGAAACCGTTTTATCCTGGCTCCTGAAATCTTGCTTACATTGTTGCCACCCTCTTTTTCATAAGGAAACCACATGACTGATCTGCAGAAACGCTCTTTGCTCAAGGTGGCCGCGCTCTCCGCCGTGGCTGCCGCCGCGCTTGCGGGCTGCGGTAAGAAGGAAGAGTCGGCCCCGGCGCCTACGCCCGCACCGGCCCCTGCGGCCGAAGCGCCCGCACCCAAGTCCGAGCCTCTGAAGATCGCGTTTGCCTACGTCGGCCCCGTGGGTGATGGCGGCTGGTCTTATGCGCATGACAACGGCCGCAAGGCCCTGGAAAAAGAGTTCGGCGACAAGGTCGTGACCAGCTTTGTGGAAAGCGTGCCCGAGTCGGCCGACGCCGAGCGCGTGCTGCGCGATCTGGCAGGCCAGGGCAACAAGCTGATCTTCGGCACCACCTTCGGCTACATGGAGTCCATGCTCAAGGTAGCGGCCGACAACCCGGGCCTGAAGTTCGAGCACGCCACCGGCTACAAGACCGCCGAGAACATGCGCACCTACGACAGCCGCACCTACGAAGGTGCCTACATGGCTGGCGTGATCGCTGGCGCCATGACCAAGACCCACACGCTGGGCGTGGTGGGCTCGGTGCCGATCCCTGAAGTGATCCGCAACATCAACAGCTTCACGCTGGGCGCGCAGTCGGTCAACCCCAGGATCAAGACCAAGGTGGTCTGGGTGAACGAATGGTTCAGCCCTCCGAAGGAAACCGAAGCCGCCACCTCGCTGATCAACGGCGGTGCCGACATCCTGTTCCAGAACACCGACTCGCCCGCCGTGCTCAAGACCGCCCAGGAAAAGGGCAAGCGCGCCTTCGGCTGGGACAGCGACATGACCGCCTACGGCCCCAAGGCCCACCTGGCGTCGGCCGTCATCAACTGGGGCCCTTACTACATCAAGGCCACCAAGGATGCGCTGGATGGCACCTGGGCCACGGGCCAGGCCTGGTGGGGCGTGAAGGAAGGCGCGATCGACATCGTCTCCATCGCCGAAGACGTGCCTGGCGACACCAAGGCCAAGGTTGAAGCCGTGAAGGCGGGCCTGAAGGACGGCAGCTTCCAGATCTGGAAGGGCCCCATCGTCGGCCAGGACGGCAAGCCCGTGCTGGAAAAGGACGTGGTGGCCGACGACAAGTTCCTGGGTGGCATCAACTTCTACGTCAAGGGCGTGGAAGGCAAGATCCCCGGTGGCGACAGGAAGTAAACCCCGACCGCTTTGTGATGACCTTGACCCTGGAGCAACAAAAAAATGTCCAATGACCTCGGAAAACTGCTTCTCCGCCTGACCTTGGGGAGCCTGATGCTGCTGCACGGCATCGCCAAACTCTCGTCGGGAGCCGATCACATCGCCGGCATGGTGGCCAGCCATGGCCTGCCGGGCGTGCTGGGCTACCTGGTCTATGTTGGCGAAGTGCTGGCACCTCTGCTGCTCATCGTCGGCCTGTGGACGCGTCCGGCGGCACTGGTGGTGGCCATCAATATGGTCGTGGCCATCGGGCTGGCGCACCTGGGCCAGCTGGGGCAGTTGGGCAAGTCCGGCGGCTGGGCCCTTGAACTGCAGGGCCTTTTTCTTTTCACGGCGGTGGCCGTCGCCCTTCTGGGCGCGGGCCGGTTCAGTCTGGGGGGGCGGTTCAACTGATTCGTTGCTCCGTTCCGCCACCCCGGGCGCCCATTCTGGAGTCTGCTGATGTTTAAAGTGCCCCCCCTGGCCCCACAGCGCCTGCAAAAGCTGCTGCGCGCGATGCCCAAGGCCGAACTGCATATCCACATCGAGGGCTCGCTCGAACCCGAGCTGATCTTTGCCCTGGCGCAGCGCAACGGTGTGCCGCTGCCCTATGCCAGCGTCGAGGCGTTGCGGCAGGCCTATGCCTTCACCAACCTGCAGAGCTTTCTCGACATCTACTACGCGGGGGCCAGCGTGCTGTTGCATGAGCAGGATTTTTACGATATGGCTCTCGCCTATCTTGCGCGAGCTGCTATCGATAACGTAGCGCATGCAGAAATCTTCTTCGACCCGCAGACCCACACGGCGCGCGGCGTGGCCATGGAGACCGTCATCAACGGCCTGCACCGTGCCTGCGAGGATGCGCACGCCGAGCTGGGCATCAGCGCCACGCTGATCCTGTGCTTCCTGCGCCACCTGAGCGAAGAGTCGGCTTTTGAAACGCTGGAGCAGGCGCAGCCCCTGCGCGACAAGATCGTGGGCGTAGGGCTGGACAGCAGCGAAGTGGGGCATCCGCCCGAGAAGTTTGCCCGCGTCTTTGCCCGCTGCCGCGAACTGGGCCTGCATCTGGTGGCCCATGCGGGCGAAGAGGGTCCACCGGCTTATATCTGGAGCGCCCTCGACGTGCTCAAAGTAGAGCGCATCGACCATGGCGTGCAGGCCGTGCACGACGCGGCCCTGATGCAGCGCCTGGCGCAAGACCGCATCCCGCTCACGGTGTGCCCGCTGTCGAACCAGAAGCTGTGTGTGTTTCCCGATCTGAAAGACCACAACCTGCGCCAGTTGCTCGACGCCGGCCTGTGCGCCACCGTCCACTCCGACGACCCTGCCTACTTTGGCGGTTACATCAACGAGAACTTCACCCAGGTATTTGCCGCAACGGCCATGACCGCGCGCCACGCCTACCAGCTGGCGTTCAACAGCTTCGAAGCCAGCTTTGCCAGCCAGGCTGACAAGCGCGTGTGGGAGCACCGCCTGAAGGAAACCTTTGAGCGCTTCGCCGAGCACGACTGACCACACCACCGAGGTTGCCGCGCAGCCCCAGCGCGGGTGCACCCTCAGCTGGCGGCAAGGGCTTCACGCAGTCTTGCCGCGTGGTCCAACAGCACCTCGGTCGATGGATTTTTGCGCGGCCACGACAGCGCAATGCCATCGTGCCCATGGCGCGGCACCACATGCAGGTGAAAGTGAAACACCGTCTGGTCACCCTCGCGGCCATTGGCCTGCAGCAGTGTCATCCCCGGCGGGTGGAAGACGGCCTGCACGGCATGGGCAACCAGCCGGGCCGTCTGCATCACGGCGGCGGCCTCCTCGGCGGTGATGTCCAGCAAGGTGGCCGCGTGGCGTCTGGTGGCCACCAGCACATGACCGGGGTTGACCTGGCCCAGGTCCATGAAGGCGATGGTCAGCGCATCCTCATGCACCCCGGCCGATGGAATCTCGCCGGCCACCAGGCGGCAGAAGATGCATTGGCCGGGAGGGGACGTATCGGCAAACATGGGCATGCGGCAATTCCTTGGCGTGGTGGGTGGAAGCTGCCATGGTAGCCCGCACGGGTGCTGCAGGGGCTGCGGTAAAATTCGGCGCAAAGACCGCTGTCCCGGCGGTCTTTTGCTTTTTGTCTCCGGGACCATGTAGAGGAACACCATGTACAAAAACCTCGCTGCCGCGCTCGCGGCCGCCTGTTTTTTCACCCCCGTTTTTTCCCAGACCCCCACCCCGCCCCAGGCGCCTGCCGCTGCGGTCGTGAAGGCCGGTTTCGTCTATGTCACGCCGGTCACCGATGCCGGCTGGACGCGCCAGCACGACGAGGGCCGCAAGGCCGTCGAGGCCGCGCTGGGCAGCCGGGTCCAGACCACCTTTGTCGACAACGTGCCCGAAGGGGCAGACGCCGAGCGCGTGATCCGCGACCTGGCCGCTACCGGCCACCAGATCATCTTCACGCCCAGCTTTGGCTACATGGAGCCCACGCTCAAGGTGGCGCAGGACTATCCCCAGGTCAAGTTCGAATCCATCACCGGCTACAAGCAGGCGCCCAACGTGGCCACCGCCAATGCGCGCTACTACGAGGGGCGCTACCTGGCAGGCATTGCCGCAGGCCGCATGAGCAAGACGGGTGTGGCCGGCTTTGTGGCGGGCTTTCCCATCCCCGAGGTATTGCAGGGCATCAACGCGTTCACCCTGGGGCTGCGCTCGGTCAATCCGCAGGCCACCGTCAAGGTGGTGTGGCTCAACGTGTGGTTCGATCCGCCCAGGGAGCGCGATGCCGCCATGGCGCTGTTCAACCAGAATGTGGACGTGATCGCCTTTCACACCGGCTCCACGGCGGTGATGGCGGCCGCGCAGGAGCGCGGCAAGATGGCGGTGGCCTACCACTCGGACATGCGCAAGACCGGGCCCGATGCACAGATCGTGGCCGTCACCCACCAGTGGGGTGCCTACTACACCGAGCGCGTGCGCGCCGTGCAGAACGGCCGCTGGAAAAGCGGCAATGTCTGGGGCGGCGTGCGCGAGGGCATGATCCGCGTGGGCGACTTTGGCAGCCGTGTGCCCCCCGCCGTGCAGCAGGAGGTGCTGGCCGCGCAAAAGGCGGTGGGGGCGGGCAGGGTGCACCCCTTCCGTGCGGGCAAGGCCGCCGTGCGCGACAACGAGGGGCATGAAGTCATCCCCGCCGGCACAACGCTTTCGGATGCGCAGATCCTGCAGATGAACTGGCTGGCCGAAGGGGTGCAGGGCAAGCTGCCGCGCTGAGGGGCGTCAAGGGGGAGCCGCAAGAGCGAACACTACACTGGCGGCCATGCCCGTCTTTCGCTCCGCCCTCTTGCGCTTTGCCGACGACGGCACGGCCCTGTATGACGCCGATGGCCTGCTGGCCGTCGGCCCCGACGCCCAGGGCCGCCAGCGCGTACTGGCCGCCGGTGCCTGGTCCGACCTGGCACCCCGCTTTGGCGGTGGGCCCGTCGAGCACCTGCCGGGCCGCATCATCGCACCCGGGTTTGTGGACATGCACATCCACTTTCCGCAGACCGATGTGATCGGCTCGCCGGCCGATGGCCTGCTGCCCTGGCTGGAGCATTGCACCTTCCCGCATGAAAAACGCTTTGCAGCACCCGAATACAGTGCGCAAGTGGCCCAGTTTTTCATCGCAGAGCTGCTGCGCAATGGCGTGACCACCGCGCTGGCGTTTGCCACATCGCACCCCGCCTCGGCGGAGGCCTTGTTCCGCGAGGCGCAGCGCCACCAGATGCGCCTGATCACCGGCAAGGTGCTGCAGGACCGCCACTCGCCCGACGGCGTGCGCGACGACACCGCGCAGAGCCTGATCGACACCGAGGCCCTCATCCGGCGCTGGCACGGCGTGGACCGCCTGGGCTATGCCATCACGCCGCGCTTTGCCCCCACCAGCACGCCCGCGCAACTGCGCGGCGCCGGCGAACTGGCCGCACGCTATCCCGATGTGTGGATCCAGTCGCATGTGGCCGAGAACCTCGACGAGATCCGCTGGGCGCGCGCGCTCTTCCCGGCATCGCGCAGCTATCTTTCGGTGTACGGCGACTTCGGCCTGCTGCGCGAACGCGCCGTGTATGCCCACTGCATCCATCTGGACGAACCCGACCGTGCCCTGCTGCGCGACACCGGTGCGGTGGCGGCCGTCAGCCCCACCAGCAACCTCTTTCTGGGCAGCGGCTTTTTCGACTACGCCGAGGCCGACCGCGTGGGCCTGGGCTACGGGCTGGCCAGTGACGTGGGCGGTGGCACCAGCTTCAGCCCCTTCCACACCATGCTGGCCGCCTATTACGTGGGCCGCGCCACGGTGGAAGGATTGCAGGGCAAGCGCGGCCTGAGCCTGCCGCCGGCGCACCTGTGGTGGCAGCACACGGCCGGCGCCGCCAGGGCGCTGGGCCTGGCGGGCGTGGTGGGCAACCTGCAGCCCGGCTGCGAGGCCGACTTCGTGGTGCTCAACCCCCAGGCCACGCCGCTGCTGGCGCGCCGCACGGCCCAGGCCGGCAGCCTCGACGAGCTGCTGTTCGCCATGATCGTGCTGGGGGATGACCGACTGGTGGAAAAAACCGTCATTTCTCAAGCAAAATACGGTCCTTGCGCTGGATGATCAAGCGCTGACAGCTATCGAAAACGTAGTAATGGCGAGGAATCCCGCACCATGAGCATCAAAAGCGACAAATGGATCCGCCGCATGGCGGCCGAGCACGGCATGATCGAGCCCTTCGAGCCAGGTCAGGTGCGCGAGGTCGAGGGCCGAAAAATCATCAGCTATGGCACCAGCAGCTATGGCTACGACATACGCTGCGCCCCCGAATTCAAGGTGTTCACCAACATCCACAGCACGGTGGTGGACCCCAAGCATTTCGACGAGAAAAGCTTCGTCGATTTTCACGGCGACAGCTGCATCATTCCGCCCAACAGCTTTGCCCTGGCGCGCACGGTCGAATACTTTCGCATCCCGCGCAACGTGCTCACCATCTGCCTGGGCAAAAGCACCTATGCGCGCTGCGGCATCATCGTCAACGTCACGCCGTTCGAGCCCGAGTGGGAAGGCTATGTGACGCTGGAGTTCTCCAACACCACACCGCTGCCCGCGCGCATCTACGCCGGCGAGGGCTGCGCGCAGGTGCTGTTCTTCGAGAGCGACAAGGACGACGTCTGCGAAGTCTCCTACAAGGACCGGGGCGGCAAATACCAGGGCCAGGTGGGCGTGACGCTGCCCAGGGCCTGAGGATCTGTTCAAAATCTTGCAAGCAGCAGCGCCAAGAATGGCAGATGGACACACTGCAAGCGGGTGTTGAGCAGCCGCTCGCAGTTCTGCCATGGCCGCCGGTTCGTCTCCAGCCAGGCAAAGCTGCGCTCCACCACCCAGCGCCGGGGCATCACCTTGAACCTGTGCAGTTCGCTTCGCTTTGCGAGCTTTACGGCGACCCGTCCACCCAGAATGTCTTGGACGCCCTGGGCAAACGGTTTGCCTACATAGCCGCTGTCACACAGCAGCGCTTGCACCCGGCTCAGCGCAGGTTTGCAACGCTGCAGCGCCTGCAAGGCCCCTTTGCGTCTTGCCCGCGCCATAGCCTTTGAAGGCCGCTGTGTCCGTGTTCTTCACGCTCTGTGCGTCCACGATCAAGAACGCGCTGGAGGCGCTGCGCCCCAGTCTCTCTCGGACCACTTCAACCTGATTTTTTTTAAAGCCTGCTGCGGGCACTCTCCAGCAAGGCGCGGATGGGCTCGAATTTCTCGGGGCTGATGTCACCGGGGTATTTGGCTCTCGTGGGGCCCGCAGCCTCGCTTCCGCCAGAGCGACCAACGATCAGTGGAGAAAGATTGTGAACAGGTTCTGAGTGCCGCGGGTATCTTCAGCCGTTCGATGTTTTGGGTCGGTGGGTTTTGCGCGCGGCGGGCTTGGCCTGGGGCTCGGTCGGATTCGGGAAGACGTTGTGTTCCACATCGAGCCACGGCGGTTTCTCTGCATACATGTCCCGCACCAGCTGCTTGATGGCATCGATGTACCAGGCGTTGTCGTTGAGTCGGTGGCTCAGGATGATGGGGGACGTGATGTGCGGGTCGTCGATCAGGCGGTAAAGAAGGTCGCTGCGCAGGCGTGCGGACGCTGGAATGAGGCATAGCCCGGACTCCGCTGCCACCATGCCCAATGCCGTTTGAATCTCCCGCACCTCATGCACCTCGCTCGGGCGTATGGCCTGGTCGTTCAGCAGGCTGAGGACATGGTCGGCGAAGCTCGGGCGGGGCTCCTTGGGGTAGATGATCAGCTTCTGGCCGGTGATCTCCTTGAGGCTGATTCGACTGGACTGGGCAGCCAGGGGCGAACCCGGAGGAATGGCCAGCACCAGCCGCTCTTCGCGCAGAACCGTCCGGGCTACCGATGAGTCATTGCTTCGGATGCGTCCGAACCCCACGTCGATGCGGCCGGATTTCAGGGCCATGAATTGTTGCATCGACGTGAGCTCCACCAGCTGGACATCCACGTCCGGGTAGTGTTGGCGCAGCTTGCGAACCAGCATGGGCAGGCCGCCGTACAGTGTGGATGCGACAAACCCCAGGGACAGGGTCTGTCGCTGGTGCAGGCCGATCTGGCGGGTTGCTGTTTTCAACTGATCGACCCGGTTGATGATTTGCAGCGCCTGCTCATAGAAGGTGCGCCCCGCTTCGGTCAGTCGCAGTGGGCGGCTATTGCGCAGGATGAGCTGCACCCCGAGCTCGTCCTCCAGAAGTTGAATCTGGCGACTGAGAGGGGGCTGTGCAATGTGCAGCAACTCGGATGCCCGGGTGAAGTTGCGCGCATTGGCGACGGCCACGAAATATTTGAGTTGCCGGATGTCCATAAGGGAAAACCATATGATTTGTGGTTTATTGGTTTTTAAGTTATTGATTTGTATGCGTTAAATCAATAACTATACCTTCTGGGTATTGTGCAAGACGATTTTAGTGTTGGATGGTTTGCGGGTCGCACGGTCCAATCCTGTCCATGCAACACCGGTCATCTCTGCGCTTGCAAGCTGGAACAGCCGTTATGGCGCGGTGACGCTGGTTGCGGCGGGCGGTGGACATGGTGGCCCAGCCGCATTGCTGCCGATGCATTTTTTACCCAACGACACGAGGAAATCGCATGCACACCCACATTTTCGACACCCCCGAAGTGCAGGACTTCCTGCGACTGGCCAGCGGCCAGAGCCAGGCCGGCGGCAACGCCCGCGCCAAGCAGATCGTGCACCGCCTGCTGTCGGACCTGTTCAAGGCCATCGACGACCTGGACATCACCTCGGACGAGTATTGGGCAGGCATTGCCTACCTGAACACCCTGGGCGCCCGTGGCGAAGCCGGCCTGCTGTCGCCTGGCCTGGGCCTGGACCGCTTCCTGGACATGCGCATGGATGCCAAGGACAAGGAACTGGGCATTGCAAACGGCACGCCCCGCACCATCGAGGGCCCGCTGTATGTGGCAGGCGCCCCCGAAGCGCAGGGTTTTGCCCGCCTGGACGACGGCAGCGACAAGGCCGGCCACACGCTGGTCATGCACGGCACCGTGCAGGGTGCCGATGGCAAGCCCCTGCCGAACGCCAAGGTCGAGGTGTGGCACGCCAACACCAAGGGCTTCTATTCGCACTTTGATCCCACGGGCGAGCAGCAGGGCTTCAACATGCGCCGCACCATCATCACCGACGCGCAGGGCCGCTACAAGTTCCAGAGCATCGTTCCCAAGGGCTCAGGGCAATCGCATCTAAATAGTGATACCCAAGACGCGCTCCAGATAGCCCAGATTCCACCCCGCACGCTTGCGCTT
>NZ_JBXAGC010000023.1:0-77363 GCF_058793725.1 Acidovorax sp. GW835-FHT14B10
TGCTTTGCCGTCATCTCTTGACTCCTTGTCGGTATTTTCAACAAGGCCAAGAACTCCACTGTTCAGGGGCAAGGTCAACCTTTCTTGACGGCGGTCTGGATGGTCTCGATCAGCGTTTCCAAAACAGCATTGGCAGCTGCCTTGGACAGATCATTCTTGGAAGCCAGGATTTCAACGAGTTCTGCGCGGTTCATGAATACTCACGGTGTAGAGGGTGGAAAGCCTGATTTATAACGCCACCGCTGACACAGCCCTTGCTGCGACTCAATGCGGCAGTGCAATTCTTGGCAAAAACTCCATCCCCGTGCGCTTGACCAACTCCTGGTAGCTGATCGGTCGGCTCACCGTTTCACCCTCGCGGTTCTCCTGCCAGTGCGCCCAGGCCCGCTGGGTGGTGGCGTCCTTGTGCATGCGAGGCCAATCGCATCAAGCTCGCCTTCTTCGAAGTTCAACTTGCTTGACGAGCGCGTAAAGCGCAGGAATCACGGCCAGCGTCAGTACGGTCGAGGAAATCATGCCACCGACCATCGGTGCGGCAATGCGGCTCATCACTTCCGAGCCGGTGCCAGTCCCCCACATGATGGGCAGCAGGCCCGCCATGATGGCAACGACTGTCATCATCTTGGGACGAACCCGTTCGACTGCGCCTTCCATGATGGCCTCATAGAGATCTGCCACGCCAGGCACCTTGTTTTCAGCACGCCGCCGGGTCTGAATCTCTTCCCAAGCATGGTCGAGATAGATCAGCATGATGACACCCGTCTCAGCCGCCACCCCAGCCAATGCGATGAAGCCCACCGCGACGGCCACCGACATGTTGTAGCCCAGCCACCACATGAGCCAGATACCGCCCACCAAGGCAAACGGCACCGACAACATGACGATCAAGGTTTCGGTCAGCCGCTTGAAGTTCAGGTACAGGAGCAGGAAGATGATCAGCAAGGTGACCGGGATAACCACCTTCATTTTCTGCACCGCGCGCTCCATGGACTCGAACTGACCGCTCCATGTGGCGTAGTAGCCGGGCGGGAACTTGACCTGCTCGTTCACTGCTTTGCGCGCCTCGGCGACGTAGCCACCGACGTCACGCTCTCTGATGTCCACAAAGATGTAGGCTGACAGCAATCCATTTTCGGTGCGGATGCCCGGTGCGCCCTTGGCCACCTCCACGCGCGCGATCTGGCCCAGCGGCACCATGGCTCCATCCATGGTCGGCACCAGGACCTCGCGAGCGATCTGCTGCGGATCAGACCGCAGTCCGCGCGGGTAGCGAACCGTCACGCCAAAACGCTCTCGCCCTTCCACCGTGGTAGTCACCATGTCCCCGCCGAGCGCCGTACCAATGACTTCCTGCAGATCACCCACCGCCAGCCCGTAGCGTGCCAGCTGCGTGCGGTCAGGCTCGATGTTCAGGTAGAAACCGCCTGTGATCCGCTCCGCGAATGCCGAGGTGGTGCCGGGCACCGCTTTCACTACGGTCTCGATCTCCCGCGCCAGGCGTTCCATTTCGTTCAGGTCCTTGCCGAAGACCTTGATGCCAATGGGCGTTCGGATACCGGTGGACAGCATGTCGATGCGCGCCTTGATGGGCATGGTCCAGGCATTGGAGACACCCGGAAACTGCAGTGCCTTGTCCATCTCGGCGATCAATTTGTCGGTGGTCATGCCAGATCGCCAGGCTGACTCAGGCTTGAGATTGATGACCGTCTCGAACATTTCCGTTGGTGCGGGGTCGGTGGCCGTGTTGGCTCGCCCTGCCTTGCCGTAGACCGATTCCACCTCCGGAAAGCTTTTGATGATCTTGTTTTGCGTCTGCAGCAACTCGGCGGCTTTGGTGATCGACATTCCGGGCAGCGAAGCGGGCATGTAGAGCAAGGAGCCTTCATTGAGTGTGGGCATAAACTCTGACCCTAGCTTGCTGGCCGGATAGAACGACACCCCCAGCACGATCAGGGCAAGAGCAATGGTCACCTTCTTCCAGCGCATCACACCGGCGATGATGGGTCGGTAGGCCCAGATCAAGAACCGGTTCACCGGGTTACGTGACTCCGGCATGATGCGCCCGCGAATGAAGATCACCATGAGCACCGGTACCAGCGTCACCGACAGCAGCGCCGCACCCGCCATCGAGAAGGTCTTGGTGAAGGCCAGCGGCGAGAACATGCGTCCTTCCTGTGATTCCAGCGTGAACACGGGCAGAAACGACACGGTGATGATGAGCAGCGAGAAGAACAGTGCCGGGCCGACCTCCTTGCAGGCGGTGATCATGGCTTGCGCTCGCTGCTTGCCATCGTGCTCGGGCGGGAGTCTCTCCAAGTGCTTATGGGCGTTCTCGATCATGACGATGGCCGCATCCACCATGGCACCGATCGCAATTGCGATACCGCCCAGGCTCATCAGGTTGGAATTCATGCCCAACAAGCGCATCGCGATGAAGGAGATCAGCACCCCCACGGGCAACATCAAGATAGCCACGAGGGCTGATCGAATGTGCATCAAAAAAACCATGCAGACCAAGGCAACGATCAGGCTTTCCTCCAGCAGCGTTCGCTTGAGCGAATCGATGGCCCGATGAATCAGATCGGATCGGTCGTACACCGCCTGGATACTGACCCCTTGTGGCAACCCTGCCGAAACTTCGGCGATCTTCTCCTTCAGGTTATGAATGACCTCCAGGGCGTTCTGGCCATAGCGGGCCATGGCGATGCCAGAGACCACCTCCCCCTCCCCATTGAGTTCGGTAAGACCGCGTCGTTCGTCGGGAGCGATTTCGACGCGGGCAATGTCTCGAATCAATACGGGCGTGCCCTTTTCGGCTTTCACGACCAGATGCTCAATGTCCGCTACGCCACGCAAATAGCCTTTGCCGCGCACCATGTATTCCGTCTCGGCCATCTCAACGACGCGGCCGCCGACGTCACGATTGGAATCCCGAATAACCTGTGATACCTTGGCCAACGGAATGCCGTAGGCCCGAAGCTTCACCGGATCGACGGTGACTTGGTAGGTTTGGACAAAACCACCAATGGATGCCACCTCGGCAACGCCATGTGCCTTGGTCAGCTGATAGCGCAGGTACCAATCTTGCAATGTGCGCAACTCGGCCAGCGTTTTGTCCTTGGCAAGCAACGCGTACTGGTAGACCCAACCCACGCCGGTGGCGTCAGGGCCGATTTGCGGCGTGACACCCTTGGGCATCCGGCTGGATGCGAAGTTGAGGTATTCCAGCACGCGCGAACGTGCCCAATAGATGTCTGTGCCATCCTCAAAGATGATGTAAACGAAAGACGCTCCAAAGTACGAAAAACCTCGCACCACTTTGGACTTGGGTACCGACAGCATGGATGTGGTCAACGGATAGGTGACCTGGTCCTCGACCACCTGGGGCGCTTGTCCAGGGTATTCGGTGTAGACGATGACCTGCACGTCGGACAAGTCCGGCAGCGCGTCCAGCGGTGTTCGCAGTGCCGCGAACACCCCCCCGGCAATGACAAACAGGGTGGCCAGCAGAACCAGGAAGCGGTTGTTTCCCGACCAGTCAATGATCTTCGCGAGCATGGTGTTCCCTGACGGTCAGTTATGGCCGGTGTGCGCATTGGCCGCCGCGTTGCCCACGGGTTTCACGGAGGTGATCACCCATTCGCCCTGCCCACGCTCCACAAATTCGAAGGCGACCAATGCGCCAGGCTTCATGCCCGCCAGCAACCCGTTGTTGGAGACCTTGAACTCCATCGACATCGCGGGCCATTTGAGGGTAGGTATGGGGCCATGGGCAATGGTGACCATGCCGGCCTTAACGTCCAACTCCTCCACCTTGCCTTCACCCTGATGCCCGACGGAGGCAGCAGGCTTGCCCGCATCTGGGGTGCCTTGTGCGTCCGGCTTGGTTCCAGGCGAGGAGTGCCCAAAGCCCCCCAAGGCCGCCTTGAGGTTGCTTTCTGCATCGATCAGGAAATTGGCAGCGATTACCACCTGCTCTCCCTCGCGTACCCCTTCGATGACTTCAATGCGGTCGTCGCTGCGTGCGCCCACTTTGACATCGCGGGGTTCGAATCGGCCTTCCTTGAGCTGCACCAGGACGATCTGGCGCGTGCCGCTGTCAATCACGGCCGAAGTCGGCACTGTCAAAACAGTGCCCTTGCTGGCGGTCGGAAGTTCCACCTGGGCAAACATGCCTGGCTTGAGCAAGCCACCCGTGTTCGACAAATCGACGCGCACCTGCACCGTTCTGGTTTCAGGCTTCAGGGTGGGGTACACATAGCTGACCGTCCCCTGGAACACCTTGTCTGGGTAGGCGTTGATCTGCACCGTGGCCTTGCCCCCCAACTTGACCAATCCGATGTCTTGCTCGAAGACATCCGCGATGGCCCAGACCGAGGACAGATTTGCCACCTGGTAGAGCATTTCACCCGGCATGAAACGCATGCCTTGGACGGCCTTCTTGTCGGTGATGATCCCAGCCACTGGGGAGCGGAATGTCAGCGTGCGGCGGGATTCTCCGGATTTGGCCAAGGCCTTGACTTGCTCGTCCGCAATGTCCCAATTGCGAAGCCGCGCCAGGCTGGAGTCGGCCAGCTCACGCATGCCACGCTGTGCCTCACCCGAGGCATCCTTCAACGCATCGACGCCCTGGGCTGCGATGGCGTACTCGCGCTGAGCGGACACCAGTTCGGGACTATAGACCTCGAACAGCGGCTGCCCCTTGCTCACAGCCTGTCCTGTGACGTTGGCATGCAGACGCTCGACGTAGCCCTCAAATTTGGCAGCGATGGTGAAGGTCTGGCGCTCGTCTGGTTCGATGCGTCCGGCAGACCGCACCACCTTGTCCAGTGAACGCCGACTTACCGCCTCAGTTCGCACGCCGAGTTTCTGAATCTTTTCGGTACTGATGCGAATCTGGTTGGAATCGGTTTGTGCTTCTTCCTGCTCTCCCTCGTAGACCGGGATGTAATCCATCCCCATCGGATCTTTTTTCGGTGTGGGAGATGTGTCGGGCAGCCCCATCGGGTTACGGTAGAAAAGTACCCTGCGCTCCTTCTTGGCGGAAACATCAGAAGCGCCCGGCGACGCAGTCTGCTCACCACTGCGGACTTCGGATTGGCGCTGCCCCATCCAATAGCCACCGCCCGCCGCCAACCCCGCGGCGACGATAGCCAAGAGTACGCCTGCCTTGAACCCTGTTGTCATTGTTCTTCCCCTACGATGCTTTCAATGCTGGCCAGCCGCTTCTGTGCGTCTACTGCGGCTTTGATCTGATTCAATTTGGTTTGGCGAATTTGGCGCTGCGCATCCAGCAAGGTTGCAAAATCCACCTTGCCCGTCTGGTATCCGGCCAGCGCCGAGCGGAAGGTCAACTCGGATTGCGGCAAGAGGCTGTCCGTCGTCAACGCCAGCGAACGCCGGGCAGACTCGAAACCTGCCACGTTGGCGTAAAGGTCTGCCAAGACTTGGTTCATGACGACTTCCTGGCGTGAGCGCGCAGCGGCCAACATGGCCTCGGACTCCCGCTCCTGGGCGCGCAGCGTGTCTTGCTGCAGGGGAATGTTCACCTCGACCATCAATTCCCACTCTTTGAGCGATCCCCGGTACTGAATCGGAGAGATGCCGACGTTGAAGTCGGGGTAACGGTTCTTGAGGGTCAACTCCCGGTTCTTCTCGGCAACCCGGATCTGGGACTCTTCCGTGCGCAGCAGCGGATTGTTCATCCGGGCGCGCACCTCCAGGGCCGCGAAGCTGACTTGCTCCAGCGACGGCAGTGGACGGATCTGCTCGGGTGCCGCCAAAGACTCCGAGGTCGGACGCCCCACGAGCGCATTCAGTCGGGCCTGGAGCTGGCGGCGCTCAGCGTCCAGTGCAATCAGTTCGTTGCGCATGGTGGACTGCTCCACCTGCGCACGGATCACGTCCTGTTGCGCAGCAAGCCCGCCCGCGTAGCGGACCTGGGCAACCTTTTCCAGCCGCGCCATCAGGTCCAATATTTCGCGCGACAAGCGTTCGTTCTGATCCAGGTAATAGAGCTCGGCATACGTTGTCTTGATCTTGCCAGCCAGTTCAACCCAGGCGCCTGCTGCACGGCTTCTCGCGGCTTCTGCTTGCGACTGAGCCACCTCGCGCTTCAGACCGCGTTTGCCCATCCAGGGCAGATCCTGCATCAGCAGGTAGCGGGTACTTCCGACGCGCCCCGGCAACAGGGTGGGGTTTTGTGCCCCCATGCGCGTGATGTCACGCAATTCGGTTCGGAATTTGGGGTCCGGCAAGGCGCCCGCAGGCACGACGCGCTCTGCTGCCGCATCCGCATCAAAACGCATACTGGCGATTTCCGGGTTTCGCTCCCTGGCCGCTTGCAGCAACCCCTCGACACTCGACCCCAGCTTGGCCTCTTGCGCGTAAGCCATCGGGCTCAGCACAAGAGACACCAGCACCACCCCCAAGGACAGGCGATTCCTCATAGGCATCATGACCGCCCCCTGGGTGCACGCAGGGCAGCATTCAATCGGTCAATGACTTCGGCCCAGTCCGCATCGTCCAGAAGTTCTTCGCGCAACAGCGTCGCCTGCGCTGGCGTCCAGAACGGCGCATCGGCCAGCAGCACATCGGTCGGAAGTGGCGAGTGCGCCTTCAGGAACGCCCCAATGCCGGCCTCGTCCGTGCGCAGGCCGAGCTGGGCAAACAGTTCAGAGAAACGATGAAATGACTTTTCCATAGCGGTGATCCCTATTGTTCAAACACAAGAATTCTGAAAACGTGGCCGGTGGAAACTTACGAAAGCGTCCCGCTCAACGCCAATACGACCGCTGCGCACACCATCGCGCCCAGGTAGCCGAGAACCCAACAAAGGCCAGGCGCCGAAAACTGGCTGTAGATGCCCAAGCACACCACCGAGCAGTCCGGTCAGGGCAAAAGTGCGCAGACCGGCAACCCGCCCTTCCTCCGGCAATTCGCGGTCGTGCCAGCCGCGTTCCAGGCCAATCACCAGACCGACAGCAAGCGCTGCGACCAGGCCTGAAGCGTCAGGTGGTAGTTCGTAGCCATTCATCGACGCTCTCCGTGGATGACCTGCGTAGCCCCCTGCAGCATCTTTCGCACGCCAGGCATCACGACCGCCCCACAAGGGGAACGCCAATCGACATTCAACTGATCCACCACTTCGGTCCAATCTGCATTCAGCATGATTTCCTCATGCAGCACCCTACCCTCGCTCACTGAAATCCAGGATGTTGCGCTTCCAATCTGAATCCGCCCGCCTTGTGCGAATGCACGTTGTGTATTGTGTGAGCCGACGGCTAACGGAAAGGTGTTTCAAAAATTACATTGCTGTCAGGAACTTCTGGGACGGGGCCTAGGGGCCCATGATGAACATTGGCGCGTGAGGGCCCGATGGGTTGTTCCACCAACGGACAGGAGCACCCGTCAAGGCAACAAGGCCGGTGTCCGCAAGTCACTGGTCTCGCCACTATTCTCCCCTGTGCCAAACGCGGTCGCGTCAAGGGCGAACTCCACGTCGATTCGGGAAAGACGATCAAACAGCGCCATGTTCTGGTGGTTTTCCACACGCTCGAACAGGAGTACCTCGATCGGGCGCCACATCGCCACCCAGCCAACAATCAACAGGCCTTCGCTGATGGCAACAAGCACTTTGCTGTTGCCGGGATGGAGCAACAAGGCACGTGCAAGCAGGGTCGCCCCCAGAACAGTGAGTCCCGTGAGCAGAAAGCGCATGCCCTGTCGCATCCTTCGTCGATATCGGCGCCTGCACTGCGCATGTTGCGCCTGGAAGCTTGGCTTGCGGGGGGTTGCAGATCCTCCACCAAGCGTTGCTTCCTTTGTATCGCTGCTTTCCCCCTTCGCGGCCTGGCGCTTGGAGAGGCCTGAGGTTTTGGTGGTGGCGTGGGGGTTTTCATCATTCCTCCGGACTACGGCATCATTTCTTGCCGCGGCGCAAACGCAGCGCATTTCCAATCACCGACACCGAGCTCATGCTCATGGCCAGCGCCGCGATCAGCGGGGACAACAACCACCCCGTGAACGGGTACAGAACACCTGCCGCAATCGGCACCCCAATGCCGTTGTAAACGAAGGCGAACAGCAGGTTCTGGCGCATGTTGCGGACGGTGTCAGTGGAGATGTCACGCGCCGCAGTGATTCCGCGCAAGTCGCCTTTCACCAGCGTGACCTGGCCGCTGTTCATGGCCACATCTGTCCCGGTGCCCATGGCCACGCCGACATCGGCCTTGGCCAACGCAGGTGCATCGTTGATGCCATCGCCGGCCATGGCAACAATATGGCCCTCTTTCTGGAGCCGTTCCACCAGCGCAAGCTTGTCGACGGGCTTGACTTCGCCATGCACCTCGTCGATGCCAAGTTTGGCCCCCACGGCCTTGGCCGTGGTCAGGCCGTCTCCCGTCGCCATCACGATGCGCAAGCCGCTGGCGTGCAAAGCTTTGATCGCCTCCAGCGTGGTGGCCTTGATGGGGTCGGTCACGGCCAGGATGCCCGCCAGTTGTCTGTCCACGGCGAGATGCATCACGCTGGCGCCTTCACTGCGCAGGCGCTCAGCGTCGGTTTTGAGCGCATCCGTCGCCACGCCCTCCTGCGCCATCAACGCGGTGTTTCCCAGCACCAGGCGCTTGCCATCGACGAGGCCTCGCACGCCGATTCCGCTGCCTGATTCGAAATCCACCGGCTTGACCAGTTCCAGGCCTTTGGCGCGTGCGGCGCTGACGATGGCCTCTGCCAAAGGATGTTCGCTGCCTTGGTCCAGGCTGGCGGCCAGGCGCAATACTTCGTCCGCCGTATAGCCGGCGGCACCGACTGCGGTGTCAAAGGCGGGTTTGCCTTCGGTGAGCGTGCCGGTCTTGTCCACAATCAGCGTATCCACCTCGCGCATTTTTTCGATGGCACCCGCATCCCGGAACAGCACACCTTGCGTTGCTGCCCGACCCGTGGCAACCATCACCGACATGGGCGTGGCCAGCCCCAGCGCACAGGGGCAGGCGATGATCAGCACGGCCACTGCGTTGATCAAACCAAACACCCAACGAGGTTCCGGACCGAACAAACCCCAGACAAAGAAGGTGGCAATGGCGATGAGCACCACCACGAGAACAAATTTCCCGGCGACCACATCCGCCATGCGCTGCATGGGCGCCTTCGAGCGCTGTGCATTGGCCACCATCTGAACAATCTGCGACAGCATGGTGGCCGCGCCGACTTTCTCGGAGCGCATCACCAAGGCCCCACTGGTGTTCATCGTGGCACCAATGACATTGTCACCAACGCGTTTAGTCACCGGCACAGGCTCACCAGTCAGCATGGACTCATCGACAGCGCTGCGGCCCTCGGTCACGATGCCATCGACCGGCACTTTCTCGCCGGGGCGAATGCGCAGCAGGTCTCCGACGTGCACATGGTTCAGAGGTACGTCTTCTTCGCTGCCGTCCGCATTGATGCGGCGTGCCGTCTTGGGCGCCAAACCGAGCAGCGCCTTGATCGCCGCAGAGGTTTGCGAACGGGCCTTCAACTCGATGATCTGGCCCAGCATGGTCAGCGAGATGATGACCACGGCCGCCTCATAGTACACAGCCACACGCCCCATGGAGACGAACGAATCCGGGAACAAGCCCGGTGCCACCGTGGCCACCAGGCTATAGAGAAAGGCCGCGCCCGTACCCAGACCAATCAAGGTCCACATGTTGGGTCTGCGCAGGACGAGGGATTGCCAGCCGCGTACAAAGAATGGCCAGCCAGTCCACAAAACGACAGGCAAGGACAGCGCCAGTTCAAGCCAGGTTTGCACTTTCAGGTCAAACCATCCCAGGCGATGGCCGAACATTGCAAGAACGGTGACGATGAACGTGAAGGGCAGTGTCCACCAGAAGCGCCGCTGAAAATCCTTCAACTCATGGTTGTCTTCCTCGTCCAGGGGAATGATGGGTTCCAGCGTCATGCCGCATTTGGGGCAATTGCCGGGATGATCCTGCCGCACCTCGGGGTGCATGGGGCAGGTATAGATGGTGCCGGCCGGCTCTGGCGCGGTGTCCGCGGGCGCTGCAGATACAAGGTACTGCAGTGGGTTCGCCGCGAACTTGCCTTGGCACTTGGCGCTACAGAAATAGTAGGGCCGGCCTTCATGCGTCGAATGGTGTTCAGACTGCTCCGTAACGGTCATGCCGCACACCGGATCCTTCAGATCCGTTGGCGAGGCTGGCTCGGCAAGGGGGTGGCTGCCGTGATGGTGGTGTGCATGCATGTCCATTGCTTATTCCTGGTCGTTGTGGGTGCGCCGGGACGGCTGCGCATGGTTGCCATGCCTACCATGGCCGTGCATCAGGTGCATGAGTGGGCAGGCGAGCAGCAGCAGGTAGGGCCAATAACCCAGAACATGGCCCCAGTGCTCTCGCAGCAGGTAAAAACCGGCGATCAAGGCAGCCGTTGCCAGCGCCATACCGGCTGGGCGGCGCCAAAACGATGGCGTATGGGCGTTGTGGTCAGGCTGATCCATGGCGTTGCTCCTTCAGAGTTGCTCGCACAAGGTATGGGGCGCGGACGCGCCCGCCCAGTTGATCGGAAATGAAGGCAGTGGCCGTTATCGGCAACCGCAGCCCCCCGCTCCGCCGTTGTGGCAACCCGAGGCTTTGGGCTGCGAGGTGGCAACGGGAGTGGGCGCATCTGTGGCCAGCTTCGCGGGGTAGCCCGCATACCTCAAGGCCATCAACAAAGGAGCGCTGCCCTGCGCCAGTTCCCCGCTCTCCCGCACGAGGCCAGACTGATGCTTCATGGTGTCCCCCCAATCCAGTGGATGCGTTACTGGGTTGGCGTGGTCGGCATGCGATCCATCATCATCTGCATCATCGACTCCATCATGGACATGCGCTTGTCCATCATCCGTGGATCGCATTGCATGTTCGCCATGCCGGTGGATGGCTGGCCCGATGCCATCTGCCCTTGCATCGACTCCATCATGCGCATCCCGTCCTGCATGGTCGTCATGTGCTCAGCCATCAATGCCTGGCGCTCCTGGGGCGTCTTGGCGGCGGCCATCTTCTCGTGCATGGCCTGCATGGCCTGCATTTGCCGGTCCATGGCGGCCATGTCACCCGAGCCCATGGCCCGGCCCGGCGATGGCAGTGCTGCGGCGGGTGCTGGCGCCACGGTTGCCGCAGGGGCGGCAGCGTCCACCGGATGGTGCTCCTTGTGCTCGTCAGCGCCTTGTGCCAATACGCCTGCGGAGGCGGCGGCGATGCAGAGGCCGATCAGAGAGTGGCGAATGTGAATCATGATGCTTCCTTCCTGCTGTGAGAGTTGGCTGGGGTTGCAGCGTCCGGCGGCACGGCGTGGTTGCTTCTTTGCTCAGCGCACGGGCTGGATGTCGGTGATGACCATCTTCCCGCCCTCCTGGATGACCACGAATTGCACCTTGTCACCGGGCTTGAGCTTGGCAAGCTGGCCCTTGTCGCGGACCGTGAAGACCATGGTCATGCCGGGCATGTCCAGGTTCTTGATCTCCCCATGTTTGAGGGTGACCTTGCCGGTGTCCGGATCGACCTTCTTGACCTCGCCGTCGGTCATGAAGTCCGATGCGTGGGACATCGCCATCTTGCCGTGATCCATCGTCGCTTGGGCAAAACTGCTGACGGGCATGGCTATGCCCATGGCAAGGGCGGAGGTGGCAAAAAATTTTTTGGTGGTGCTCATGGTGTCCTCTGTATGACTGGATAGATCTGTCTATGGGCTGGCACGCTGGTTTCAGGCCATCACTTGCGGCCCACCTGGATGGCGCCCTTCATGCCCGCTTCGTAGTGGCCGGGCATCAGGCAGGCAAAGTTCACGGTGCCGGCTTTGGTGAACTGCCACACTATCTCCCCCCGCTTGCCGGGCTGCAACGTGACCTTGCTCGGTTCGTCATGTTCCATGTCGGGGAATTTCTTCATCTGCTCCAGGTGCTCCAGCAGCTCCTTCTCGGTGCCCAGGCTGACTTCGTGCTTGACCTGTCCGGCGTTCTTGACGATGAACCGCACGGTCTCGCCCTGTTTGACCTGGATTTTCGACGGCGTGTAGCGCATGTTGTCGCGCATCTCGATCGTGATCGTGCGGCGGACCTTGGCGGTCAAACCGGGCTTGCCGATGGCCGTCTCATCCCCATCATGGCCATGGCCTCCCGTATGGCTGCCGCTGGCGAAGGCGGCCCCCGAAGCGGCAAACGCAACCATTGCGAAGAATCGGAAGGCATGGGACCAGGTGAATTTCATGAATCAACTCCAAATCAGAAACGAAAGACAAACTCAATGCTCGCCATGCGATGTCGGCTTGCGTACGTTGACTTCGGTCGGTACTGCAGGCTTGCGAACACGCGGCATGGACTGCCCGCCTTCGGCACTGAAGCGTGCAGGCTCAGCGATGGGGCCCGTGTACTTTCGCGCCACAGTGCCGTCGGGGTGTTTGAACCAACCCGGGTCTTTGTAGTCGCCGGGCTTCTGGTCACGGCGCACCTTGAGCACGCTGAACATGCCCCCCATTTCCACCGAACCGAACGGTCCCTGGCCAGTCATCATGGGGATGGTGTTGTCCGGGATGGGCATTTCCATCTCGGCCATGTCCGCCATGCCACGTTCGCCCATGACCATGTAGTCCGGGATGAGGTTGTTGATCTTCCTGGCCAGGCCGCTGTGGTCCACACCGATGAGCGTGGGAATGTCGTGCCCCATGGCGTTCATGGTGTGATGGCTCTTGTGGCAGTGGAAGGCCCAATCGCCCTCCTCGTCGGCCACGAACTCGATCTGGCGCATCTGGCCCACGGCCACATCGGCAGTCACCTCGGGCCAGCGTGCGCTTTTGGGCGTGGGGCCGCCATCGGTGCCCGTGACAACGAACTCGTGTCCGTGCACGTGCATCGGATGATTGGTCATGGTGAGGTTGCCGACGCGGATGCGGACCTTGTCATGGAGGCGAACATTCAAGGAATCGATGCCCGGAAAGATGCGGCTGTTCCATGTCCACATATTGAAGTTGGTCATTTCCGCGACCTTGGGCGTCGCTGCCCCCGGCTCGATGTCGTAGCTACTCAGCAGGAAACAGAAATCCCGCTGCACTTCGTCGATCAGGGGGTGCCTGGCTTTCGGGTGCGTGACCCAGAAACCCATCATGCCCATGGCCATCTGCACCATCTCGTCCGCATGCGGGTGGTACATGAAAGTGCCGGGCCGGCGCGCTACGAACTCATAGACAAAGGTGTCGCCCGGCTGGATGGCAGGCTGCGTCAAGCCGGCAACACCATCCATGCCACTGGGCAGGCGCTGCCCATGCCAGTGGATGCTGGTGTGCTCAGGGAGTTTGTTGGTGACGAAGATGCGCACGCGGTCACCCTCCACCACCTCTATCGTGGGGCCGGGGCTCTGGCCGTTGTAGCCCCACAGGTGGGCTTTCATGCCAGGCGCCATCTCACGGACCACCGGCTCGGCCACCAGGTGGAACTCCTTGACGCCCTGGTTCATGCGCCACGGCAGGGTCCAGCCGTTGAGCGTCACCACAGGGTTATAGGGCCGACCGGAATTGGGCACGAGCGGAGCCATCGTGTTCGGGCTGGACTGAATGACCGGTTCGGGCAGGGCCGCCATGGCCACGCGGCTGACCGAACTGGCCGCCACGGCCCCACCGGCAATCCCGGCGAACTTGAAAAAATCTCTTCTGGATGTCATTGCAATCGTCTCTGCATCAATGGCCGGCATCGCCGCCGGTGGGCGCACTGGATGTGGCGGATAAGCGGGTGCTGGTGGGGCGTCCGATCACGGATGCCTGCAAGGCCGCATCGGCCAGCCAGAATTGCTGCTGCGCGTCCATGGCTGCGACAACGGCGCTGACCTGATCGCGCGCATCGGCCAGCAACTCGAATGTGCTGATCAGCATGCCGTTGTAGAGAAGCTGGTTCTCTTCCGAGATCACCTTGCGCAGCGGCACCACCTCATCGCGGTAGTGGCGCGCGACGTCGTACGCGGTGCGGTAGGCGGAGTAGCTTTCGCGCAGGCTGGAGCCTGCGGAGCGCACCGTGGCTTCGAGCTGGTTCGCCGCCGCCAGGGTGCGGGCGTTCATCGACGCGCGCTGTATCCCCCCCCAATCAAAGATGGGCAGACGTACCGCGATCTCCCAGCCCCGCGCGGTGGAGCGGGTGCCTTCGGCATTGTCGAACGTAGTGTTGCGCCGCCCGGCGAGCTCGATATCCGTGAAACTGGTCACGCTGTTCAAGCCCTGTGCCTTGGCGGCCGCATCCATTGCAGACTGCGCCAGGCGTATATCCAGACGCGCCCGGGTAGCCTGTGATCCGATCGCCTGCGGGTCCAGTGGCTGTTTGGGCAGATCGGGCAAGCGTTCGGGCAGCTTGAGCGTCTGCGCCTGCACTTCATCCAACCCTAACAAGCGCACCAGCTCTTCCCGGCTGGAAGTGACTTGGTGCTGGGCCGTGCTCAGCCGGGTGGCGGCGTCGGCATAGAAGGCTTGCTCGCGTGCGCGGGTGATGCGGTTGAAGTTTCCCGCGGCTTGCATGCGCTTGGCTAGCTCCGCTCCAGCCTCCGCGCTGGCATAGACCTGCTTGGCATACTTGAACGATTGCTGTGCGACAACGGCACGCACCCACGCCTGGCGCACAAGGGTGACCTGATCCACGACATCGCTGGTCAAACGCAGCTGGGACTGCTCCATCAGCCGGTTGGCGACACCGTACCGCGATGGCAGTGCCAGCAAATCCAACAAGCCAAAGGAAAGCGCACGAGCCAGTTCCAGTTCGGGGCCGGCCGTCATGCGCTCGAAACTGAAAACAGGGTTGGCAATCCGGCCCGCTTGCGCGGCACCGGCGGATTCCGCCCAACCTTGGGCCAACAGCGCCTGCAAAGATGGGCTGTTCACCAACGCCACCTGTACCGCCTCCTTCTGCCCCAGAGGCTGGGCCAGCAGATTCTGCGCAACCTGCGCGCGCTGGTCGCGCTCGTCCTGGGTGAGAGCCAAGGCGAGCTGGCCCTCGGTGAAGCTGCCCGCTTCGTCATTCACGCGAGCGATGTTCTGGTCCAGGCTGACGTTGGCGCAGCCCGTCAGCACCGCCAGTCCGAGCGCGGACAACGCCAGCCTGGCATGTGTGGCACGCAAACGCATCATGGCTTACCTCCGCCGTGATGACCGGTGTGCGGGTTCTTCGCAGGAGCCGCATCCTGGGCGGACGCGGGCACGCCTGTCTGGACCTCCTTCGCATAGGCGCGCCAGCCACCGATCGCACCCACGCGGTCATTGACCTGCCGCCAGGACTGCACCGGCTGATCTTTATAGGCTTGGTAGTCGCTCATGGCCGACGAGTACTGCAACTGCGTCGGCAAAGCGGCCCTGGAGGCCTCGGCATCCCCAGGGGTTTGCGCGAAGGCGGCTCCGGCAAGCAACGCCAATGTCCAAGGCATGAACGCCCTCAACGCTGGCGCTTGGTGGGAAATGGACATGGGCTCCTCTTGATGAATCTCAAATCTCACGATGGAGACATTCTGGAATATCTATCCTTTCATCCAAGTGTTCTGAAAATTACTTTTTTGTTATCTCCATGCCAGACGGCTTCAAGCTCGGCAAACTCTCACACCAGCACACCGAAGGAGCGCGCACGTGAAGATATTGATCGTCGAGGATGAGCCCAAGACCGGGGCCTACCTGCGCCAGGGATTGAGCGAGGCAGGCTACGGCTCGGACCTGGTGCCCAATGGTGCCGATGGACTGCACATGGCCATCCATGGCCAGTACGACCTGGTGATCCTGGATGTCATGCTGCCGGGCCTGAACGGCTGGCAGGTGCTGCAGTCCTTGCGTGATCGGGGCCTGGAAATGCCCGTGCTGTTCCTGACCGCCCGCGATCAGGTGGAGGACCGGGTCAAGGGCTTGGAGTTGGGGGCCGACGACTATCTCGTCAAGCCGTTCTCGTTTGCCGAGCTGCTGGCCAGGGTGCGCATCATCCTGCGCCGCGGTCATGCCGGCAGCGAAGGCACCACGCTGCGCGTGGCCGATCTGGAGCTCGATCTGCTGCGCCGCCGGGTATCACGCAATGGCCGGCGCGTGGACCTGACGGCCAAGGAGTTCGGCCTGCTGGAGCTGCTGATGCGTCGCCATGGCGAGGTGCTGCCGCGTTCGCTCATCGCATCGCAGGTATGGGACATGAACTTCGACAGCGACACCAACGTCATCGAGGTTGCCATGCGCCGCCTGCGCGTGAAGATCGATGAAGGCCATACGGTCAAGCTGATCCAGACCGTGCGCGGCATGGGCTATGTACTGGACCTGCCCGAGGAGCCCTGAGTGCTGTCGCGCGCCCGTTGGGGCAGGCTCCCGCTGACCCAGCGCCTGACCCTTTTCTTCACCGTGGTGGCCGCATCGATCGTGCTGGGCCTGGGCGTCTTGTTCCTGATCGAAACCGGGCGGCATTTCGTGGCGCTCGATCGCATCGCGCTGCAGGAAAAGCAGCATCTGATCGAAGAAATCCTGCGCAGAGCCCCTTCGGCGCAGGATGCACGTTGGCGCCTGGACGAGGCCTTGGGCTACCACCATGGCCTCTACGCCCTGGTCAAGGACGCGCAGGGAGAGCTTGTCTTCCAATCCAAAGGATTCCCCCCGGATGCGCAAAGCGCGCCGGCAGGGCCTGTGATGGGAATCGAGCCGTACGGTACTTGGAAGCGCGGCGACAGCATCCAGCACACCTTGCGTTTCGAGACCACGCCGGCTTATTCACACGCCAATGCACCGACAACACTGCGCGTTCTGATTGCGACCGATACGGATCACCACGCACAGTTTCTGCAGGACCTTCGGCGCAATTTGCTCCTCTATGTGGCGGCTGCCATCGTCGTGTGCGGATTCCTGTCCTGGCTCGCTGCGCGCGAGGGACTGGCCCCTCTGCGCGAGATGCGATCCCGCGCCGCCGCGGTCACCAGTCAGAAGCTGAGCGAGCGCATGCCCGTGCAGACCGTGCCAGTGGAGATGGCTGATTTGGCGCAAGAGCTCAACCGCATGCTGGATCGGCTGCAAGAGGATTTCCAGCGCCTGACGGATTTTTCATCGGACCTGGCGCATGAACTGCGCACCCCTATCAGCAATTTGCTGACGCAAACCCAGGTGGCCCTGTCCAGCAAGCGCGATGCCGCCACCTACCGGGACATCCTGGCCTCCAATGCAGAGGAATTCCAGCGCCTGGCACGCATGGTGGCCGACATGCTCTTTCTGGCCAAGACCGAGCGCGGTGTGGATCTTCCGCACAAGGAGCGGTTTTCGGCCCGCCAGGACGCCCTGGCCTTGCTGGAGTTCTATGAAGCCGTCGCAGAGGAAAAGCGCATCCGGTTGCGGCTGGAGGGCGATGGCGACATGGAGGGTGACCGCCTGATGTTTCGCCGCGCCGCCAGCAATCTGCTGTCCAACGCACTGCGCCACACGCCCGAAGGCGGGACCATCACGGTCCACATCGCGGACACTGCGGATTCCACGGTGGTGTCTGTGGAAAACACGGGCTCCGAGATCGACCCCAAGATGCTGCCGCGGCTGTTCGACCGCTTCTACCGGGCCGATCCCTCCAGGGCGCATCCCGATTCCGAGGGCAGCGGGCTGGGCCTGGCCATCACCCGTGCCATCGCCGAAGCCCACGGTGGAAGCGTCACCGTCACATCCTCCCATGGGCGTACATGCTTTGCTCTGGTGTTTCCGTATTGCGCGACCCACGCATGACGCTTGCCGCAACGAAAACTGTCGGAAATGTCATCCGGCTGTCTCGGTTTTGTTGGCTAGGGGTTTCTACCATGAGTACATCTCCTCACCGCTGCACCAAAGCGTTGGAGATGCAAACCTCAGAGACTCCATCAAGGATATTGATCATGACTCAACGTCGCCTCTCCCTCTCCGCCTTGATCGCAAGCGTGGCCGCCGTGGCGGCCTTCGGCCTGCCGGGAATGGCATCGGCGGAATACATGCACCCGGCCAACAACCAGGCTGGTGTGGTCGTTCACCCCGAACATTTCAAGAACGAAAAAACCCGCGAGCAAGTCAGGGCGGAAACCGAAGCCGCGATGCGACAAGGTCGTTTGTCTTACGGCGAAAGCAACTACCCGCGAGGTGTAGAAGCCGCATCGGCGACGTCGAACAAGACCCGCCAGCAGGTGATCGACGAAATGCGCAATGAGACCGCCGTACAACGTGAGGCACGACAACTGCTGTACTCGGCCGGCTGATCGAAAAGCCAGCCCGGCGATATCGTTGGGCGCTCCCTGTTTCGCATCACACACCATCGCCGCGCACAGTCGCGGCGATTTAGTTTCCGAATCGCCGTTCGCTCAACGACTTCCATGGGTTGTCGTAGCACCGGCGAACCAGTTTCCACAGACTCCAAAGGAGCGCCGATGATGAGGAAATCGGTCTGGATAGGGGTGGTGCGGGTGCTCATGGAAGTGCCCGAGAGTTTCGTGCAGTCATGCCACCCGCTACTTTACCGAACCCCGCCCCAAGAGGTTCTGAATGGACCGAGCAATGCCCTGCAAGCCTCGCGCGCTCCGGTGCAGTCTGCTATTCCAGATCAGTTGCCACGGTGAACGGCGCCCTGCTGGCCGCCGATCGTTCCAGCTGCCGGGCAATGTTGTCGCATACCAGATCACACAGCGCATACACCGATTCGTCTGCAAAACGGTAGTACACGCTGGTGCCCCGCCCTTCGCGCGCGACGAGGCCTTGTTTGGTCATCAGCGAAAGATGGCGTGACACATTGGCAGCCGTGTAACCACACATCTGCGCCAGATCACCCACGTTGCGTTCACCGTCGCGCAGGATGTTGAGGATGCGCAGGCGCGTGGGCTCTGCCAGCACCTGAAAGTAACCGGCCACCGCTTCCAGCGCTTGGGGAGGCATGTCTTTCATAAATCACTCCTGGGTCTGAACGGCCGGAAATTCCAGCAACTTGAGGATCGGATGGGTGGTTATGATACATCAATTGACTAATTAGCTATTTAGTTAAATATTGAACGCAATGCAAGTGACATCCCCAACGGGGCGGAGAAACGGATGCTGATACCTCGACTCGCTACGGCTGCCCTTCTGTCCAGCCTGATGGCCGCGCAAGGCGCATGGGCCGCAGATGCAGCGCCGCTCAAAACCCATACGGCGCAGGCCAATGGCGCAGGCCAGCAAGCCAGCGTGGATGGTGTGGTGGAGGCTGTGCGCGATACGACGCTTTCGGCCCAGGTGCAGGGTGCGATTGTTTCGCTCGGCGTGACGGTTGGCGACACGGTCCGAGCGGGGCAGGAAATCCTGCGCATCGATGCCCGGGCGGCAACGCAGAACGCCGCCGCCAGCGCAGCGCAGGTCGATGCCGCCCGCGCCAGCATGCAGGTGGCGAGCAAGGAGTTCGAGCGGCAGAAGCAGCTCTACCAGAAGCAATACATCAGCCAGGCGGCACTGGACCGTGCCCGGGCGCAACTGCAGGCCAGCCAGGCCCAGGTACAGGCACTGCAGGCACAGGCGGGGGCAGCGATGACGCAATCAGGCTTCTACGCCGTAAAGGCCCCTTATTCCGGCGTGGTGAGCGAGGTGCCCGTGGCCCTGGGGGACATGGCGATGCCCGGGCGCCCACTGGTCAGGCTGCATGACCCCGCTGCCTTGCGCGTGACCGCGATGGTGCCGCAAATGGCTGCCGCCACCTTGGCCGGTGCACAAACCCTGCAAGTTGAACTTCCCGCTCTCGCGGCGGCGCGCATCGCAGTGCAGCCCAGCCAGATCCAGCTGCTGCCCACGGTGGATGCCGCCACGCACGCCGTGCAATTGCGCGTGGCACTGCTGCCAGACCTGAAGGGTGCGACGCCCGGCATGTTTGCCCGCCTGTGGTTGCCAGCAGCGTCCGCGGCGGTGGGCATGCAGCGTGTGCAGATTCCGGCCAGCGCCGTGGTGCGCCGCGCGGAAATGACGGGGGTCTATGTGCTCAATGCCCAGGGCAAGCCACTGCTGCGCCAGGTGCGCCTGGGCCGCATTGACGGCGACCAGATCGAGGTGCTCAGTGGCCTGCGCCAGGGCGACCAGGTGGCCACCGATCCGCAGGCAGCTGCCAAGGTGCGCTGAGATGGCCGACATGCACACCCCGAAAGCCCTGGGCATTTCGGGCCGCATCGCGGCCTTGTTCCAGAGCGCCCAGATCACCCCCTTGCTGGCGCTGGTGGCGTTTTTGCTGGGTGTGTTTGCCGTGCTGGTGACGCCGCGCGAAGAAGAGCCGCAGATCAACGTCACCATGGCCAATGTGCTGATTCCGTTCCCCGGCGCCTCAGTGGCCGATGTGGAGCAGATGGTGGCCACTCCGGCCGAGCAGGTGCTGTCGCAGATGGCGGGCACCGAGCATGTGATGTCGGTCTCGCGCCCTGGCGTGGCCGTGCTCACCGTGCAGTTCAAGGTGGGCGTGGCCCGCACCGAGGCCCTGGTGCAGCTGCATGACACCCTGCGCAGCCACACCGACTGGCTGCCGCGCGACCTGGGGGTGCTGGAGCCCCTCATCAAACCCAAGGGCATCGACGATGTGCCCATCGTCACGCTCACGCTTTTCAGCAAGGATGCGGACACCGGCGCATTTGCCCTGGAGCGCGTGGCGCACAGCATGGAGTCTGAAATCAAGCGTGTGCCCGGCACGCGCGAAGTGCAGACGATAGGCGGTCCCGGCCGGGCCGTGATGGTGCGCCTGGACCCCGCCCGGATGGCCAGCACCGGCACCACCGTGCAGGACCTGCGCAGCGCGCTGCAATCGGCCAACATGGGCATGCCCGTGGGCGAGCTGATCGCCGGCAACCAGGCGGTGGCGGTAGAGGCGGGCCCGTTTCTCACGCAGGCCAGTGACGTGGCCGAGCTGATGGTGGGGGTGCGCGGGGGCAAGCCACTGTTCCTGAAAGACGTGGCGGAGGTCAGCGACGGCCCGCTGCCCGCGAGCCGCTACGTGTGGCACGGCAAGGCCGAGGCCAGCGGTGGCGGCGAATACCCCGCAGTCACCTTGCTGGTGACCAAGAAACCGGGTGAAAACGCCATCGACGTGGCCAACGCCGTCATGCAGCGGGTGGAGCAGCTGCACAACACCGTCATTCCGGACGGCGTTGAAGTGGCCGAAACGCGCAATTACGGCGCCACGGCCAACGACAAGGCGCAAAAGCTCATCCAGAAACTGCTGTTTGCCACGGCATCGGTGGTGGCGCTGGTGTTCATGGCGCTGGGCCGGCGCGAGGCCGCCATCGTGGGCACGGCGGTGGTGCTGACGCTCACGGTGACCCTGTTCGCCTCCTGGGCCTGGGGGTTCACGCTCAACCGCGTGTCGCTGTTTGCGCTCATCTTCTCCATCGGCATCCTGGTGGACGATGCCATCGTGGTGGTCGAGAACATCCACCGCCACCAGCAGCTCTTTCCGGGCAAGACGCTCGCACAAATCATCCCGGGCGCGGTGGACGAGGTGGGTGGCCCTACCATCCTGGCCACGTTCACGGTGATTGCCGCCCTGCTGCCCATGGCCTTTGTGTCGGGCCTGATGGGCCCCTACATGAGCCCGATCCCCATCAACGCCAGCATGGGCATGCTGCTGTCGCTGGCGATTGCCTTTGTGGTCACGCCCTGGCTGGCGCGCCTTTGGATGAAGGTGCACCACGGCAGCGCAGCAACGCATGCCGCGCCCTCGGGCATGGCGGCCCGCATCACCCCCCTGTTCACCCGCATCTTCACGCCGCTGCTCGACGACCAGCGCGGCAGCCGCAACCGCCGCCTGCTGGGCTTGGGCGTGGCCGTGCTGATCGCGCTGTCGGTGGCCCTGCCCGCCACTGGGCTGGTGCTGCTCAAGATGCTGCCGTTCGACAACAAATCGGAGTTCCAGGTGGTGGTGGACATGCCTGCCGGCACCCCGGTGGAGCAGACCGCGGCGGTACTGCACGAACTGGGCGCGTATCTCGCCACGGTGCCCGAGGTGACCGACTACCAGGCCTACGCGGGCACGGCCGCCCCCATCAATTTCAATGGCCTGGTGCGCCAGTACTACCTGCGCGCCGGGGGCGATGTGGGTGACATCCAGGTGAACCTGGTGGACAAATCGCACCGCAAGGACCAGAGCCATGCCATCGCCACGCGCGTGCGCCCTGCCCTGCAGCAGATCGGGCAGCGCCTGGGCGCCAACGTGAAGGTGGTCGAAGTACCGCCGGGGCCGCCGGTGCTGTCACCCATCGTGGCCGAAATCTATGGCCCCGAGGCCGACGGGCGCCGCCAGGTGGCCAAGGCCGTGCGCGCCGTGTTCAGCCAGACCACGGGCCTGGTGGATGTGGACGACAACAGTATCGCCAGCGCCCCGCGCAAGCTGCTGCTGATCGACCGGCGCAAGGCCGCGCTGCTGGGCATACCGCAGCAGGCCATCGTGGGCACGCTGCGCGCGGGCCTGGCGGGCGAGGCCACCACCTACCTGCACGACGCCAGCAAATACCCTGCGCCCGTGGTGCTGCAGCTGCCCGAAGAAAGCCATGGCGACCTGGCCGCGCTGCTGCAGCTGACGGTGCGCGGGGCCTCGGGCCAGCAGGTGCCCATCAGCGAGCTGGTAACGGTGAGCGACACCGTGCGCGAGCAGCCCGTGTACCACAAGGACCTTCTGCCCGTGAACTTTGTGGTGGCCGACATGGCCGGCAAGGTGGACAGCCCGCTGTACGGCATGTTCCAGATGCGCGGTGACATCGCAAAGATCCAGACCCCGGGCGGCGGCCCGCTGGTGGAATACTTCGTGCGCCAGCCCTCGGACGCACTGCGCGACTACGCCATCAAGTGGGACGGCGAGTGGCAGATCACCTACGAGACCTTCCGCGACATGGGCGCCGCCTATGCCGTGGGCCTGATCCTCATCTACCTGCTGGTGGTGGCGCAGTTCGGCTCGTACCTCACGCCGCTGATCATCATGGCGCCCATACCGCTGACCACCATCGGCGTGATGCCGGGCCATGCCCTGCTGGGCGCGCAGTACACGGCCACCAGCATGATCGGCATGATCGCGCTGGCCGGCATCATCGTGCGCAACTCCATCCTGCTGGTCGATTTCATCAACCTGCAGGTACGCGAGGGCGCGCCACTCAAGGACGCCATCGTGCACTCGGCCATCACCCGGGCCCAGCCCATCGTGCTGACGGGGCTGGCGGCCATGATTGGCGCGTTTTTCATCCTGGATGACCCGATCTTCAATGGCCTGGCCATTTCGCTGATCTTCGGCATCTTTGTCTCCACCGTGCTCACGCTGGTGGTCATCCCCACGCTGTATTACGCGGCCTACCGCAAGCAGGTGCGCCACCCCGGCGACGGCCAGGACGCTGCACCCGTTGCTTCCGCTCCCCCCGCTGGCAGCAGCCCGACAGAGGCTGCGCCGCACTGATCTGCACGGATTTTCAACCAGGCACCACAGGAGACAGACCATGGCCCACATCGTCGTTATCGGAGCAGGCATCGGCGGAATGCCCGCCGCCTATGAGTTGCGCAGCAAGCTGCCCTCGCAGCATCGCGTCACCGTGATCAGCGCGGTGGACTATTTCCATTTCGTGCCCTCCAATCCCTGGATCGCGGTGGGCTGGCGGCAGCGGGATGCCATCGTGCTGCAGATCGCCCCCCTGCTGCAGCGCAAGGGCATCGATTTCATCGCCAGCCCCGTCCAGGCCATCGACGCGGCGGGCAATAGCCTGGCGCTCGCCAATGGCCAGACCGTGGCCTATGACTACCTGGTGATCACCACCGGCCCCCGGCTGGCCTTCGAAGAAGTGCCGGGCGCGGGCCCGATCGATGGCCACACGCACTCCATCTGCACGGTCGACCATGCCCAGCAATTCTGGACCGATTACGAAAAGTTTCTCGAAAACCCCGGCCCCATGGTCATCGGCGCCATGCCTGGCGCCAGCTGCTTTGGCCCGGCCTACGAGTTCGCCTTCATCGTGTCGGCCGACCTGCGCAAGCGCAAGCTGCGCCACAAGGTGCCCCTGACCTATGTGACCAGCGAGCCCTACATCGGCCACCTCGGCCTGGGCGGCGTGGGCGACAGCAAGAGCATGCTGGAGAGCGAGCTGCGCGGACAGGACATCCAATGGATCACCAACGCCAAGACCACGCGCGTGGAGGACGGCAAGATGATGGTGGACCAGCTCGACGACCAGGGCCATCTGATCAAGCAGCACGAGCTCCCCTTCAAGCTTTCGATGATGCTGCCCGCTTTCAAGGGCGTGGATGCCGTGGCCGCCGTGCCCAACCTGTGCAACCCGCGCGGTTTTGTGCTGATCGACGCGCACCAGCGCAGCAAGGCCTACCCCAACATCTTTGCGGCGGGCGTGTGCGTGGCGATTCCACCCGTGGAGGTGACCCCCGTGCCCACCGGCGCGCCCAAGACCGGCTACATGATCGAGACCATGGTCTCGGCCATCGTGCACAACATCGCCGCCGACCTCGAGGGCAAGCCCGCCACGGCCACCGCCACCTGGAACGCCATCTGCCTGGCCGACATGGGCGACACCGGCGCGGCCTTTGTGGCACTGCCGCAGATTCCACCGCGCAACGTCAACTGGTTCAAGAAGGGCAAATGGGTGCACCTGGGCAAGATCGCCTTCGAGAAATATTTCCTCGGCAAGATCAAGTCCGGCAACACCGACCCGGTCTACGAGAAATACGTGCTCAAGATTCTGGGCATCGAGCGCCTGCAAGAGCCCTCTGGTCCCCAATGAGTCCGCCACCTTCTGCTGCTTTACTCCCATCATTCAACTACGGAGCTTCATCATGACTTCCTGGCAACTCGTTCGCATCATCGGCGGCGCATTCATCCTGCTGTCGCTGGCCCTGGGCGTGGCCGGCAGCCCGATTTTCCACAGCGCCAACTGGCTGTGGTTCACGGCCTTTGTCGGCGCCAACCTGCTGCAAAGCGGCTTCACCCGGTGGTGCCTGATGGAAACGATCATGCGCAAGCTGGGCGCGGCGGCAGGCAACTGAACGGAGATCGCACCATGCGCATGAAGCCCCTGTGGGCCGCCTTGGTGGCGCTGGGCATCACGGGTGCCCAGGCGGGCGATCTGCTGCAAGCCTGGCAGGCCGCGCGCCAGCACGACCCGGACATGGCCGTGGCGCAGGCCGCGCTGCGGGCCGGCCAGACACGGCGCGACCAGGCCAGCGCGCTGTGGCGCCCCACGGTGGCCGCCACGGCCGCGGGCGGAGCCATGGGCTCCCAAACCTCTGCCGGCGGTGCCTCGTTCTCCGCGCCGGGCCTGGGTACCTCGTCCCATGTAGGGTTCAACACCTCGGTGGACAACAGCCTGGGCGGGCGCTGGAGCGTGGGAGCACGCATGCCGCTGTACAGCCCCGAACGCACGGCCCAGGGCCGCAAGCTTGCGCTGTCCGCCGACCTGGCCGATGTGCAATGGCAGGCCGCCGAACAGGCCCTGATGCTGCAGACCGCCGAACGCTACTTTGCCGTGGCACTGGCCCAGGATGCCCTGCGCCTGCTGCAGCGCCAGCAAGTGGCCGTGAACAAGGCGCTGGTGGAAGCGCAAGACCGCTTCCAGCTGGGCGACGCCCCCGTGACCGACACCCACGAAGCGGCCGCCCGCGCCCGCGCCATCGACGCACAGGTGCTGGCCGCCGAAGTGGATCTGCAGATTGCCCAGCGCACCCTGGCCGACACCACCGGCTGGCCGGCCGATGCATTGCGGGTGGCGCCCGCCCCTGCCCTCGCTGCCACCCCGGCCGTGCCGGATCTGCCGCAATGGCTGGACCAGGCGGAAACCCGCAACCCGGGCCTGCGCCAGCAAACCCTGGCCGTGGAAGTGGCGCGCCAGGATGTCGCCCAATACGCCCGGGGGGCAGGCACCACGGTGGACCTGGTGGCACAGGCCAGCCGCGAGCACCTGAGCGGCTCGGGCCGCTACGGCCAGGGCAGCAACACCGCCCAGCAGCACCTGGTGGGCGTGCAGATCACGGTGCCGCTGTACACCGGCGGCCAGCGCGGCGCACGCGAGCAAGAGCTGCTGCACCTGCAGGCCAAGGCCGAAGCCGAACTCGACCGCACCCGCCAGCAGGTGGCGCAGCAAACCCGTGCGGCCTGGCTGCGCCTGCAGGCCGGCACGGCCCGCACCAGCGCACAGGACGCCGCCCTGCGCGCCAGCCAGGCCCGCCTGGACGCCACGCAGCTGGGCCGCCAGGTCGGCGACCGCACCACGCTGGACCTGCTCAACGCCCAGAACGATGCCGCCGCCGCCGAGCTGGCCCTGGCGCAGCTGCGCACCGCCCTGACCTTGGAGCGTCTGCGCCTGCTGGCGCTCGCCGGGCAGCTGGACGAGCGCGCCCTGCACGCCGCCACCGTGGACGCTGCCGTAGCCAAGTAACCCCCTTCATCCCCCCAAGACACCATGGAACCCAACGCCTTGCCACAGCCCGCCCATTGCCTGGTGGTCGATGTCCGCTCGCCCGGCGAGTTTGCCGCCGGGCATGTGGACGGCGCCATCAACCTGCCCCTGGACCGCCTGGGCACCGATTGCGCACAGGCCCTGCCCGACAAATCCACACCCCTGGTGCTGTGCTGCCTGTCGGGCGCGCGCTCGGGCATGGCGGCGCAGTGGCTGCGCCAGCAGGGCTACGCGCAGGTGCTCAACGGCGGCTCGGTGGGCAGCGTGTCGCTGCAGCTGCAGCGGCCCATCCGCCGCGGCTGAGGTTTTTCTTTTTCCCTGTTCTATTCCCATGCACCCCAAGGAACTGCCATGAAAACCGCCCACGACCTGGTGACCGCTGCCAAGACCCGCGTCCAGGAAATCTCCGTGGACCAGGCCGAGCAGGCCATCCGCGACGCCGACGCGCTGATCGACGTGCGCGAGGCCGACGAATTCCAGGCCGGGCACCTTCCTGGCGCCATCCATGCCTCGCGCGGTCTGCTGGAGTTCAAGCTCAGCAGCACACCGGCGCTCACGTCGCGCGATCTCAAGGTGGTGCTGTACTGCAAGACCAGTGGCCGTGCCGCGCTGGCCGCATGCGCCATGCAGGACATGGGCTATCTGCAGGTGCAGTCGATTGCCGGCGGGTTTGATGCCTGGCTGGCCGCCGGCAAACCCGTGGTGAAGCCCGTGACACCCTCGTTCGAATAACCCGGTGAAGCGGTTTTTTGCCGCATCGCCTTTTCGCAAAGCGGCCCGCTCCAGGGCTGCAGCAACCCCAAGCAAAGGAAAAATCATGAAGCTCAACGTTGGAAGCCTTGACCGCGTCTTGCGCATCGTGGCAGGCCTGGTGCTGATCGCCCTGGCAGCCACCGGCACCGTGGGCTGGTGGGGCTGGCTGGGCGTGGTGCCCCTGGCCACCGGCCTGTTCCGTTTCTGCCCTGCCTACACCTTGCTGGGCATCAACACCTGCCCCCTGAAGAAATAACAGCGCGGACACAGCACAGGGGCAAGGCCCCGGCAGCGCTGTTTCCGATCCCTGGGCATTGCCCCTTTTTTTGATGGAAATTCCTTCATGAGTACGTTTGACCATGCCGGCCTGATACACCACATCAATGAAAACCTGGCGCCTTTCCGCAAGGCCCAGCCCGACGCCATGCGCGGGTTTGCGCAGCTGGCGCAGGCCTCCATGGCCGAAGGCGCGATCAGCGCCAAACACAAGGAACTGATCGCCCTGGCCATTGGCGTGAGCCAGCATTGCTCGGGCTGCATCGGCTTTCATGTCAAAGCCCTGCTCAAGCTGGGCGCCACACGCGCCGAACTTGAAGAGATGCTGGCCGTGAGTGTTTACATGGGCGGCGGTCCGTCGCTGATGTACGCCGCCGAGGCCCTCAAGGCCTGGGACACCATGGCCGAAGGCCATGCCGCCTGAGTGCGCAGATGCTCGCGCACCGCGATGGGTGCGCGGGGTTCAGGCGCAAGCGCCCTGGGGTTGCGCATGGGCCTGCAGGTCATCCGTCTCGGTGGTGGTGGTGCGATGGCCATTCAGGCCCAGTTTGGCCAGCAGTTGCACATCGGCATCCACATCGGGATTGCCCGTCACCAGCAGCTTGTCGCCATAAAAGATCGAGTTCGCCCCGGCCATGAAACACAGGGCCTGCACGGCTTCACCCATCTGCTGGCGTCCCGCCGACAGGCGCACGCGCGCCTTGGGCATGGTGATGCGGGCCACGGCAATCACGCGCACAAAATCGAACGGATCGACGGGTTCGCTGTCGGCCAGCGGCGTGCCGGGTACGCGCACCAGGCTGTTGATCGGCACCGATTCGGGATACGGCTGCAGGTTGGCGAGCTGCGCAATCAGCCCCGCGCGGTGCACCGGCGCCTCGCCCATGCCCACAATGCCGCCGCAGCACACGCTGATGCCCGCGCTGCGCACATGCTGCAGGGTATCGAGCCGATCCTGGTAGGCGCGGGTGCTGACCACGTCGGTGTAGTACTCCGGGGCCGTATCGAGGTTGTGGTTGTAGTAATCGAGCCCCGCATCCTTGAGCGCCTGCGCCTGGTGCGATTCGAGCATGCCCAGCGTGGCGCAGGTCTGCAGGCCCAGGCCCTTCACGGCGCCGATCAGGGCGCTGACCTTTTCAATATCGCGGTCCTTGGGCGCACGCCAGGCGGCGCCCATGCAAAAGCGCGTGGCGCCCGCGTCCTTGGCGGCCTGGGCGGCGCGCACCACTTCATCCACTTCCATCAGCTTCTCGGCCTTCACGCCGGTGTCGAACTCGGCCGCCTGCGGGCAGTAGCCGCAGTTTTCGGGACAGCCACCGGTTTTCACCGACAGCAGCGTCGCCAGTTCGATGTCCCCCGCGGGCCAGTGCTGGCGGTGCACCGTCTGCGCCTCAAACAGCAAGTCCATCAAGGGCTTGTCGAGCAGGGCCTGGATGGCATCGACCGTCCAGGGGCCCTGGGTTGCAGCAGGGACTACGCGGCGGTGCAGCTGCAGGGGCTGGCTGGTGGAGGTGTTGGCGGTCGAGGGCATGCAGGGTCTTTCAGGGGCGAGGCAAATCAATGCGCACGAAAAAGAAAAAAATGTCTGCCAGTACCACTGGCACGACGGGTTTTGCTTGGACGGGCTTTACTTGGGCGGGCTGGGCTGGTCGGGCGAGGCGGGAATGAAGCCCAGGGCTTTCAATTCTTCGTCGCTCAGCTCCAGCTCGGTCAATTCAGGTTGGCGGGGCTCGACGCCGCGGCGCCGCTCATAGCTGGTCGGTGGGCCTTGCTCTTGCTGCCTTCTGTCTTGTCCGCTGCGCCGGTCGATATTCTGACGTCGATCCATTTTCCCAATCCATCCAAAGGTGTTTCACAAACCCGGGCGCGCGCGCTCGGCAGCGCCGCCGGGCCATACCTTAACCCAGTGCGGTAATCACATCCGCCGGCGCCTGCACCAGTTCGATCAGCACGCCCTCACCCGCAATCGGGAACTCGTCGTTGCTCTTGGGGTGCAAAAAACAGATATCGTAGCCTGCCGCGCCCTTGCGTACGCCACCTGGCGCAAAGCGCACGCCCTGCGCGGTGAGCCACTCGACGGCGGCGGCCAGGTCGTCGATCCACAGGCCGATGTGGTTGAGCGGCGTGGTGTGCACGGCGGGTTTCCTGTCGATGTCGAGCGGCTGCATGATGTCCACCTCGACCTTGTGAGCGCCCTGCCCCATGGCCAGGATGTCTTCGTCCACATTTTCGCGCTCGCTCTGGAAAGTGCCCGTCTGGGTAAGGCCCAGCATGTCCACCCAGAGGGTTTTCATGCGCTGCTTGTCGGTGCCGCCAATGGCGACCTGCTGGATTCCCAGCACCCTGAAGGGGCGGAGTGTGTTCGTGCTTGCCATGGAGAAATGCCCTTGAATACTCTGTTTGGATAGCTGCCAACGCTTGACCATCAAGCGCCAGCAGCATATTTCATTGAAACTCCAGAATCACCTGGTCCACCGCCAGCGACTCGCCCTTGCCCGCCATGATCTTTCCCACCACGCCATCTTGCGCGGCGAAGAGGATGTTCTCCATCTTCATGGCTTCGATCACGGCCAGCTTTTCGCCGGCCTGCACCTTCTGGCCCGGCTGCACCGCCACATCGACCAGCAGGCCGGGCATGGGCGAGAGCAGGAACCGGGACAGATCGGGCGGCGCCTTGAACGGCATGAGCTGGTGCAGCCGTGCGCCCAGCTGCGACAGCACCAGGGCTTCGATCTGCGTGCCATTGTGTGCAATGCGCAGCGCCAGCGGGTTCTTGCCCACGCCACGCTCCACCTGGGCCGTGAAGCCCATGCCATTGCACTGGCCCTGAACGCGGATTTGTCCCAGGGTTGCCGTGCTGCTGATCTGATAGCTTTTACCGCCCACGGCGACTGCGCTGGAGCGCAATTTGCCTTCCATTTCGAAGTCGGTCACCGCCACGTCGTGGTGCTGGTTCTGGCCCTCGGCACCCAGCGTCACCACCACAAACTCTTCGCCCACCTTCACCTCGTGCCCGGCCAGCTGGCCGCTGATGCCCGAGGCGCGTGCACGGTAGCGGCGGTGCATGTAGGCGGCCAGCGCCACCAGGAACAGCGGATCGCTGTGCGGCACGTCTTCGGCCGCAAAGCCCTTGCCGTAGTTCTCGGCGATGAAGCCGGTGTTGAAGTCACCCGCCACGAACTTCGGATGCGCCAGCAGCGCCGCCTGGAACGGGATGTTGCTGCTGATACCGCGGATGACGAAGCCGTTGAGCGCGGCGCGCATCTTGGTGATGGCGTCGTCGCGGTCGGTGCCATGCACGATGAGCTTGGCGATCATCGAGTCGTAATACATCGGGATCTCGCCGCCTTCGTACACGCCGGTGTCCACGCGCACGCCCAGCTTCTTGCTGGTGTCGGACTGGAACATGCTCTCTTCGGGCGGCTGAAAGCGCACCAGACGGCCGGTGGACGGCAGGAAGTTGCGGAACGGGTCTTCGGCGTTGATGCGGCACTCGATGGCCCAGCCGTCGCGCTTCACGTCGGCTTGCGTGAGGGGCAGCTTCTCGCCCGCCGCCACGCGGATCATCAGTTCCACCAGGTCGAGGCCGGTGATGCACTCCGTCACCGGATGCTCCACCTGCAGGCGGGTGTTCATTTCCAGAAAGTAGAAGTCCTGGTCCTTGCCGACCACGAACTCCACCGTGCCCGCACTCTGGTACTTCACCGCCTTGGCCAGCTGCACGGCCTGCTCGCCCATGGCCTTGCGGGTGGCGTCGCTGATGAAGGGCGATGGTGCCTCTTCGATCACCTTCTGGTGGCGGCGCTGGATGGAGCACTCGCGCTCGTTCAGGTAAATCACGTTGCCGTGGCTGTCGCCCAGCACCTGGATCTCGATGTGGCGCGGCTCCTGCACGAACTTCTCGATGAAGATGCGGTCGTCGCCAAAGCTGTTGCGCGCCTCGTTCTGGCAGCTCGCGAAGCCTTCAAAGGCTTCCTTGTCGTTGAACGCCACGCGCAGGCCCTTGCCGCCGCCGCCGGCCGATGCCTTGATCATCACGGGGTAGCCAATGCCCTTGGCAATTTCCACCGCCTGCTCGGGGCCGGCAATCGCATCGTTGTAGCCAGGAATGGTATTGACCTTGGCTTCCAGCGCCAGCTTCTTGGAGGCGATCTTGTCGCCCATCGCTGCAATCGAAAACGCCTTGGGGCCGATGAAGGCAATGCCCTCGTCTTCGCAGCGCTTGGCAAAGGCTTCGTTTTCCGAGAGGAAGCCGTAGCCGGGGTGCACGGCCTGCGCGCCGGTCTGCTTGCAGGCGGCAATGATCTTGTCGGCCAGCAGGTACGACTCGCGGCTGGGCGCTGCGCCGATGTGCACGGCCTCGTCGGCCAGCTTGACGTGGCGGGCTTCCTTGTCAGCGTCGGAGTAAACGGCGACGGTGGCGATGCCCATTTTCTTGGCCGTTGCAATCACTCGGCACGCGATCTCGCCACGGTTGGCAATCAGGATTTTCGTAAACATGTTCTTGTTCTCCTTTGGCTCTTACAGCGGAATATTTCCGTGCTTGCGCCATGGGTTGTCGAGCTTCTTGTCGCGCAGCATGACCAGCGAGCGGCAGATGCGCTTGCGCGTCTCGTGCGGCAGGATCACGTCGTCGATGAAGCCACGGGCGCCGGCGACAAACGGGTTGGCAAAGCGTTCCTTGTACTCTGCCTCGCGGGCGGCGAGCTTCACAGGGTCGTTCTTGTCCTCGCGGAAGATGATTTCCACCGCGCCCTTGGCGCCCATCACGGCGATCTCGGCGTTGGGCCAGGCGAAGTTGACGTCGCCACGCAGGTGCTTGGAGCTCATCACGTCATAGGCGCCGCCGTAGGCCTTGCGGGTGATGACGGTGATCTTGGGCACGGTGCACTCGGCATACGCGTACAGCAACTTGGCGCCGTGCTTGATGATGCCGCCGTACTCCTGGCTGGTGCCGGGCATGAAGCCGGGCACGTCCACGAACGTGACCACGGGAATGTTGAACGCATCGCAAAAGCGCACGAAGCGCGCGGCCTTGATGCTCGACTTGATGTCCAGGCAACCGGCCAGCACCAGCGGCTGGTTGGCCACGATGCCCACGGTCTGGCCTTCCATGCGGGCAAAGCCGATGATGATGTTCTTGGCGTATTCGGGCTGCAGCTCGAAGAAGTCGCCGTCGTCCACCGTCTTGAGGATCAGCTCCTTCATGTCATACGGTTTGTTGGCGTTGTCGGGCACCAAGGTGTCGAGCGACAGATCGGCGCGGTCGGCCGGGTCGTTGCTCGGGCGCACCGGGGCCTTTTCGCGGTTGTTCAGCGGCAGGTAGTTGTACAGGCGGCGCAGCATCATCAGCGCCTCCACGTCGTTCTCGAACGCCATGTCGGCCACGCCGCTCTTGGTGGTGTGCGTCACGGCGCCGCCCAGCTCCTCGGCCGTCACTTCTTCGTGCGTCACGGTTTTCACCACTTCGGGGCCGGTCACGAACATGTACGAGCTGTCCTTCACCATGAAGATGAAGTCCGTCATGGCGGGCGAGTACACGGCGCCACCGGCGCTCGGGCCCATGATCATGCTGATCTGCGGAATCACGCCGCTGGCCAGCACGTTCTTCTGGAACACGTCGGCATAGCCGCCCAGCGAGGCCACGCCTTCCTGGATGCGCGCGCCGCCCGAGTCGTTCAGGCCGATGACCGGCGCGCCGACCTTCATGGCCTGGTCCATCACCTTGCAGATCTTCTCGGCATGGGTTTCCGAGAGGGCTCCGCCGAACACGGTGAAATCCTGGCTGAACACGAACACCAGGCGGCCGTTGATCATGCCGTAGCCCGTCACCACACCGTCGCCGGGGATCTTGTTGCTTTCCATGCCAAAGTCGGTGCAGCGGTGCTCGACGAACATGTCCCATTCCTCGAACGTGCCGTCGTCCAGCAGCAGCTCGATGCGCTCGCGCGCCGTGAGCTTGCCCTTGGCGTGCTGCGCATCGATGCGCTTTTGCCCACCGCCCAGTCGTGCCAGCGCACGCTTTTTCTCCAGTTGATCCAGGATGTCTTGCATGGTCGTCCTTTGGTGAATTCGGTTGTTTACTACTTATTTGATGGCCGCTGGCGCTTATCCTGATTGCGCCAGCAGCAGATTTCTTGCCGCGGTGGAGGCCGCAATGCGCCCCGCAGCCACATCGGCCTGCAGCTGGGGCAGCAGCTCCTTGACCTGGGGGTGCTGGCGAAACGCGAGCTTGAGGCCCGCGTCGATGCGCTCCCACATCCAGGCCAGGGCCTGCTTTTCGCGCCGCACGGCCAGGCGGCCATTGGCGGTCTGCAGCTGGCGAAACTGCATGACAGCGGCCCAGAAGGCGTCCACGCCCTGCCCCAGCAGCGCGCTGATCTGCACGACCCTGGGGTGCCACAGGGTTTCGTTGTGGTGGGCGTTTTCGGGGTTGCCGTGCTGGCCCAAGAGGCGCAGCGACGAGGTGATCTGCGCCTCGGCGCGCGTGGCGGCGTTCTTGTCGATGTCGGCCTTGTTGATGACCACCAGGTCGGCGATCTCCATCACGCCCTTCTTGATGGCCTGCAGGTCGTCGCCCGCATTGGGCAGCTGCAGCAGCACGAACATGTCGGTCATGCCGTTCACCGCGATCTCGCTCTGGCCCACGCCCACGGTTTCGACAATCACCACGTCGTAGCCGGCCGCCTCGCAGACCAGCATGGCCTCGCGCGTTTTCTCGGCCACCCCACCCAGCGTGCCACTGCTGGGGCTGGGGCGGATATAGGCCTTTTCATGCACCGAAAGGTGCTCCATGCGCGTCTTGTCGCCCAGGATGGAGCCGCCCGAAACGGTGCTGGACGGGTCGATGGTGAGCACCGCCACGCGGTGGCCCTGCGCAATCAGGTACAGGCCCAGCGCTTCGATGAAGGTGGATTTGCCCACGCCAGGCACACCGCTGATGCCGAGGCGGAATGCCTTGCCGGTATGGGGCAGCAGCTGCGTGAGCAGCGCGTCGCCCTGCGCGCGGTGGTCTGGCCGCGTGGATTCGAGCAGGGTGATGGCCTTGGACATGGCGCGGCGCTGCACCGCAGCCGTGCCATGCACCACTCCATCGAGAAGCGCCGCAGGGGTCACGCCACCGCCTTGCGAATCTGCTCCAGCACGTCCTTCGCGCTGGCCGGAATCGGCGTGCCGGGGCCGTAGATGCCCTTCACGCCCGCTTCGTACAGGTGCTCGTAATCCTGCGCCGGAATCACCCCGCCCACAAACACGATGATGTCGTCGGCGCCCTGGTCCTTGAGCGACTGGATGATGGCGGGCACCAGCGTCTTGTGGCCGGCGGCCAGCGTGCTCACGCCCACGGCGTGCACGTCGTTTTCAATCGCCTGGCGGGCGCATTCCTCGGGCGTCTGGAACAGCGGTCCCATGTCCACGTCAAAGCCCAGGTCGGCAAAGGCCGTGGCCACCACCTTGGCGCCCCGGTCGTGGCCGTCCTGGCCCAGCTTGGCGATCATCACGCGCGGGCGGCGGCCTTCCTTCTCGGCGAATTCGTTGATCTCGGTCTTGAGTTTGTCCCAGCCTTCGGCCGAGTCGTAAGCGGCAGCGTACACACCGGTCACCTTTTGCGTATCGGCGCGGTGGCGCCCAAAAACCTTCTCCAGGGCATCGCTCACCTCGCCCACCGTGGCGCGCAGGCGCACCGCGTTGATGGACAGCTCCAACAGGTTGCCTTGGCCGCTTTCTGCTGCAGAAGTGAGAGCGTCCAGCGCTTGCTGTACCTTGGCTGCATCGCGATTTGCCTTGATTTTCTCCAGGCGGGCAATCTGGCCCTCGCGCACCTTCATGTTGTCGATCTGCAGGATGTCGACCGGGTCTTCCTTGGCCAGCTTGTACTTGTTGACGCCGACGATCACGTCGCGGCCAGAGTCGATGCGCGCCTGCTTCTCGGCGGCGGCCGCTTCGATCTTGAGCTTGGCCCAGCCGCTGTCCACGGCCTGGGTCATGCCGCCCATGGCTTCGACTTCCTCGATGATCTTCCAGGCGGCGTCCATCATGTCCTGGGTGAGCTTTTCCATCATGTAGCTGCCGGCCCAGGGGTCCACCACGTTGGTGATGTGGGTCTCTTCCTGGATGATGAGCTGCGTGTTGCGCGCGATGCGCGAGCTGAATTCGGTGGGCAGCGCGATGGCTTCGTCGAGCGCATTGGTGTGCAGGCTTTGCGTGCCGCCAAACACCGCCGCCATGGCTTCGATGGTGGTGCGCACGATGTTGTTGTACGGGTCTTGCTCGGTGAGGCTCCAGCCGCTGGTCTGGCAGTGCGTGCGCAGCATCAGGCTCTTGGGGTTTTGGGCGCCGGTTTCCTTCATGATGCGGCACCACAGCAGGCGCGCGGCGCGCATCTTGGCCACTTCGAGGTAGAAGTTCATGCCAATCGCCCAGAAGAAGCTCAGGCGCCCGGCGAATTCGTCCACGTCCAGGCCCGAGGCAATGGCGGTCTTGACATATTCCTTGCCGTCGGCCAGCGTGAAAGCGAGTTCGAGCGCCTGGTTGGCCCCCGCTTCCTGCATGTGGTAGCCCGAGATCGAGATCGAGTTGAACTTGGGCATGTTCCTGGCCGTGTAGCCAATGATGTCGCCAATGATGCGCATCGAGGGCTTGGGCGGGTAGATATAGGTGTTGCGCACCATGAACTCTTTCAGAATGTCGTTCTGAATGGTTCCGCTCAGTTTGTCTTGCGAGACGCCCTGCTCTTCCGCCGCCACCACGTAGCCCGCCAGCACAGGCAGCACGGCGCCGTTCATGGTCATGGAGACCGATACCTTGTCGAGCGGAATCTGGTCGAACAGGATCTTCATGTCCTCGACCGAGTCAATCGCCACACCGGCCTTGCCCACGTCGCCCGTCACGCGCGGGTGGTCGCTGTCGTAGCCCCGGTGCGTGGCCAGGTCAAACGCGACCGACACGCCTTGCCCGCCTGCGGCCAGGGCCTTGCGGTAGAAGGCGTTGGATTCTTCGGCGGTCGAGAAACCTGCGTACTGGCGGATCGTCCAGGGGCGCACGGCGTACATGGTGGCTTGCGGGCCGCGCAGATAGGGTTCAAAGCCTGGCAAGGTATTGGCATACGGCAGGCTGGCCGTGTCTTCGGCGGTGTACAGCGGTTTGACGGTGATGCCATCGGGCGTGACCCAGTTCAGGGCATTCACATCGCCACCGGGGGCCGACTTGGCGGCGGCCTTGGCCCAGGCCTCCAGCGAAGCAGCAGCGAACTCGGGCGCGTTGTTGTGGGGTTTGTCACTCATGGCGAAGGCTTCTCCGAAGATGGCGTTGGACGGTCTCAGGGCATGCCCCGATGTGGCGGCGAGTTTACATCATTCATAATTATTCATTCAAAATATTATTGTCCGCTTACAATCCACCCCATGTCCGCCCTCACCCTCACGCCCCGCGCCCTGTATGTCGAAGTGGCGGAGCAATTGCGCCAGCGCATCTTCCGCCGCGAGCTGGAGCCCGGCAGCTGGATCGACGAACTCAAGATTGCCGAAGAGTTCGGCATCAGCCGCACGCCGCTGCGCGAGGCGCTGAAAGTGCTGGCCGCCGAAGGCCTGGTCACGATGAAGGTGCGCCGTGGCGCCTATGTGACGGAGATGAGCGAGAAAGACCTGCGCGACGTGTACCACCTGCTCAGCCTGCTGGAGAGCGACGCCGCCGGCGTGGTGGCCACCACGGCGACCGCAGCCCAATTGCAGACGCTGCAGGATCTGCACACCGAACTGGAAGCCGCCGCCGGTGAGCGCGAGCGATTTTTTGCCGTGAACGAGCGCTTTCACATGCTGCTGCTGGAACTGGCCGACAACCGCTGGCGCAGCCAGATGGTGGCCGACCTGCGCAAGGTGATGAAGCTCAACCGCCACAACTCGCTGCTCAAGCAGGGGCGCATCGAGGATTCGCTGAACGAGCACCGCGCCATCCTGGCGGCCATGGTGGCGCGCGATGCGCAGAAAACCATCCAGGCCATGCAGGCGCACTTTGCCCAGGGGCTGGAAGCCGCGGCCTGACCCGGCAGGCGCAGCCGCTGCCACGCCCACTGCGGTGGATCACCGCATCTGAAACAGCTCCTGGTGGAAGCGGGATGCGGGCAGTCCCATGGCGATCAGGTCTTTTTTCAGCGACCGACCGAAAGGCGCAGCAGACATCGGCATCGCGCCATTCGGGCACCAGCCCGGTCAGGCGGGCCGCTCCAGTAGTGCAGGCGGTACCTCTTGTTCAGGCCGCCCAGACAAGGCTCGAACACCACCGGGCGCACGGCCAGCACCATGGCCACGCTCATGACACCGATGCCCAGCACCCCGCTGTATTGCATCTGCACCGCAGTCGGTATGATGGTTCGGGTTTTCCCGCAGTCATGCATCCCAGCGGCATGCCCGCGCACCAATCCATCGCCTGATGACCTCTTCTTCACCCGATCTCGCCAGCGTCGAAACGCTACCGCAGCTTCTTGCTTACCGCACTGCCCGCACCCCCGACGCCGAAGCCTACCGCGCGTTCGACCCCGCCACGCATGCCTGGACCCGCCTGACCTGGGGGCAGACCGCACAGCGCGTGGCGCAGTGGTCACGGGCCCTGGCGGCCCTGCAACTGCCTGCCGCCGCCCGCGTGGCCATCTTGCTGCCCAACGGCCTGAACGCCATGTGCGCCGACCAGTCCACGCTGGCCACAGGCTGCGTGCCGGTGCCCCTGCACGCCATCGACAACCCCGGCAGCATTGCCTACATCGTGGCCGATTGCGAAGCCTCCCTGCTCATCGTGGGCCAGGCAGCGCAGTGGGAGAAGATCCGGGACGTCGGTACCGCGTTTCCGGCGCTGCGCGCCGTGGTGGTGACCGACGAAGATGCCGCGTTCGCCCCCTCTGCCGCCACCGCCGATGGCCCCGCCGTGGGCTCGCTGGCGCAATGGCTGGCCGGTGCGGCGCAGGCTGCCCAGGCTCCCGCCCCCACGCCGCCCGGCCCTGATGACCTGGCCGCCCTGGTCTACACCTCTGGCACCACCGGCAAACCCAAGGGCGTGATGCTCACGCACCGCAACGTGGTCAGCGACGTGAAGGCGGTGCTGGAACGCATCGCCCCCACGGTGGATGACGTTTTTTTGTCGTTCCTGCCACTCTCGCACACCTTTGAACGCACAGGCGGCTACTACCTGCCGATGGCCGCGGGCAGCTGCGTGGCCTATGCGCGCTCGGTACCCCTGCTGGTCGAAGACCTGAAAACCGTGCGCCCCACGGTGCTGGTGTCGGTGCCGCGCATCTATGAACGCATCCACGCCAAGCTGCTCGAAAAACTGTCGCCCACGCCCTGGAAGATGCAGCTGTATGAAGCCGCGCAGCACAAGGGCTGGACACGGTTCTGTGCCGCCCAGGGACTGCCGGCGCCGCAGCCGGACGCCGGCAGCCGGGCCGCCGGCTGGATGGCCGCCCTGCCCTGGCCCCTGCTGCAGGCCCTGGTGGCCAAGCCGCTGTTGGCGCAGTTTGGCGGCCGCGTGCGCGTGGCCGTGAGTGGCGGCGCACCGCTGTCGCCCACCATTGCCAAATGCTTTCTGGGCCTGGGCCTGCCCCTGGTGCAGGGCTACGGCATGACCGAGACCGCACCCGTGGTGTCGGTCAATTCGCTCGACGACAACGACCCCGCCTGCGTGGGCCGCGCCCTGCCCGGCGTGGAGGTGCGCATTGGCGACAACCGCGAGCTGCAGGTGCGCGGCCCCATCGTCATGCGAGGCTACTGGAAACGCCCCGAAGACACCGCCAGGGTTTTGAGCCCCGACGGCTGGCTGGGCACGGGTGACCAGGCGGAGATCGTGGACGGCCGCATCACCATCAAGGGCCGCATCAAGGAAATCATCGTCACCTCCACCGGTGAAAAAGTGCCCCCGGCCGACCTGGAACTGGCGCTGCTGGCCGACCAGGCGCTGGAGCAGGCCTTTGTCGTCGGCGAGAATCGCCCCTTCATCGCCTGCGTGGCGGTGCTCAAGCAAGATGCATGGCAGCGCCTTGCCGCCGACCTGGGCCTGAACCCGCAAGACACCGGCAGCCTGAACCATGCCAGCGTGCACCGGGCCGTGCTGGCGCGCATGGAGAAAAACACCGCCAGCTTCCCCCGCTACGCCGTGCCGCGCGCGGTGCACCTGACGCTCACGCCCTGGACGATTGAAAACACCTTCATGACGCCCACGCTCAAACTCAAGCGCGGCAACCTGATGGTGTATTTCGCCGAAGCCATCGAGGGCATGTACCAGAAATTCGGATCGCGCTGACAGAAGCTATCAAATTTGATAGCTGCTAGCGCTCATGGATAAAGCGCTGGCGGCCGTTTTGACACATAACCCTCATCGGACACCCGTGCGGTACCGGTGGGATAATCACGGCTTTTCATCTGCAGCTTTGCCAGGGCACGGTGTCCTGCCAATCGCCACTGCAACCCCTACTCCTGCTGTCTTGACTGTGGAACCCACGCTGAGCCCCTGGCGCATGTCCGTCGCGCCGATGATGGACTGGACTGACCGCCACTGCCGCTACCTGCACCGGCTGCTGAGCCAGCACACGCTGCTGTACACCGAAATGGTGACCACGGGCGCGCTGGTGCATGGCGATGTGCAGCGCCATCTGCGCCTCAACGCCGAAGAGCACCCCGTGGCGCTGCAGCTGGGCGGCAGCGAGCCGGCCGATCTGGCGCATTGCGCGCGGCTGGGCGAGCAGTGGGGCTATGACGAGATCAACCTCAACTGCGGCTGCCCCAGCGAGCGCGTGCAACGCGGGGCCTTTGGCGCCTGCCTGATGAACGAACCCCAACTGGTGGCCGACTGCGTGAAGGCCATGGTGGACGTGGTGCAGATGCCCGTGACAGTCAAGCACCGCATCGGCATCGACCAGGACGAGAGCTACGGCTTCGTGCGCGACTTCGTGGGCACCGTGGCTGCTGCGGGGTGCACGGTGTTCATCGTGCATGCGCGCAATGCCTGGCTCAAGGGCCTATCGCCCAAGGAGAACCGCGAAGTGCCACCGCTGCGCTACGAGGTGGTGCGCCAGCTCAAGGCCGACTTTCCGCAGCTGACCTTTGCCATCAATGGCGGCCTGAACACCGATGCGGCCGTGCAGGAGCAGCTGGCGGGGCTTGATGGCGTGATGGTGGGCCGCGAGGCCTACCACAACCCCTGGTGGCTGGCGCGCTGGGATGCGCTGTACTACGGCGCCCCGCCCAGCACGCTCACCCGCGAGGACGTGGAGGCCGCCATGGTGGACTACATGGCGCGCGAGGCCGCTGCGCACGGCACGCCCTGGGCCAGCATCGCCCGGCACATGCTGGGCCTGCGCCATGGGCTGGCAGGTTCGCGCCGCTGGCGCCAGGTCTGGAGCGACCACCGCCTCAAGGGCCTGCCGCCGCACGAAGTGATGGCCCTGGCGCACGCCAGCCCGGTCGAGGCCTGATCCCGCGCACCTGGAACCTGTTCCTATACGCCGCCCAGCTGGCGCGCAAGCCATCCAGGCAGTGGCTCGGGACGGGAAAACAGGTAACCCTGCAGGCAGTCGCAATGGCTGCTGACCAGAAAGTCGGCCTGGGCGCGGGTTTCCACGCCCTCGGCCACCACGCGCAGCTTGAGGTGCCTTGCCACCGAAATGATGGACTGCACGATGGCGGTGTCGTTCGGGTCGTCGGGGGTGTCCTGCACAAAGCTCTTGTCGATCTTCAGCTCGAACAGGGGCAGGCGCTTGAGGTAGGCCAGGCTGGAATAGCCGGTGCCAAAGTCGTCGATCGAGAAGCGCACGCCGAGCTGCCCCAGCTCGGTCATGCGGGCAATGGTGCCATCGAGGTTTTCGATCAGCAGGCTTTCGGTGACTTCCAGGATAAGCCGGGCCGCCGGGGCGCCGGCCTGCGCGAGCAGGTCGCGCACGCGTTCAACGAAGTCGTCCTGGCGAAACTGGCGCTCGCTCACGTTGACCGATATCGAAAGATCCTGCCCCGCTGCGTGCAGGCGCGCCAGCGTCTCGCAGGCTTGCAGGATCATCCAGTCGCCCAGGCGCAGTATCAGCCCCGAGGATTCCGCCACCGGAATGAAGCGGCTGGGCGGCACATTGCCGCGCACGGGGTGGTTCCAGCGCATGAGCAGCTCGCCGCCGACCACCGCGCCCGACGCGTCTACCTGCGACTGCACGAAGGCTGCCAGCTGGCCGTCTGTGCTGGCTTTTTTCAGGTCCTGCTCCAGCGCCAGGCGCTCCTGCACGTCGGCCTGCATGTCGGCTTCATAAAAGCGGATGCGGTTGCGCCCCAGGTCCTTGGCGCGGTACATGGCGGTGTCGGCCTCGCGCAGCAGGTCTTCGACCTCCTCACCGCGCTTGGGAAAAAGGGTGATGCCAATGCTGCCCGTGCTGCTGTACAGGTGGGTGTCTATGGTGTAGGGCACCTCCAGCGCCGTGCGCACGGCCTCGGCCGCCAGCAGGGCACTGCGCCCGGCGGATTCCATGTTGGTGGCGATGTCGTTGACGAGCATCACAAACTCATCCCCCCCTATGCGCGCGACGGTGTCGCCAGGACGCAGCAACTGCGTGAGGCGCTGCGCCACCTGCTTGAGCAGCTCGTCCCCCAGCGAATGTCCGCGGGCGTCGTTGATCTGCTTGAAGTCGTCCAGATCGATGAACAACAAGGCCCCCACCTGCCCCGACTTGCGTGCCGAGGCCAGGGCATGGTCCATGCGGTCCAGCAGCATGCGGCGGTTGGGCAAGCCGGTCAGTGCGTCAAAGTAAGCGAGCTGGTGCGTGCGTGCTTCGGCCAGCTTGCGTTGCGTGATGTCGCGGGACAAGGCGATGCAACGTGGTTCCTGCCCCGGTGTGGTGCTTTCCTTGCGGGCGATGGACAGCTCGAACCAGTGGATCTGTTGCCCCAGTTCGAGGTGGTACTGGTGGCCGGTCGAATAGCCCGTGTCGTGGGCCGCCTGCAGTGCCACGCGCCATCCTGCAGCGGCTTCGGGCGGCAGGATCTCCTCCATCTTCCGGCCCAGAAACATCTCGGGCGGTGCAAGCAATTGCGCCGAACGCGCCGCGCGGTAGTGGTGGATGTGCCCATCCAGCCCCACCTCGAACAACAGGTCGGGAATGGCGTTGAGGATGCTTTCCAGGTCGTCCCGGGTGCTGCGCAGCGCCTGCGTCATGCGGCGGGCCAGCCCCATGGCACGCTCGCGGCCCGTGGCCGTCACCCAGATCAACCCGCCCACCAGCAGGCTCAGGGCAGCGCCCATGGCGGCAAACAGGCCGTTGTCCGGGTCTTCGAAGCGCTGCTCGAAAGCCGGCAACGGCTGCATCACCAGCGTCCAGGTGCGCCCACCCAGCTCCATGGGGCGGCTAGCGCGCAGGCCCAGCGGCGCGCCTTCCGGAGCGGCAGGGAGGTTCGCGCGCCCGTGCAGCAGGCCACCCCCGGCCTGCGGGTCGCCGTCGTAGATGGCAAGGTCGATGTCCGAGTCCAGCTGCTGCGCCATCCCCCGCAGCAGCTCGGGCATGCGAAAAGGGGCCGACACCCAGCCCACAATGCCGCGCCGGCGGCCTTCGACCGAGGCCAGATCAGCATCCCGTTGGTAGATGGGCAGGTACATGACCACCCCGCTGACGGCATCGCGGCCCACATCCTGCTGCAGCTGGAGCCGGGAGGTCAGCGCCAGTTGTCCGGTATCGCGTGCACGGTCCAGCGCCTCGCGGGCAGCCGGCACGGTAGAGATATCAAACCCCAGCACCTTGAGGTTGTCGCTGGACTGGGGCTCGATGTGGGTGATGGGGGTGTAGCGTGCGCGCTTGCCCGCCGGATGCACGGTGTAGGAAGAAGAGCCGCGCGCGCGAATTTTCGCCGCATGGACACCCAACTGGTCGGCCGGCAAGTCCAGCGCATACGCCAGGCCCTGCAAACCGGGCCGGCTTTCCGACAGGCGCAGCGCCCCCACATAAGCGTGGAACTCGTCGCGATCGATGTCATTGGAGCCGTCGTAGTAGCCCTTGACACCGCGCAACAGCAATTCGTAGGTGGCCATCCGGTCCTTGAGGCTGTCCACGATGCGGGCCACCGAGGCGGCGAATGCCTGCTGCCTTTTGGCACCCGCCTCCCGCTCGGCGGCCTGCCAATACAGGAACGTGAGCCCCAGCAGAAAAATCGCCAGCGCCGGGCCCAACAGTGCAAGCAGGTGCCAGCGGCCTTCGGTGTCGGGCAGCTTGCCGGGCTGGTGGGGATGGCTCATGGATCTAAAAAATGGGGGGTTGTAATGCAGACAGGCCGTCCGCGGATTGCCGTGGCGCGCACACGCCCGGACTGCCTGGCGCCATTATGGGCAAGTTGACAGTACGCGACCCCCAGTATTTATATGCGCCCCCGCGAACTGCCCCTGCCCTGTAGCGATATGCAAACACGGCAACAGATCCGTCCCCCCCGACAGCCACACAGGGCCATGCGGGCCTTACGATCCGGGGTACAGGTGCATTCGAAAGCCCCCCTATGCCATCGCTTGACTTCGAGCGGGAAGAAGCCCGCTTCCATACCTTCCATGCGCAGAATCTGCCCCGTTTGCAGGAGGCCTGCGCGTCCTTCGTCACCCTGCTCACGGCCTTGCTGACCCCTTCGGGGCAGGTGGATGTATCCAAGATCGAGGGGCGCGTGAAGGACAAGGAAGAGTCCATCCGTAAATTCACCCGCAAATACCGGCCGATGCTGGAAGAAGCCAACCAGCCCTATGAGATTGCCCCCTACATCACCGACCTGATCGGGGTGCGCGTGGTTTGCCTGTATGAAGACGAGCTCGACAAGGTGGCCCGCCTGGTGCGCTCGCACTTTGACGTGATGGATGTCACCGACAAGGTGGCGGCCGTGGAGGGCACCGAAGCCTCGTTTGGCTACAAGGGCCTGCACCTGGACCTGCGGCTCAACGCTGCCCGGCGGGCATTGCCCGAGCATGCTGCCTGCGCGGACCATGCTTTCGAGTTGCAGGTGCGCACCATCATCCAGGACTCGTGGAGCGTGCTGGACCACAAGATCAAGTACAAGAAATCGATTCCCGGCCAGCTCAAGCGCCGCATCAATGTGCTGTCGGCACTGTTCGAGCTGGCCGACCGCGAGTTTCGCCAGATCCGCGACGCCACCGCAGCCGAGTTGCTGGAGGCGCCCGACGAAACCGCCGAAGTCCTGCCGGAAGCCGGAGCGCAGGTGGCAGACAAGGCAGCGCCCCCCAGCAGCGAGCTCAACGCCTTCACCTTTCTCAAGATTGCCAACCACTTCTTCAAGGATTTCGAGTTCGAACCCTACAAAGTGGACAGTTTCGTGGACGACATCCAGAACTGGTCGCCCGGTATGACGCGCGCGCGTTTCAATGCACTGTTGCGTGAAACCATCGCCGTGGTCAAACGCTACAAGCTGCACTTTGAGGAACAGAACCCGCAGGGAAGCTTCAACCCCTACACTGTGATCCGCCACTGCCTGTACCTCAGTAACAGCACCGCATTCCGCCCGGCCCTGCGCAACGTGGCGCGGGAAAGCTTCGAAGCCTGGCTGCAGGAACACGGCAGCCCTTGAGCCAGGCAAAGACAGCCGCGCGCCCCGGCACCACCAAGTTGCACGCGAAAAAGCAAGAGTAAAATTGCCACTAACCATTAACGGTATTGCGATTGAAGCTCTAATTTTTATAGCATAAAAGGTAAATATACAGGCCATACCCCCATGTCGCCGGACTGTCACCCAGGTGACTTCGGATTGGTGGTTTCACTCCAGACGCTCGTAACGAGTTGCTGCTATATTGCACTGCAACATAACGGAGTTTCACCCCATGCTCTACCAGATCTACGAAACCCAACGCTCCCTGATGGAGCCCTTTGCCGAATTTGCCCAAGCGGCCTCCAAGCTGTACAGCCACCCCTCCTCCTTCCTGAGCCAGATGCCGCTCGCGCAGCGCGTTTCTGCGGGCTACGACCTGCTCTACCGCCTGGGCAAGGGCTATGAAAAACCGGAATTCGACATCCCCACGGTGGATGTGGACGGGGTCGGCGTGGCCATCCATGAGCGCGTCGAGATCAACAAGCCCTTTTGCGAACTGCGCCGTTTCAAGCGCTTTTCGGACGATCCGGCCACGCTGACCCAGCTCAAGGGCCAGCCCGTGGTGCTGATCGTGGCGCCGCTGTCGGGCCATTACGCCACCTTGCTGCGCGACACGGTGCGCACCATGCTCAAGGACCACAAGGTCTATATCACCGACTGGCGCAGTGCCCGCCTGGTGCCCCTGTCCGAGGGGGAATTCCACCTCGACGACTACGTGAACTATGTGCAGGAGTTCATTCGCCACCTGCAGGGCATCTATGGCAACTGCCATGTGATCAGCGTTTGCCAGCCCACCGTGCCGGTGCTGGCCGCCGTGTCGCTGATGGCCAGCCGGGGCGAAACCACCCCCATCACCATGACCATGATGGGTGGCCCCATCGATGCGCGCAGGTCCCCCACCACGGTGAACAACCTGGCCACGAATCGCAGCTACGAGTGGTTTGAAAACAACGTAATCTTCCGGGTGCCCGACAACTTTCCGGGCGCCGGCCGCCTCGTGTACCCCGGTTTCCTGCAGTACACCGGCTTTGTGGCCATGAACCCCGACCGCCATGCCACCAGCCACTACGACTATTTCCAGGACCTGATCAAGGGCGACGGTGCCAGCGCCGAAGCCCACCGCAAGTTCTACGACGAATACAACGCCGTGCTGGACATGGATGCGGACTACTATCTGGAAACCATCAAGACCGTGTTCCAGGACTACAGCCTTGTCAACGGCACCTGGGATGTGCGCTCGCCCGAAGGCAAGATCGAACGCGTGCGCCCGCAGGACATCACCACCACCGCGCTGTTCACGGTAGAGGGAGAACTCGACGACATCTCCGGCTCGGGCCAGACGGAGGCCGCGCACGACCTGTGCACCGGCATCGAGCGCAAGGAGCAACACCACCTTGAAGCCAAGGGTGCGGGCCACTACGGCATTTTCAGCGGTCGCCGCTGGCGCGAAATCGTGTACCCCAAGGTGCGCGCCTTCATCCAGCAGCACCAGACGCCCCGGGCCCAACCCGCCACGCACGCACCGGCCAGCGAACCGGTCGTGTCGGCCAGCACGGCACCCGCACCGAGCGCACCCGTGGTGGCACCTGCCGCGCCGATGAAAGTTGCTGCCAAAGCAGCTCCGCAGTCCATCAGCGCGCGCGCCGCCAAGTCGGCCCCCACCCCGCGGCCTGCCAAGGCCGCTGCGCCCAAGGCCGCGCAGGAAATCCGTTCGACCCCGGCACCGGCCGGCGTGGCCACCCGGTGGGTGAAGCCCGCGGGCGGTGAAGCCGTTGCCAAGACCGCAGCGCTAGCACCGGCAACGCCCGGCGCCAAGCGCCCCGCAGCGCGCAAGGCCTGATGCCTGGCTTGCGGCAGAACGTGGACGAACTGGCAGAGCGCATCAACGCGGCCCTGCCCCAGACGCAGTGCACCCGCTGCGGCTACCCCGACTGCGCCAGCTATGCGCAGGCCATTGCCGAAGGAGTCGCCTCCATCAACCAGTGTCCACCGGGCGGGTTGGAGGGGGTGGCCCGGTTGGCTGCCATCACGGGCCAGACCGTGCAGCCGCTCCATCCAGACCACGGACTGGAGGCCCCGCGCACGGTGGCTGTCATCGATGAAAACTGGTGCATTGGCTGCACCCTGTGCATCAAGGCCTGCCCCACCGATGCCATCGTGGGCGCCAACAAGCTCATGCACACCGTGATGCCAGCCCATTGCACCGGTTGCGAGCTGTGCATTCCGGTGTGCCCCGTGGACTGCATCCAGCTGGAAAACGCCAGCGGCAGCGCCACCGGCTGGGCCGCCTGGACCCAGGCCCAGGCCGACGCCGCACGCCGGCGTTACACCGCGCACCGGCAGCGTCTGGCGCAGCCCGGCGCCGAACCACCCGAGGCCGGGCCAGATGACGGCACGCCCCTCCCCCCTGATGCCGGCATGGCACTGGCTTCGCCGGCCTCCACGGCCTCGACGGCGCAGGAGACACGCCAGGCCGCCATCGCTGCGGCCATGGCTCGCGCACGGCAGCGGCGAGGCCCTGCCTCGCGATGAGGTGCGTGGTGCCGCTGCAGCCGACATGGCGGCACTTCAGCGGGCCGCCAGCCTCTGGCAGACGCCACACCCCACCCATTGATCACCCACCCGCGCCACAAACGACATCTTGGTCTGCACTGCACCAGTGGCCGGAGGTGGTGTCCCACTCGATGGAAAGCGCCACCCACGCCGGAGTGACAGATGCAGGCTTCATGGGTTTTCCTTCGGTGATCCTCTTTGCAGCGCGGCGGCACGGTCAACGCGGGCAGTGCATCGCCCATAATGCAGCCCCATGAATCCCCTGCTTTCCCATCTGCAGCCCTACCCATTCGAGCGGCTGCGGCAGCTTTTTTCGGGGGTCACCCCCCCCGCGGCCTTGAGTCCGATCAGCCTGGGCATGGGTGAGCCGCGCCACCCCACGCCGCAGTTCATCAAGGATGCCATCAGCGCCAACCTGGGCGGGCTGGCCAGCTATCCAGCCACGGCGGGCGAGTTGCGCCTGCGCGAGGCGTTTTCTGCCTGGCTGTCGAAACGCTACGGCCTGGCCGTGGATGCCGGCACCCAGGTACTGCCCGTGAACGGATCGCGCGAAGCCCTGTTTGCCTTTGCCCAGACCGTGATCGACCCGTCCCGAGGCCAGCCCGTGGTGGTTTGCCCCAACCCGTTCTATCAGATCTACGAGGGCGCGGCCGTGCTGGCCGGCGCAACGCCCTATTACGCCCCCAGCGACCCGGCCCGCAACTTTGCAGTGGACTGGGACAGCGTGCCCGAGGCCGTGTGGCAGCGCACGCAGCTGCTGTTTGTCTGCTCGCCCGGCAACCCGACAGGCGCCGTGATGCCGCTGTCCGAATGGCAAAAGCTGTTCGAGCTGAGCGACCGCCATGGCTTCATCATCGCCTCGGACGAGTGTTACAGCGAGATCTACTTCCGCGACGAGCCGCCGCTGGGAGGCCTGCAGGCCGCCGCCCAGCTGGGGCGCAGCGGCTTCAAGAACCTGGTGTCCTTCACCAGCCTGTCCAAGCGCAGCAATGTGCCGGGGCTGCGCAGCGGCTTCGTGGCCGGTGATGCCGCCCTGATGCAGGCCTTCTTGCTGTACCGCACCTACCACGGCAGCGCCATGGGACCGGTGGTGCAGGCCGCCAGCATCGCCGCCTGGAGCGATGAGCAGCATGTGGTGGAAAACCGCACGCTCTACCGCCAGAAGTTTGCGCAGGTCACGCCCCTGCTGGCCGGCGTGATGGACGTCTCTTTGCCCGACGCCGGCTTTTACCTCTGGGCCAAGGTGCCCGAGGCCCTGGGCATGACCGACACCGAGTTCGCCCAGGCCTTGCTGGCTCAATACAATGTCACCGTGCTGCCGGGCAGCTACCTGGCCCGCGAGGCCCAGGGCCGCAACCCCGGCGCCCAGCGCGTGCGCATGGCCCTGGTGGCCGATACCGAAGAATGCGTGGAAGCCGCGCTGCGCATCGTCCAATTCATCCAATCCCATACTGCCTGACACCATGACCCAACAACTCCAGACCCTCATCGACAACGCCTGGGACAACCGCGCCAACCTCTCGCCCGCCTCCGCTCCCAAAGAAGTGCAGGACGCGGTCGAGCATGTGATTTCCGAGCTCAACAACGGCAAGCTGCGCGTTGCCACCCGCGAAGGCGTGGGCCAGTGGACCGTGCACCAGTGGATCAAGAAGGCCGTGCTGCTGTCGTTCCGCCTCAAGGACAACGAACTCATCGAGGCCGGCGACCTGGGGTTTTATGACAAGGTGCCCACCAAGTTTGGCAATCTCAGCGCCGACGAAATGGCCGCCACCGGCGTGCGCGTGGTGCCCCCGGCCGTGGCGCGCCGTGGCAGCTTCATTGCCAAGGGCGCCATCCTGATGCCGTCCTATGTGAACATCGGCGCCTACGTCGATGAAGGCACGATGGTCGATACCTGGGCCACCGTGGGCAGCTGCGCGCAGGTGGGCAAGAACGTGCACCTGTCGGGCGGCGTGGGCCTGGGCGGCGTGCTCGAACCCTTGCAGGCCAACCCCACCATCATCGAAGACAACTGCTTCATCGGTGCCCGCTCCGAAGTGGTCGAAGGCGTGATCGTGGAAGAAAACTCCGTCATCAGCATGGGCGTGTACCTCGGCCAGAGCACCCCGATCTATGACCGTTCCACCGGCGAAATCAGCTACGGCCGCGTACCCGCCGGCTCGGTGGTCATCAGCGGCAGCCTGCCCAAGGAAGGTGGCAAGTACAGCATGTACGCCGCCATCATCGTCAAGAAGGTGGATGCCAAGACCCGCTCGACGACCAGCCTGAATGATCTGCTGCGCGACTGAACGCGGCTGACCGCCCACGCCAGCGCAATGGCCGCCACAGCCGACACGAACAACGAGAGGGACACACCATGAGCACGATGGAACGAATCCTGCGCCTGATGGCGGAGAAGAAGGCCTCCGATGTCTATCTGTCGGCCAACGCGCCGGCGCTGATCAAGATCAACGGCGAATGCGTGCCGATCAACAACCAGATCCTGCCGCCCGACGCCCCGCGCAACCTGCTCTCCGAAGTGGTGCCACCGGACCGCATCGAAGAGCTGGAAGAAACCGGCGAACTCAACATGGGCGTGCCGCTGACCGGTGTGGGTCGTTTCCGTGTCAGCGCCATGCGCCAGCGCGGCAGCTATGCGGTGGTGATCCGGTTCATCTCGCAGCATATACCCGAGCTCGGTTCGCTGGGCCTGCCGCCCGTTCTGCGCGAACTGATCATGGAAAAGCGCGGCCTCATCCTGGTGGTGGGCGCCACGGGCTCGGGCAAGAGCACCACGCTGGCGTCGATGATCGACAGCCGCAACGAACAGCTGACCGGGCACATCCTCACCATCGAGGACCCGGTGGAATACCAGTTCAAGAACAAGAAATCGATCGTGAACCAGCGCGAGATCGGCAGTGACACCCAGTCGCTGCAGACGGCGCTCAGGAACGCACTGCGCCAGGCCCCTGACGTGATCCTGATCGGCGAAATTCGCGACCGGGAAACCATGTCGGCGGCCATTGCCTACGCGCAGTCTGGCCATCTGTGCCTGGCCACGCTGCACGGCAACAACAGCTACCACGCGCTCAACCGGATTTTGAGTTTTTACCCCGTCGAGGTGCGCCCCACCATGCTGGGCGATCTGGCATCGGCGCTCAAGGCGGTGGTGTCGCAGCGACTGGTGCGCACGGTGGAAGGTGGCCGCGTGCCCGCCGTGGAAATCATGCTCAACACCAAGCTCGTTTCCGAGCTGGTGGAAAAGGGCGACTTCTCGGGCGTGAAGGAGGCCATGGAAAAATCCATGGCCGAAGGCTCGCAGACCTTCGAGGAAGCCCTGGCCCACCACATCATGGAAGGCAAGATCGACCGCAAGGAAGGCCTGGCCCACGCCGACTCGCCCACCAACCTCATGTGGCGTCTGCAAAACGACTTCGCCCTGGCCGCCAACGCGGCCAGGGCCCAGAAAGAGGCGCGGGACATCCCCGACGACCAGCCTTCTTTCACCGAAATCGTGCTGGACGTCAAAGCCGCCTGACCCGGCCTCACCTGAACTCCCCGATGTCCCGCACCCTGCACCTGGCCGAACAGCTCATCTCCCTGCCCTCCCTCACGCCGGAGGACGCCGGCTGCCTTGACCTGCTGGCGGCACGCCTGGTCCCGCTGGGTTTTGTGTGCGAACGGCTGGACAGCGGCCCCGACCATTTCCGCGTCAGCAATTTGTGGGCAAAACGGCCTGCGGCGCGCGCACCATCTGCGCAGCAAGCTACAAAGACAATAGTATTTGCCGGGCACACCGACGTGGTACCCACCGGCCCGCTGGCGCAGTGGAGCAGCCACCCCTTCACGCCCACGCACAAGGACGGCAAACTTTTTGGCCGCGGCGCCAGCGACATGAAAACCTCCATCGCCGCCTTCGTCGTGGCGGTGGAAGAATTCCTGGCCGCGCACCCCGATCCGCACCTCTCGATTGCCTTTTTGCTCACCAGCGACGAGGAAGGTCCCTCGGTGGACGGCACCAAGGTGGTGGTGGAGCAGCTCCGGGCGCGCGGCGAGCCGCTCGACTACTGCATCGTGGGCGAGCCCACGTCGGTCGAAAAGACGGGCGACATGATCAAGAACGGCCGGCGCGGCACGCTCAGCGGCAAGCTCACCGTGCGCGGCATCCAGGGCCACATCGCCTACCCGCAGCTGGCACGCAACCCCATCCACCAGGCGCTGCCGGCGCTGGCCGAGATGGCCGCCACCGAGTGGGACCCGGGCAATGCCTTCTTTCCACCCACCAGCTGGCAGATCAGCAACATGCATGGCGGCACTGGTGCCACCAATGTGATTCCGGGCGAGGTGGTGGTGGACTTCAATTTTCGCTTCTCCACCGAATCCACCGCCGAAAAGCTCAAGCAGCGCGTGCACACCCTGCTGAACCGCCATGGCCTCGAATACGACCTGCAGTGGACGCTGGGCGGCCAGCCCTTCCTGACCACGCCGGGCGACCTCGTCACGGCCGTGCAGCGGGCCATCCTGGCCGAAACCGGACTGACCACCGAACTGTCCACCACCGGTGGCACCAGCGACGGCCGCTTCATCGCGCAGATCTGCCCCCAGGTGATTGAGCTGGGGCCGCCCAACGCCACCATCCACAAGATTGACGAGCATGTGGTCGTTGCCGACATCGAACCGCTCAAGGCCATCTACCGCCGCACCCTCGAAAACCTGAACCAGATGGTCAGCCTGGCACCCGCAGCCACCCAGGTGGCCGCGGCATGACCGGCTCCACCACCGCCCTGCCCGCCCTGCAAGGCGCCACGGTGGGCGCATTGGTGCAGTCTGGCGCCGCACTGCTCACCGCCGCGGGCGTTTCCTTCGGCCACGGCACCACCAATGCCCAGGACGAAGCCGCCTGGCTGGTGCTGTGGCGCCTCGGACTGCCGCTCGACAGCGACCTGGGCGATGGCCCCGATTCCGTGGCAAATCAGCCTGTAGACCAGAATGAACTTGCGCTGGCAGCTGCACTTTTTGAAGAACGCATCCGCGCCCGGAAACCCGCCGCCTACCTGACCCGCGAGGCCTGGCTGCAGGGCGTGCCGTTCTATGTGGACGAGCGCGCCATCGTGCCGCGCAGCTTCATCGCCGAATTGCTGGCCGATGGCAGCATCGATGATTTCCTGGGCGAGCACACGCGCCGCGTGCTCGACCTGTGCACCGGCAACGGCAGCCTGGCCGTGCTGGCGGCCATGGCCTGGCCCGAGGTCGAGGTCACGGGCGCCGACATTTCACCCGATGCACTGGCCGTGGCCCGCATCAATGTGGACCGGCACGGCCTGCAGGACCGCATCGCGCTGCAGCTGTCGGACGGCCTGGCCCAGTTGCCCGGCCCGTGGGACCTGATCCTGTGCAACCCGCCCTACGTCAACGCGGCCAGCATGGCGCAACTGCCCGCCGAATACCGGGCAGAACCCACCCTCGCCCTGGCGGGCGGCTTTGACGGCATGGACTTCATTCGCCAGCTTCTGCAGGACGCCCCCGCACGCATGAGCGAAAATGCCGTCCTCGTTCTCGAAATCGGAAACGAACGCGCCCACTTTGAAGCGGCCTTCGGGCAGCTGCCCGTGTACTGGATAGATACCAGCGCGGGCGAAGACCAGGTGCTTCTGGTGACACGCCAGGCCCTGGTTTCCTATTTTTCCTCCTGATGATCACTCTTAAAAATGTCACCTTGCGCCGCAGCGCCAAGGTGCTGCTCAATGGCGTCAACGCCACCATCAACCCCGGCGAAAAAGTCGGTCTGGTGGGTCGCAACGGTGCGGGCAAATCCAGCCTGTTTGCCCTGTTCAATGGCTCCCTGCACGAAGACGGGGGCGATTTCTACATCCCCGCGCAGTGGCGCATGGCGCAGGTCGCGCAGAACATGCCCGAAACCGATGAGTCCGCCACCGACTTCGTCGTCACCGGCGACACCCGCCTCGTCGAACTGCGCGCCCAACTGGTCCAGGCCGAAGCCGAGGACGACGGCATGGCCATCGCCCACGCCTACACCGACCTGGCCGATGCCGGCGACCACGACGCCATTCCACGCGCGCAGGCACTGATCCTGGGCCTGGGCTTCAAGGTGTCCGAGCTGGACAAGCCCGTCAACAGCTTCTCGGGCGGCTGGCGCATGCGCCTGCAGCTGGCGCGTGCGCTGATGTGCCCATCCGACCTGCTGCTGCTCGACGAGCCCACCAACCACCTGGACCTCGATGCCCTGGTCTGGCTGGAGGCCTGGCTCAAGCGCTACGAAGGCACGATGATCGTCATCAGCCACGACCGCGAGTTCCTCGATGCCGTGACCAACGTCACCATGCACATCGACAACGCGCAGATCACGCGCTACGGCGGCAACTACAGCAAGTTCGAGGATCTGCGCGCCCAGCAGCTCGAATTGCAGCAGGCCAGCTTTGCCAAGCAGCAGGAAAAGATCGCCCACCTCAAGAAGTTCATCGACCGCTTCAAGGCCAAGGCCAGCAAGGCCAAGCAGGCGCAAAGCCGGGTCAAGGCGCTCGACCGCATGGAAAAGATCGCCCCCGTGCTGGCCGACGCCGAATTCACCTTCGAATTCAAGGAGCCGCAGAACCTGCCCAACCCGATGCTGGCCATCAGCGATGCATCGTTTGGCTACCGCAGCGAAGACGGTGCACAAACCACCATCCTGGAAAACGTCAGCCGCAGCGTGCTGGCGGGCCAGCGCATCGGCATCCTGGGCGCCAACGGCCAGGGCAAATCCACGCTGGTCAAGACCATTGCCCGCACCATGGCACCGCTGGCCGGTACCGTGACCGAGGGCAAGGGCCTGTCGATCGGCTACTTTGCCCAGCAGGAACTCGACGTGCTGCGCCCGCACGAAAACCCGCTTGAGCACATGATCCGCCTGGCGCGCGAACTGGGTCCCAACAGCCGCGAAGCCAGCCGCGAGCAAGACCTGCGCAGCTACCTGGGCACGTTCAACTTCACCGGCGACATGGTCAAGCAGAGCGTGGGCAGCATGAGCGGCGGTGAAAAAGCCCGTCTGGTACTGGCCATGATCGTCTGGCAGCGCCCCAACCTGCTGCTGCTCGACGAGCCCACCAACCACCTGGACCTGGCCACGCGCGAGGCGCTGTCGATGGCGCTCAACGAGTTCGAAGGCACCGTCATGCTGGTCAGCCACGACCGCGCCCTGCTGCGCGCCGTGTGCGACGAGTTCTGGATGGTCGGCCGCGGTGCCGTGGGGCCGTTTGATGGCGATCTCGACGATTACCAGCGCTACCTGCTCGACGAAGCCAAGCGCCAGCGCGAACTGGCCAAGACCGAAGCGGCGGCAGAAAGCGCGGCACTCAAGGCCGCCGCAGCGCCTGCACCCGTTGCCGTGCCGGTTGTTGCTCCTGTGTCCATAGCTGCCAACGCCAACCAGACAGGCGCCAGAGGCCAAAATGATGCCAAACCTGCTGTCGATGCCAAGGAACAGCGCAAGCTCGATGCCCAGGCGCGCCAGCAGCTGGCGGAAAAAACGCGGCCCCTGAAACGCGAGATCGAACAGATCGACCAACGCCTGGCCGCCTTGGTCGCCGAGCGGGCCGGCCTGGAAGAACGCCTCACCCAGGCGCTGCCGCCCGCGGAAATCGCCGACCTGGGCCGGCGCCTGAAAACCGGCCACGACGAAACGGCGCGGCTGGAAGAACGCTGGCTGGAAATTTCTGCCGAACTGGAAGAAATGGGCGTGAGCGCCAGCGCCTGATACGTAAAATCTTGTAATTTCTTTCGGTATTTATTGGTCTTCAAACCAATAAATACCTGCGTTGAAAGCTATTATTTTTGCAGCAAATTTTCTCATCAAAATAGCGAGTGATACGGTTGCATTTTTTTGCGTTTGGACGTCAACCAAGCCTTGAGTGAGCGCGTTGTTGGTACATCACAGGAGTTTTCCAGTATGAATACCACCGCAATCTTGTCCGCTTGGCCCGAAGACGAACGCGACCGCAAACGCGCACCGGCCCGCCTTTGAGGGCGTGGCAGCCGCCCACCATGGCGGCGGCAGCCCCTTCATCCATGTTCCTCTCAACAAAAAACCCCGCAATGCGGGGTTTTTTGCTGTCGGCTTCGGGTCCGTGTCAGCCCATGTGCAACCCACCGTTGACGGAGAAATCAGCCCCGGTGGCGTAGCCCCCCTCTTCCGAAGCCAGCCAGGCGATGATGGAGGCAATTTCGCTGGGCTCGCCCAGGCGCTTGACGGGCACGGTGGCCACGATCTTTTCCAGCACATCGGGGCGAATGGCCTTGACCATGTCGGTGCCGATGTAACCCGGGCTCACGGTATTCACCGTCACGCCCTTGGTCGCCAGTTCCTGCGCCAGCGCCATGGAAAAGCCGTGCATGCCGGCCTTGGCGGCCGAATAGTTGGTCTGGCCCGCCTGGCCCTTCTCGCCGTTCACGCTGCTGATGTTGATGATGCGGCCCCAGCCCTTTTCCACCATGTCGGCCACCACCTGCTTGGTGACATTGAACATGCTGTTGAGGTTGGTCTCGATCACCTGGTCCCAGTCCTCGCGGGTCATCTTGAGGAACATGCGGTCGCGCGTGATGCCGGCATTGTTCACCAGCACGTCGATCGAACCATGTTCGGCCTTGGTCTTGGCGAAGGCATCCACGGTGGAATCCCAGTTGCCGACATTGCCCACCGATGCGTGAAAGGTGTAGCCCAGCGCTTTTTGCTCATCGAGCCACTTGGTGAAGTCTCGCGTAGGGCCACAGCCGGCGATGACCGTGAACCCCTCCTTGTGCAAACGCTGGCAGATGGCGGTGCCGATACCGCCCATGCCGCCGGTGACGTACGCTACTTTCTGGCTCATGTGATTTCTCCTGGTTGTGATGCGCTCTGCACCCACTCTACCCAAGAATTGATACGCTGCGGTGAAGAAAAACACGGATGCATTCGTTTTTTCCGCAAGACTGCGCCGATCCACCTCCGCTCCGTGCCGTGCATGGCAGAAAGGGCCGCGATCCGGTACAAGCCGTCCTCGCCAGGACCGCTTTTCGCCATAAGCAGCGGCTGCCTCCACGGGAAGAGGCCTGCGCGCCCTGCCTGCGGCATCAAGCACCACCGGCAACAAAAAAGCCGCGTGGCAACGCGGCTTTTGAAGGGGTGCCTTTGCAGGCAGCGTACTGGTGCCTTCAGCGCTCCAGCGCCAGCGACACACCCATTCCTCCACCAATACACAGTGCCGCCAGGCCCTTCCGGGCATCGCGGCGCTGCATCTCGTGCAGCAACGTGACCAGGATGCGGCAGCCGGACGCGCCAATGGGGTGGCCGATGGCAATGGCGCCACCGTTCACATTGACCTTCGCGGGATCGATGGCCAGTTCCTTGTTGACGGCGCAGGCTTGTGCTGCAAAGGCTTCGTTCAGTTCGAACAGGTCCACGTCGGCAGCGTTCCAGCCCGCGCGCTGCAGCGCCTTGCGCGAGGCTGGCACCGGGCCCATGCCCATGGTGGCCGGGTCGAGACCGCTGGTGCCAAAGGCGGCAATGCGGGCCAGGGGCTTGAGGCCCAGGGCGGCGGCCTTCTTGGCGCTCATCACCACCACGGCAGCGGCGCCATCGTTGATGCCCGAGGCATTGCCCGCCGTCACGCTGCCCGCCTTGTCGAAGGCCGGGCGCAGGCCGGCCAGCACTTCGGCATTGGTCTTGCGGTTCAGGTATTCATCGGCATTGAAGAGGATGGGGTCGCCCTTCTTCTGGGCCAGGCTCACGCCCACGATTTCATCGGCAAACTTGCCTGCGTCCTGCGCGGCAGCGGCCTTTTGCTGGCTGCCCAGGGCCAGTGCGTCCTGCATGTCGCGGGTGATGCCGTAGGCCTTGGCCACGTTTTCCGCCGTGATGCCCATGTGGTACTGGTTGTACACGTCCCACAGGCCATCGACGATCATGGAGTCGATCATTTTCCAGTCGCCCATGCGCTGGCCGTCGCGCGAACCGTTGAGCACATGGGGCGAAAGGCTCATGTTTTCCTGGCCGCCGGCCACCACGATTTCGCTGTCACCCCAGGCCACAGCCTGGGCCGCCAGCATCACCGCCTTGAGGCCGGAGCCACAGACTGCATTGATGGTGAGGGCCGGCGTTTCCTTGGCCACGCCGGCCTTCATCAGCGCCTGGCGCGCGGGGTTCTGGCCCACGCCCGCTGTCAGCACCTGGCCCATGATGACTTCGCCGATCTGGTCGGACGCCAGCCCCGCCCGCGCGATGGCCTCGCGGATCACGATGGAGCCCAGTTCGGTGGCGGGCGTCTTGGCCAGAGCGCCACCAAATTTGCCCACTGCGGTGCGGGCCGCAGAAACAATGACGATGTCTTCCATGGAAAGTCCTTTCGAAATAAATCGGTAGGGGGCGAAAGCGCGCGCCCCGGGGAGTTTTCAGATTCTCGCAGCCCTTGGGAGCGGTTCGGTCAGGCCTTTTGCTTCACGTAGCGGCCAGGTGCCGGCTCGATGGCCTTGAACCGGGCGCCTTTGCCGTAAGCCTTGGGTGCTGCAACCTGTTTGCCGGCATGGCCCTTGAGCCAGCCGGACCAGTCGGTCCACCAGCTGCCCGGGTGCTCCGTGGCGCCTTCGAGCCATTGGTCGAGCGTGGCGGGCAGCTTGCCGTCGGCGCGGATCCAGTGGCTGCGCTTGCCCTTGGCGGGCGGGTTGATCACACCGGCGATATGGCCCGAGGCGCCCATGACGAAGCGCTTTTTTCCGGGCAGAACCTGGGTGGAGGCATAGGCCGCATTGATGGGAACGATGTGGTCTTCGCGCGAGCCGTAGAGATAGACCGGCAGCGTGAGATTGGCCAGGTCCATCTTCTCGCCGCACACGGTGAGCTTGCCAGGCTGGACCAGGTTGTTTTCGAGGTAGAAATTGCGCAGGTACCAGGCGTAGAACGGCCCGGGCAGGTTGGTGCTGTCGCTGTTCCAGTACAGCAGGTCGAACGGTGGCGGTGTTTCGCCCTTGAGGTAGTTGCCCACCACGTAGTTCCACACCAGATCGTTGGGCCGCAGGAAGCTGAAGGTCGAGGCCAGGTCCTGACCTTTCATGAGGCCGCCCTTGCCCAGTTGCATCTCGCGGAACTTCACGAAGTTTTCGTCGATGAACACGTCCAGGATGCCGGTGTCGGTGAAGTCGATGAGCGTGGTCAAAAAGGTGGCGCTGGCCACCGGTTCATCGCCGCGCGCGGCCAGCACGGCCAGCGCATTGCTCAGGATGGTGCCACCCACGCAAAAACCCAGGGCGTTGATCTGTTCCGCACCCGTGATGTTCTGCACCACGTCAATGGCGGCCATCACGCCGTCTTCGACATAGTCATCCCAGGTCTTGTGGCCCAGGGAGTCGTCAGGGTTGCGCCAGCTCACCACAAAGGTGCGGTGGCCCTGCTCGACGGCATAGCGGATCAGCGAATTCTCGGGCTGCAGATCCAGGATGTAGAACTTGTTGATGCACGGCGGCACCAGCAAAAACGGCCGCTCGTACACCTTGGCGGTGAGCGGCTTGTATTCGAGCAGCTGGAACAGCTCGTTCTCGAACACCACGGCGCCCTCGGTGGTGGCCACGTTGCGGCCCACCTCGAACAGGCTTTCGTCGGTCATCGACACATGGCCCTGGGTGATGTCGTGCAGCAGGTTCTGCATGCCTTTGGCAATGCTTTCGCCCTTGGTTTCGATGGCCTTTTTCTGTGCTTCGGCGTTGAAGGCCAGAAAATTGCTGGGCGCCATGGCGGCCATCCACTGCTCCACGCCAAAGCGGATGCGGGCGCGGGTCTTGGCGTCGGCCTCGACGGCCTCGGCCAGGCCCATCAGCGTGCGCGCGTTGAGCAAGTAGGCCGCCGCGGAGAACGCGGCCACCGGGTTGCTGGCCCAGCCCTCGCCCGCGAAACGCCGGTCTTTCAGTTCGGGGGTGGTTTGCAGGCCCTGGGCCCACAATTCCTGGGCATCGTGAAGATACTGCTGCTGCAGTGCCTGCAATTTGGCCGGCGAAAACTTCAGGGGTGCGGCACCTGGCGTGCGGCCCACCAGGTCTGCGGATTGAAAGGACTGCATCGCCTTCGTCCAGCTGTCCCCGAAAATCTGCTGGAATTGCTGGGCGCTTTGGGCCCAGAGTGCTTCAGAATTCATGCTGCATCCTCAATGGTTGGTCGCTTGCACGGGGCTTGCGTGCCATTGTTGCCCACCTGTTGCCGCAAGGCAATGTTCACCCGCATTTTTCTCTCTTGTTCTCATGTACCTCGTCGTCATCACCTGGCTGTATGTCACCCTCATGATGGCCGTGGCCGAAGCCACCAGCAGCACGGGCAGCCTGATGGGCGCTGTCGTGACGTTTGTGCTGTATGGGCTGCTGCCGGCCGGCATCGTGGCCTATATCCTGGGCACACCCGCGCGCAAGCGGGCCATCAAGGCGCGCGAGCAGGCGCAGCAGGCCGCCTATGATGCTGAGCAAGCCGGCAATCTGCCGGATGCGGAGGCTGCGCCGGCAGCATCAGCCGCGCCAGATGCAGGCGGCCATGCGGCCGCTGCCACCAAGAGCCCTCTGGTCGCGCCGGTACGAAAAGAACCGTGAGGCATTGCCCACGGTGCACCACGCCGCGCTGCTGTCGTTGCCGTAGATCTGCGTGACGCCCAGGGCGCGCAGCCGCAGCCGCGCCAGCGCCGCCAGATCGGCCAGGAACTTGCCCTGGCCCTGCGCCACAAAGCACGCCTGGGCCGCCGGGTGGTGTTGGCAGAATGCCTCGCGCACCTCTGCACCCACCTCGAAGGCTGTGGGGCCGATACAGGGCCCCAGCCACGCCATCGTGTCCGCAGCCAGTGCATCAATGGCTTCGTTTTTGATGGCTGGTTGCGCTTTACCAGCAAGCGCCAGGACCGTGAATTTTTCAAACACAGATTCCAGAACGCCCACCCCCTGCATTCCCGCCAGCCCGCGCCAGCCCGCATGGGCCGCCCCCACCATGGCACCAGATGCATGGGCCAGCAGCACGGGCAGGCAATCGGCCACCATGATGGTGCAGACGGCGCCCGGCTCCGTGGCCACACAGGCATCGGCCTCGGTGCCGTCGGGCATGGCGTGGTCGATCTCGGTCACTGCCGTGCCATGCACCTGGTTCAGAAAAACGGGCCGGGCGCCCGGGGTAGCGCCCTGCACCACTGCCTGCAACCGCTGGCGATTGGCCTGCACTGCCGCTGGCGCATCGCCCACATGGCTGCCCAGGTTCAGGCTGGCATAGGGGCCGCTGCTGACGCCACCGGCCCGCGTGGTGCACAGGACGTGCACGCCGGCAGGCGCGGGCCACTGCGGCTGCAGCCAGTCGGCGTGCGCCATCCCTGGGGAGAGGTTCATGGCCTGCTCACGGCTGATGGTCCGGGCAGGCCGAGGGCTGTGCCTGCAGGAATGCGGGCAGCGCCATGCAGGCAGCAAAGGCCGCCATGGTCAGCGGCAGCCCTTGCAGGTGGACATTGAAGCGCTGGCAATTGAAGACGTGCGGCACCAGGCAGCAGTCGGCCAGCGTGGGGGCATCGCCCCAGCAATACACCGAAGGCGCCAGCCCCTGCGCCACGCGCTGCTGCGCCAGCAGCTCCAGCTGGCGCTCGAATGCCTCCAGCCCGCTGCGCGCCCAATGCTGGTACCAGGCGTTCTTGGCGTCCTCCGAAACCTTCAGCTCATGCACCAGGTATTTGAGCACCCGCAGGTTGTTCAAGGGGTGCATTTCGCACGCCACCATCTGCGCCAGGGCCCGCACCTGGGCCCGGGCCAGCGGCTCGGCGGGCAGCAGGGGCGGCGCAGGGTGGATTTCATCAAGGTATTCGATGATGGCCATGGACTGGGACAGCGCCACGCCATCGTCGGTCAGCAAGGTGGGCACGAGGGCATCGCCCACCCGGCCGGTGTAGGCCGGGTCGTGGTGCTCGCCGCGCACCAGGTGCACGGGGATGTATTCGTAGCCAAGCCCCTTGTACTGCAGCGCGATGCGCACGCGAAACGACGCCGACGAGCGGAAATAGTTGAACAGTTTCATGGGCTGCAGAGCGTGGTTGGAGCACGAAGGGGGGTGGCGGGGAGGTGGGCGTCGCCGGTCTGCGTCGGCAGGGACACCACGGGCGCGAGTGTAGCGCCGCTCGGCAGACACACCGGCCCCGTGGCACACTGGTGCAAGGCGGCGCCACCGCGCCAGGGCCCCGCGCCTGCGCCCCGCCGCATTGACCATCCTGCAGCAGAAAGACCCCATGAGCTATGTTTTCTCTCCCGCGCCTGTGGCCAGCGTGCCCGTTGTGGGCTCTGGCGACCGTTTTCCCGTGCACCGCATTTACTGCGTGGGCCGCAACTACGAAGAGCACGCCAAGGAAATGGGCTTCACCGGCCGCGAGCCGCCCTTCTTCTTCATGAAACCCGCCGATGCCATCGTGGTGGTCAACGCCGGCGAAACCGGTCTGCTGCCCTACCCCAGCCGCACGGCCAACCTGCACCACGAGATCGAACTGGTGGTGGCCATTGGCAAGGGCGGCAAAAACATCCAGGCCGCCGATGCGCTGGCCCACATCTACGGCTACGCCGTGGGCCTCGATATGACGCGCCGCGACCTGCAAAACGACATGAAGAAACAGGGCCGCCCCTGGTGCATCGGCAAGGGCTTTGATGCCAGCGCCCCCATCGGCCCCATCACGCCGGCCGCACAGGCGGGTGACGTGTCCCATGCCGCCATCTGGCTGCAGGTCAATGGCGCCGAGCGCCAGCGCAGCAACGTGGCCCAGCTCATCTGGAACATTGCCGAAACCATCGAGCACCTGTCTGCCGCCTGGGAGCTGCAGCCCGGCGACCTGATCTACACCGGCACGCCCGAAGGCGTGGGTGCCGTGGTGCGCGGTGATGTGCTCGAAGGCGGCGTGGACGGCCTCACCCCGCTGCGCCTGAGCGTGGTGTAGCCGCCCAGGCATTGCCCGCATCCGCTTTACTTTTCATCGTTGCAAGCGCTTTATGCACAAGCGTCTGCAGCCTGTTTGAATCCTATTTTTCGCATGACCTTTCGCAGCCCGATCCAACACTGCCGCGCCTGCGGTACGGCCGTGGTTTACCGCCTGCCCGACGATGGCGACACCCGCCAGCGCGCCGTCTGTCCGGCCTGCCACACGGTGCACTACGAGAACCCGCTGAATGTGGTGGGCACCGTGCCGGAGTTTGCCGACGGCCGGGTGCTGCTGTGCAAGCGCAACATCGAGCCTCGCTGGGGCAAGTGGACGCTGCCGGCCGGGTTCATGGAACTCGATGAAACCACGTCCCAGGGCGCAGCCCGCGAAACCGACGAAGAGGCCGGCGCCCAGATCGAGATGGGCCCGCTGTTCAGCCTGCTGAACGTGCGCCGCGTGGGCCAGGTGCACCTGTTCTACCGCGCCCGGCTGCTCAGCGACCAATTCAATCCCGGCTACGAGACCATCGAGGCGCGCCTGTTCACCGAAGCCGAGGTGCCCTGGGACGAGCTGGCGTTCCGCACCGTCAAGGAAACGCTGGAACACTATTTCGCCGACCGCAAGGCCGGGCAGTTCGGGCTACACTGCATCGACTTGGAATAGCCCGCCGCCCGCACCGTGTGGCCCGGGGTTCACTCGCGCACTCAATGCGGCAGCGCGATGGCTTTCCAGCCGGAATGGTTGAAATGGCTGCCGTAGGTGTTGAGTGCCTGCGCCACCTTCACCAGCCCCGCCGCGCGCGCCTTCTCGCCTTCCTTGCCCTGCGCGGCATCCACGCCGCCCAGAATCTCGCCGATCACGATGTGCAGCTGGGCATCGGCCTGGGGTTCGAGCTTGCAGTTCTCCACGATGAACGCCACCTGTTTGGAGATTTCCGCGCCAAAGGTGTCGTAGTCGGCTGCCTGGGCCTTGCCCGCATGGGCCAGGGGCAGCGTGCGGTTCACGGCCTTGTGCATGGCGCTCATGCCCTGGCGCAGCGGAGCATCGATGTGCCATTTCCTGCCGGCATTGCGTTCGATTTTCTGGGGTGCTATGGCGCCGTGGTCATGGGCCGCCGGACTGGCGGCCAGCGTGGCAACCGGCAGGGTCAGGGCGGCGGCGAGCACAAGGTACAGAGGGGATTTCATGGGAGGACTCCGGTAGGTTGAACAAAAGGGCCGGCAATTGCCGGGCCTTGTTGCTTCAAACGACGGACGACCATCAATGTTCCAGCTGTTTTGCCGCTTTTTTGATGCACCGTTTTTAACGGCCCCCGCTCTGGCACCGCTGGGCTGCCCTCAATCGCGGTGCAGCAGCTCCTCTTGCGAGGATTCCTGGGCATAGCGGCGGAACAGCAGGGCCATCAGGCGGGCACGCTGCCCCTCGTCGAGCAGCGCGCGCTCGGCCAGCAGCTGCGCAATCACACGCTGCTGCTGTGCGTCCTGCAGGGCGGCAATGCGGGCCTGCTCGGCGTCGATGGCGGCGCGCTGCGGCGGGTCGGCAAAAATATGCCGCACCAGCGCCTCGCGGTGCCGGTGGATATCGCCCCAGTTGGCGGCCAGGTCGCTCAGGAAGGCGGGTTCGAGCTGCTGCCAGCGCTGGCGCTGCTCGGGGGTCAACTCCAGGTAATCGGGCAGGTTCAAGGCGCTTGGCCTGGCAGCGCCCGCCTGGGTGGGGGGCTGCAACTGGTGCAGGGCCACGGCCACGACAATGCCGGCATTCAGGGCCAGCGACACGGCCAGAAGCCATGCCGGTGCGCTGCGGCGGTTCATGGCATTCCTTTCGAGAGACGGCAGATTTCTGCGGCGGTGCACAGGCCGCCCGGCGGCACGGGGTCGAATACCCGCACCAGGCCGGCGCTGGGCACCGTGGCCGCGCCGCCGCCCAGCAACAGGCCGCCCAGCCAGATGCCCGAGGCCAGTGCCAGCCCGCCCGCCAGTCCGGTGGGCATCCAGCCCAGCCAGGCGGGCCATGCGGGCCTGGGGCGCGCTGGCCGCCGCCCTGGTGGCGGAGCGTGCAAGCGGTCGTTCAGTTGCGCCGCCAGGTCCAGGCCCAGCCGGGGCGACGGCAAGGCGCGCAGGCTCTGGCCCAGCACGGTGATTTCATCGAGCCGGTGCTGGCACGCGGAGCAGCCCGCCAGGTGAAGGCTGAAGCGGGCGCGCTCGGCGGGGAACAGCATGTCGTCCGCATAGGCGGACAGGTCGGTGTGTCGTGGGCAGGTCATGGCATGGTCTCCATTCAGCGCGGCATTTTTTCCAGCAACCCGGCGCGCGCCCGTGCAATGCGCGACTTGACGGTGCCGGTGTTCAGGTCCAACACGGTGGCGATGTCGTCGTACGACATTTCTTCGATCTCCCGCAGCAGCAGGATCTCGCGGTGTTCGGGAGGCAGCCGCGCCAGGGCTTTTTCCAGGCCCTGGTAGCGCTGCGCCGTCTCCAGCACGGCATCGGGTGCCGGCGCGGGGTCGGGGTGGCTGGCGGCTTCGTCTTCGTCCCAGGGCACAAAGGCCACGCGCTTGCCGCGCCGCAACCAGTCAAACGCAAGGTTGCGGGCGATGCGAAACAGCCAGGTGCTCAGCCGGGCGTCGGGCGTCCAGCGCGCCAGGGCCTGGTAGGCGTGCAAAAACGTTTCCTGTGTCAGCTCCAGCGCATCGTCGGGCGAGCGCGTCAGCCGCACCAGAAAACGGTAAATGCGGTCCTGAAAGCGTGCCACCAGCTCCGAAAACGCCGCGCGGTCGCCGCGCTGCGCTTGCGCGGCGCATGCTTCGTCATCGAGGTGGCTGCAGATTCCCATGGTGAACAGGTGCTTCAACGCACGGGCGGCCGGAATGTTCCAGGTATTTTGGATGCAGGGTTCGCCGGGATCTGCATGGCATCACCATGCATGAACACAGGCAGGCGGTCAACCGCCCGCAAGCCCCGGCAGGTCAGGCGCCCCCAGCTCCTCGCCGCGGACGGGTGGCAACGATGGCGCGTCATCGGTGGTCACCGGTGGCAGGCGGCGCGGCGCGGGCGCGGGGGACGGCTGGGCAGATGGCGCAGGCGGTGCGGGCGGATCGCTGCGGAACAGGCCCCGGATCCAGTCGCGCATGCTGTCCAGCGAACGGTCCAGCGACGGTGCGGTGTCGAACTCGTCCACGAACCGGTCCCGGCCGTGGACCACGTTGGCGCGCAGCGCCTGCTGCATGAATTCGCCCACCATGGGCAGCGCGCTGCGGGCGCCCTGCCCCCAGTAGTCGCTGCGCAGCGTGATGCGCCCGTCGTTGAAGCCAGCCCAGGCGCCCGCCACCACGCGGCTGTGCATGAGGATGAACCAGCCGTCGGTGTTGTCCTGCGTGGTGCCGGTCTTGCCCGCCACATCCGCCTGGATGCCGTAGCGCGTGCGGATGGCCGTGGCCGTGCCCCGGTCCACGGCGCCGCGCAGGGTGTTGCGCAGGGTTTGCGCGGCGCGGGCGTCAAACACCGCCTCGGGCGTGGGCGGGGCAAAGGCCTCCAGCAGCTTGCCATGGCGGTCTTCGATGCGGGTGATGAGCACCGGCTCCACATAGCGCCCCAGGCTGGCGATGGAGCTGTAGGCCGTCACCATCTCCTTGAGCGTGACCGGACTGGTGCCCAGCGCGAGCGACGGCACTTCTTCGAGCGGCGACTGGCGCACGCCCAGGGCGCGTGCCACCTCGGCCACGCGGGCCGGCCCCACCTGCTGCATGACCTGCGCGGTGATGGTGTTGCGGGAGTACGCCAGGCCGTCGCCCAGCGTCATGGGCTGATCGCTGGGCGGGCGGCCATCGGTGGGGCGCCACACGCGGCCGCCACCCAGGGGGATTTCCACGGCCTCATCCATCAGCGTGTCGTCGGGCGAAGCGCCGTTGGCAAACGCCGCGCCATACACAAAGGGCTTGAAGGTGGAGCCGGGCTGGCGCCGCGCCGCCTGCACATGGTCGAAGGGGTCTTGCGCAAAATCGCGGCTGCCCACCCAGGCCAGCACATGGCCGGTGACCGGGTCCTGCGCCAGAAAGCCCGCCTGCACGCGCGTTTTTTCGGTGCGCAGCTTGGCCATGAAGGCGCTGTCGGCCAGCAGCTCCTTGAGCGCATCCTCGGGCGCTTCACCCTTGTCGACGGCGCTGCGGTATTCGGCGCTTTCGCGCACCAGCGTTTGCACCAGCGCGTTGTGCGGGCCCCAGCCGTCGCGCCGCGCCCAGGCGGCGTCGGCCACGCCCTGCAACTGGCGCCCCTGGCGCGCCACCGCCTGGTTGGCATAGGCCTGCAGGCGCGAGTCGATGGTGGTGCGAATCACCAGGCCGTCGGAATACAGGCTGTAGCCCTGGCTGTCGGCCCAGGCAATAAGCTGTTTGCGCAAGTGCATGGCAAAGTGCGGCGCCGGGCCCATGACCTCGGTCTGGCGCTCGAAATTGACACGCAGCGGGCGCTTTTGCAGCGGCTCCAGTTGCTTGGCATCCAGCTTGCCGCGTTTGACCATCTGCGACAACACGGTGTTGCGCCGGTCCCTGGCACGCTCGGGGTTGAGCACCGGGTTGTAGTAGGCCGTGCCCTTGAGCATGCCGATCAGCGTGGCGCTCTCCAGCACATTGAGCTGGTCGGCCGACTTGTCGAAATAGGTGCGCGCGGCCATCTCGATGCCGTAGGCGTTGTACAGGAACGGCACGGTGTTGAGGTAGGTCTCCAGGATCTCGTCCTTGGTGTACGAGGCCTCGATCTTGAGCGCGGTGATCGCCTCCTTGAGCTTGCGCGTGAGCGTGCGCGAGCGGCCGATTTCCTCGGGGAACAGATTGCGCGCCAGCTGCTGCGTGATGGTGGAGCCGCCCTGCGGATCACCCCGCAGCGTCAGCACCACCGACGATGCCGTGCGCCGCCAGTCCAGCCCGAAGTGCTCGTAAAAGCGGTGGTCTTCGGTGGCGATGAGGGCCTTCACCACGTTGGGCGAAATCTGATTCAGCTCCACCCAGTCGCGGTTGGCCCAGCGGTATTCGGCCAGCAGCTTGCCATCGGCCGACAGGAGCTGCGCCGGCAGCTCGCTCTTGGCCTTGCGGATGTCACCAATGGACGGCGTGAATGGCACCAGCACCAGCGCATACAGCAGCAGGGCCAGCGGCAAGGCGGCCAGCAGCCAGGCCAGGCTGTGCAGCGACAGCAGCCGCTCGGGCCGGCGCAGCAGCCGCGCGAACGCGGCGCGCAGGGTCATCAGGGAGAGCATGGAAAATTGGAGTAAAAAGTGCCTCTGGCGCTTACTGGTAAAGCGCTAGCGGCTATGAAAGAAATAGCTTCATGCCATGAAACGCCGCAGCTGCGGCAGTGCAGCCCGAGCGGCGCGGCGGCCTTCCTCGATGGCTTCGGCGGCGCGGTGAAAGTCCAGCAGCCCCAGGTGCCCCAGCGCGGGCGCCACCACCACCTCGGGTGGGTCGCCCGCCATGCGGCTGCGGGTGATGCGCATCTGCATGATGTTGACGCTGGTCATCACCACGTCCAGCATCGAAGGCACGCGCGGCACGGGCGCCGCCGCAGCGTCACCAGCCCCCGGACTCCAGAACTTCAGGCGGCGCATCCAGTCGCCATTGCGTGCAGGTTCGGGCTCGGGCGCTGCAGGGCCGGCGCCAACCGCCTCCGGTGCATCGGCCTGCGGCTCACGTACAACGGCCAGGGGGTGCATGTTGCGGTGCAGGATGTCGCTGTTCAGGTCCACCGCGATCACGATGTCCGCCCCCATGGCGCGCGCGAGCGACGCGGGCACGGGGTTGACCAGGCCGCCATCCACCAGCAGCCGCCCGTCGTCCTGCACCACCGGCGTGAACAGACCCGGCAGCGCGATGGAGGCACGCACCGCATTGGCAATCGAGCCATGGCGCAGCCAGACCTCGGCGCCCGAATGCAGATCGGTGGCCACGGCGCCAAAGGACATGGGCGCGGCCTCGATGTCAAAGTCCGCGAAATTGCGGCGCCAAAAGGCAATCAGCTTCTCGCCCTTGAGCATGCCGCCCGAGAGGTTGAAGTCCATGAAACCGAACACATCGCGCATGCCCAGGCCCTGCACCCAGTCGGAAAAGCGATCGAGCTCCCCCCCGGCATAGGCCGCGCCCACCAGCGCGCCGATGGACGAGCCGCACACGATGTCGGGCCGCACGCCTTCTTCGGCCAGTGCCTGCAGCACGCCGATGTGCGCCCAGCCGCGTGCCGAGCCGCTGCCCAGCGCCAGGCCCAAGCGGGGTGCGCGCCGCGCCAGTGCCATCAGCCCGCACCCTCGGCCGCTGCGCCCGCGTGCAGCAGCGCCAGCATGCCGGCCTCGTCGAGCACGGGCACGCCCAGCTCCAAGGCCTTGGCCAGCTTGCTGCCGGCCTCTTCGCCCGCCACCACGTAGCTGGTTTTCTTGCTGACCGAGCCGGCTACCTTGGCACCGGCGGCTTCGAGCAGGTCCTTGGCGGCATCGCGGCCCAGGGTGGGCAAGGTGCCCGTCAGCACCACGGTCTTGCCGGCAAGAATCTGCGGTGCGCGCTCGGCGGGGGCACCTTCGGGCCAGGTCACGCCGCAGGCGCGCAGCTGCTCGACGACCTCGCGGTTGTGCGCTTGCTGAAAGAAGGTGTGCAGGCTTTGTGCCACCACGGGGCCCACGTCATTCACCTGCAGCAGCTGCTCGACGCTGGCATCCATGATCGCGTCGAGCGTGCCGAAATGCCGCGCCAGGTCCTTGGCCGTGGCTTCGCCCACATGGCGCAGCCCCAGGCCGAACAGAAAACGCGGCAAGGTGGTCTGCTTGGATCGTTCGAGCGCGGCCAGCACGTTCTGGGCCGATTTGTCGGCCATGCGCTCCAGCGCGACCAGCGAGGTCAGGCCCAGCCGGTACAGGTCGGGCAGCGTGCGGATCACGTTGGCGTCCACGAGCTGGTCCACCAGCTTGTCGCCCAGGCCTTCGATGTCCATGGCGCGGCGCGCGGCAAAGTGCAGGATGGCCTCCTTGCGCTGGGCAGCGCAGAACAGGCCGCCCGTGCAGCGGTGGTTGGCCTCGCCCTTTTCGCGCACCACGTCGCTGCCGCACACGGGGCAGGCCTTGGGCATGCGGAAGTTGGGCACGTAGCCGGCGCGGGTGCCGGGCATGACCCCGCCGCCGGGCCGCCCCAAGGCGGGGTCAGCCCCCCTGGGGGGCAGCGAGGACACGTCAGTGCCGAGCGTGGGGGCAATTACGCCCACCACTTCGGGGATCACATCGCCCGCGCGGCGCACGATGACGGTGTCGCCCACACGCACGCCCTTCTTGCGGATCTCGAACAGGTTGTGCAGCGTGGCGTTGGTGACGGTCACACCGCCCACGAACACCGGCGCCAGGCGTGCAACGGGTGTGATCTTGCCGGTGCGGCCCACCTGCACGTCGATGGCTTCGACCTTGGTGGCCATTTCCTGCGCCGGGTACTTGTGCGCCACGGCCCAGCGCGGCTCGCGCGTCTTGAAGCCCAGGTCGCGCTGCAGCTGCAGCGAATTCACCTTGTAGACCACGCCGTCGATGTCATAGGGCAGCGCATCGCGGCTGGCGCCCACCTGCCGGTGAAATGTGACCAATTCAGCAGCACCCACCGCAATCCGTACCTGCGCTGCGACTGGAAAGCCCCATGATTTCAGGGTCTGCAGCATCTCGTAATGGGTGCGAAACACCGGCCCGCCCTCGCCGAGCGGCGTGATGGCGCCCAGGCCATAGGCAAAAAAGCTCAGCGGGCGCTGGGCCGTGATGCCCGAATCGAGCTGGCGCACCGCACCCGCTGCCGCATTGCGCGGGTTGACGAAGGTCTTGCCACCCTGCTCGCGCTGGCGCTCGTTGAGCGCGTCGAAGTCGGCCCGGCGCATGTAGACCTCGCCGCGCACCTCCAGCAAAGGCGGCACATCACCGGGCAGTGTGAGGGGAATCTGCCGGATCGTGCGGATGTTGTGCGTGACATCCTCGCCCACCTCGCCATCGCCGCGCGTGGCGGCCTGCACCAGGCGGCCGTGTTCGTAGCGCAGGCTCATGGCCAGACCGTCAAACTTGGGTTCCGCCACGTATTCGATGGCGGGGTCGGCATCCGACAGGCCCAGTTCGCGGCGCACGCGGGCGTCGAACGCCTGCGCGCCCGTGGCCTCGGTGTCGGTTTCGGTGTGGATGCTGAGCATGGGCACCGCGTGGCGCACGGGCACCAGGCCCTCCATCACCGCGCCAATCACGCGCTGCGTGGGCGAATCGGGGGTGACCAGGTCGGGGTGCGCGGCTTCCAGCGCCTGCAGCTCGCGGTACACGCGGTCGTATTCGGCGTCGGGCACGGTGGGCGCGTCCAGCACGTAGTACTGGTGCGCCCAGTGGTTGAGCTGGTCGCGCAGCGCCTTGATTCTGATGGCTGGCTGCGCTGGATCCACGGGCGCTGGAGCCGAAAACAGGTCCAAATTCTCGGTCATGACCGCACCAGCGCTCAACTGAAGAGACGCCGCGCCAGCACCGACCCGGCCGACAGATCACGCCCATCGAGCTGGTCGTACAACAGCTCCAGGTCGGCGGCAATCGGGTCCATGGCCATGGCGGGCAGTGGCTGGCCATTCTGGTCGCACAGCACACCGTCCATGGCCTGGCACAGGGCGGCAGCCACGTCGCGCAGGCGGGCAAAGGGCTGTTCGCTGCGATGCACCTGGGCGACATCCAGGCTCAGCGTGAGGTCACGGATGGCGGATTGCTCGGGGTCTTCGGCCAGAGCGGCCTGCGTGTCGTAGCCCAGTGTGAGCACGGGCGGCAGGCCCTGGGTGCCGGCCGGCAGCACCAGGCGGCCGGGCATGGCGCCAGCCACAAAACCCAGACGGGCGGCGTTCTGCTGCACATAACCGGGGCTCCACGCGGCCTGGCGGGCGCGCAGCATGAACATGAGCTGGGCGTCGTGGTCGCTGGCGAACTGGTCCAGCTCGCGGGCGCGGGCCACTTCCTGCAGCATGTCGGGAAAGTCGGGCGCGGCATTGATGGCATCGGCGAAGGCCTGCGCCTTGACCACGAATTCCGAAAACTCGATCTCGTTGAGCGCGCCCGTGCGGTTGGCCAGTTGCACGCCGGCCTGAAAGCTCTGGTAGCGCTGGCCGGACGCGGGGGTTTCCCACTGCTGCGTGGCCTCGTTGAGGCCTTCGATGGCAAAAGGCTTGCTGCCCGCACGGCGCGTGGGCGGCAGCGCGGCCAGCGCCGCATCGCCCGACACGGATTGCTCGGGCTGCAGCGTGGCGATGATGTCGATCAGCGGGTCCAGCCCCAGGCGGCGCTCGTGCAGCAGGGGCGGCACCGGCAGCTCCATGGCATCGCTGGCATCCACCGTGTGGCTGGCGGGATCGGGGCCGCGGTCCAGGCCATGGAACGCGCCGCCATCCACCGGCGCGGCCGCATCGGCATCGAAGGCGGGCTCCTGGCGCAGCACCGGTTCGGCCGTGCGCTCGGGCTCTTGCGGCAAGGCGCGCTTGGGCGCATTGCGCCGGGAGGTCCAGGTGTTGTAGGCCACGATCAGGGCCAGCACCAGACCGCCGATGATGGCCAGACTCAGTTGCAATGTGCTCATAGAAAATATTGTCGGCTATCCGTTGCGCTGCGCACACCCAGCTGCGCATGAAACTGGCGCAGCCCATGCCAGGGACGCCGAACAAGGGCCGCCCCGCAGCGAGGGCGTCGTCCCCTGGAGGGGGAAGGCGCGAAGCGACACAGGGGGGGGGTGCTTCATACATTCGCCATGGAAAGGGCGCTTTCCATATCGACGGCCACGATGCGCGAGACGCCCTGCTCCTGCATGGTCACGCCAATCAGCTGTTCGGCCATTTCCATGGCGATCTTGTTGTGGCTGATGAACAGGAACTGGGTCTCGCGGCTCATGCTGGAGACCAGCTTGGCATAGCGTTCGGTGTTGGCGTCGTCCAGCGGCGCGTCCACCTCATCGAGCAGGCAGAACGGCGCGGGGTTGAGCTGGAAGATGGCAAACACCAGCGCGATCGCCGTCAGGGCCTTCTCGCCGCCCGACAGCAGGTGGATGGTCTGGTTCTTCTTGCCGGGTGGCTGCGCCATTACCTGCACGCCCGAATCGAGGATTTCGTCGCCCGTGATGATGAGCTTGGCCTGCCCGCCCCCGAACAGTTCGGGGAACATGCGGCCAAAGTGTGCGTTGACGGTGTCGAAGGTGCCCGACAGCAGCTGGCGCGTTTCACCGTCGATCTTGCGGATCGCGTCTTCCAGCGTGTTCATGGCCTCGGTGAGGTCTGTCGTCTGCGCATCCAGGAACACCTTGCGTTCGCTGGCGAGTTTCAGCTCGTCGAGTGCCGCCAGGTTCACCGCACCCAGGGCGGCGATCTCGCGGTGCAGGCGGTCGATTTCTCCTTGCAGGCCGCCCACGCGCACATTGCCGTCGGCGATCGACTGGGCCACGGCCTGCAGGTCGGCCTGGGCATCGGCCAGCAGCGTGGTGTATTGCTCCAGGCCCAGGCGCGCGGCCTGTTCCTTGAGCTGGAATTCGGTGATGCGCGCGCGCAGCGGATCGAGCGCACGTTCGAGCTGCATGCGGCGCTCGTCGCTGGCGCGCAGCTTGGCCGTGAGGTCGTCGTATTCGCTGCGCTGGGCTGAAAGGGCCTTTTCGCGCTCCATCTTCATGTCGAGCGCCTGCTGCAGGCCGCCCTGCGCGGCGGCGTCGGACAGGCGGGCCAGCTCATCGCGCGCACGCTGCTGCTCGTCGGTCAGCGCCGTGGCCTGCTGGGTGGCGGTTTCGATCGATCGGGACAGCTCCCCCCGGCGCGCCTCCACACTGCGCTGCGAGAACGTGGCTTCCTGCGCCTGGCGCTCCAGCGTGCGCTGCTGCTCGCGGCAGGCGGTGAGCTTGCGCTCGGCTTCGATCACCTTGTCGCCCAGTTGGGCCTCGCGCTCCTGGCTGTCGGCCAGCTGCATGTCGAGTTCTTCAAAGCGCGCCTCGGCGGACACGCGGCGCTCCTGCAGGTCGGCCAGCTGGGCCTCGACCTCGGCCAGGTCGCCGTCGATCTGCTGGCTGCGCGCGCGGGTCTGTTCGGCCAGCTGCGTGAGGCGCAGGGTTTCGACCTGCAGCTCGTGCGCGCGGCTCTGGGTTTCGGTGGCTTCGCGGCGTGCGGACACCAGGCGCTGCGAGGCGTCGGCATACGCCGCCTCGGCACGGACCAGGGCGGTGCGCGATTCTTCGGCAATCAATGCCTGGGCGCGCAGCTCCTTTTCGAGGTGCTCGATTTCCTGCGCGCGGGCCAGCATGCCGGACTGCTCGGAGTCCTGCGCGTAAAAACTCACGCTGTGGGCGCTGACGGCATGGCCGGTGGGCACGAACACCATCTCGCCGGGTTGCAGCTGGCTGCGGCGGGCCAGGGCCTCGTCCAGCGTGGGCGCGGTGGTGCAGCCCTGCAGCCAGTCGGTGAGCACGGCACGCAGGCCGGCATCGTGAAGGCGCAGCAGGTCCGACAGGCGGGCGTGGGGTGAGGATGTTTCGGGGTGGCCGGCAGCGGGGGCGCTGTAGAAGGCCAGCCGCGCGGGCGGGGCATCGGTGCCGCCCGACCCGAGGAAACCGCGCACCATGTCCAGGCGCCCTACTTCCAGCGCGCCCAGGCGCTCGCGCAGCGCGGCTTCCAGCGCGTTTTCCCAGCCGGGTTCGATGTGGATGCGGCTCCACAGGCCTTGCAGGCCATCGAGCCCGTGTTTGGCCAGCCAGGGACGCAGCTTGCCGTCGGTCTTGACCTTTTCCTGCAGCGCCTTGAGCGCCTCCATGCGCGCGGACAGGTCGGTCTGGCGGGCGCTTTCGGTGTTCACGGCCTGCTGGCGCGCACGGCGGTCGTCGTCGAGCTGGGGCACGGACTCCTGCAGCTCGTGCAGGCGGGCCTCGGTGGTCTCGGCGATTTCCTGGGCCTCTTCCAATTGCTCGCGCAGGTTGGCCAGGCGGGCTTCGTCGGGCGCTGCCAGCGCATTGCGGTCGGTGCGCAGGCGTTCAAAGCGGGCGTCGAGCTGGCGGCTTTGCTCGTCAAAGCTGCGCTGCTCGGCGGCCAGCACGCCAATCTGCTGCTGCACCTGCACGACGCTGCTGCGCTGCTCGGCCGTGCGGCTTTGCGCCCGGCGCAGGGCTTCTTCGAGGTCGGGCAGCTGCATGGCCTGCTCTTCGACCTGGGCGGCCAGCATCTCGGCGCGCTCTTCGGCGTCCACGCCGGCACCCGCGAGATTTTCGAGCTCGATGTCGGCCTCTTCCTTGCGGGTTTGCCACTGGGCGACCTGCTCGGCCAGGGTGACGAGGCGCTGCTCCACGCGCTGGCGGCCTTCGACCACGTAGCGGATCTCGGCTTCGAGCTTGCCCACCTCGGCCGTGGCCTCATACAACTTGCCCTGGGCCTGGTTGACCTGGTCGCCAGCGGCGTAATGCGCCTGGCGGATGGTTTCGAGGTCGGACTCCACGGCACGCAGGTCGGCCATGCGCGATTCGAGGTCGTTCACGGCCTGCAGGCCGTCCAGGCGCACCTTGGCCTGGTCGGCTTCAGCGTCGGCGCGCTTGAGGAACCACAGCTGGTGCTGCTTGAGTGTGGCGTCGGCCTGCAGCGCGTTGTATCTGGCGGCCACCTCGGCCTGTTTTTCGAGCTTTTCGAGGTTGGCGTTGAGCTCGCGCAGGATGTCTTCGACCCGCGTGAGGTTCTCGCGCGTGTCGTGCAGGCGGTTCTCGGTCTCGCGGCGGCGCTCCTTGTATTTGGAGACGCCGGCGGCCTCTTCGAGGAACAGGCGCAGTTCCTCGGGGCGGCTTTCGATGATGCGGCTGATGGTGCCCTGGCCGATGATGGCGTAGGCGCGCGGCCCCAGGCCCGTGCCCAGGAACACGTCCTGCACGTCGCGGCGGCGCACGGGCTGGTTGTTGAGGTAATAGCTGCTGGTGCCGTCGCGCGTGAGCACGCGGCGCACGGCCACCTCGCCGTACTGGCCCCATTGGCCGCCCGCACGGTGGTCGGAGTTGTCGAACACCAGCTCGACGCTGGCGCGGCTGGCCTGCTTGCGCGTGGTGGTGCCGGAAAAGATCACGTCCTGCATGGACTCGCCACGCAGCTCGCTGGCCTTGCTTTCGCCCAGAACCCAGCGCACCGCATCCATGATGTTGGACTTGCCGCAGCCGTTCGGCCCCACCACGCCGACCAGTTGACCGGGCAGCATGAAATTGGTGGGTTCAGCAAACGACTTGAAGCCGGAGAGTTTGATGGAATTGAGACGCACGAATCACCTGTAACACCGCACCGCTGACAAAGCGCCAGGGCCGGTCCGCAGTCGCCGCCGGGCGCGCTGGCGTGCCGGGCGGTTCGAAGGGTGAATGTTAACTGAGGTGGTTGGCTGGCCGCGCAGCGTGGGCAGGGCCATCGCCTGCGCGGCCTGGGAATGCAAAGCAACCCCCGCGCGCCCGCCCATGGGCCCGGGGGCTACCCAGCCCCTGTTTGTCGACTTTTTTTACACCCCATCCAATGGTCTGTGAAATTGGGATACGAAGTGTTTGATTTTGTTATCTATTTTTTGACTGGCATACATCATGCTTTCTGGTGGCGCATCCCTGTAAGAGTCTGTTTACGATCTCGCAGGGGATCGCGTTGGAGCGCAATCGGGATGAGTGGATGCTTCGGATGCGCCGCATGGGCTGGTGCCCATGCAAGCAGCCGGGGCGTCCAATCGCCCGATTTCGCTCCAACCCTTCGGGCAGTGGTCTTTGCGGGCGGTCTGCGGCGTTGCGGCGCTTGTGGATAGCTTGGCTATCCACTGCGCACCGCGCCTTACATCCCATCCCGCAAAGGCCGCTGCGCGACCCCTGGGAGATCGTAAACAGGCTCTAAGCAAATTCAAAGAAAGTCCCCCATGCATCTCAAGAAACTTCTTCACACCGTTGCCCTTTGCGGCGGATTGATGGGAATGGGCAGCAGCCATGCTGCGGCCATGATCTTCGACAACGTGGCCGACACGGGTTCGATTCTGTATTCGGCAACCCAGGATGGCGCCGCGCTTTACGCAACGGTGAAGTTCACACTCAACTCTTTGACTGCAGCGCAAGCCATCTTTGAAGTGGAGGTGTTGAACAACTCCTTCGGTCCGGGGACCAACCGGCTGATGTCGTTTGGCATCGACATCGTGAGCCCCACATTGAATTTCGCGTCCGCCAACGCAGGCTGGGATGCCACACGCAACACCAACTTCCCGTCTTTTCAAACCGTAGACCTTTGCATTTGGGATGGCAGCAGCTGTTCCGGCGGGGGCAACCAGGGCGTTGGCGAGGCGCAGACGGATATCTTTGCGCTGACACTGGGAACCGCCGGGAACTTCCTCACGAATGGGGTTTCATTCACCAGCCCTTATGCCGCCAAGTTTCAAGACGCTGGAACCCAGGGCAGTTCCGTTGAACTCGCCGGCTGCATCGTGGGTACGCCCCCTTGCGATCCCACCCAAGTTCCCGAGCCGGCCTCGATCGCACTGGTGGGTTTGGGCCTGCTTGGCGCCGCACTGGCCCGCCGCCGCAAGGCTTGAACGCACGGCGATGTCCGGGAATAGGCCGGATATCTTGCCGGCTCCCGTAAAAAGCGCTCACCGAGCGCTTTTTTCATGGACGCTTCCTGCCCGTTGGTCAGCGACCGGTTCTCCATACCCTGTCAGGGCGGACTCGCGGGCAAACCGGTCCTGTTTTTTAAAGGGCCAATTCAGTCCTGGCGTTTAGAGAAAACGCTGACAGCCATCAATTCTGATGAAAGCAGGCTGAGAACGTGTTTACGATCTTCCAGGGACTGACAATAGCCCGGTGAAAAGAAAGCCATACCCAAGCGACATCAGTAGAG